>JAADHI010000001.1 GCA_013151935.1 Candidatus Manganitrophaceae bacterium
TGAAAGCGGAAGATAGTTTAATCCCAGATCTGCTTCGAGTGCTGCGGAAACTTGACGACGACTAAAATAAGAAATTTGCATACCAAAACCTGAGGCACGACGTGCCACGGCCTGAGCGATTCGCCCCATGCCAACGAGTCCGAGGTGCTGGCCATAAATATCCGTGCCCATCATTTCTGTCGGTGCCCAGCCCGACCATTTCCTAGATTTCACCCACGCATTGGCTTCAGGAATACGCCGCGCGACTGCCATCAAGAGCGCAAAGGCCAGATCTGCCGTCGTTTCGCTCAAAACTCCGGGTGTATTGCTCACGGAAACACCGTGTTTTTTTGCGGCCTCAAGGTCAATATTATTATAACCCACCGCATAATTTGAAACGATTTTTAGTTGGGGGGCCGCCTTGAACACCTCATCATCAATGAGATCACTCAACATTGTAATCATGCCTTCGGCTGTTTTCGCACCTGCAATAATCCGAGCCTTGCTTAAAGGAAAATCCTTTACATCAAAACGCAGATCAAAAACCGCTTGAAGCTTCGCCATGACCGCTTCCGGCAATAGGCGTGTTGTAAAGACAATGGGTTTGGACATAGGCTTTTCCTTTACTGGTGAATGAGTATCATGCGATGGATCAGAAAAAGCATCAGAACGCGTTTTTTATCAAACAACTATCGGGCAGATATCATTTCTTCGGCGTGACGACGGGTTAGTTCTGTAATACGAAGCCCCCCCAACATTCGCGCCAATTCCTCAATCCGTTCTTCTTTAGAAAGTGTGCGAACCGAGGGAGGTCACGATACGATCTCCCAAAGTCTTTTTCTCGACAAAATAGTGATGATCCGCCAAGGCCGCAATTTGTGGCAAATGCGTAATACAAAGCACTTGATGGCCTGCCGATAAGGCCAGGAGACGGCGACCCACACGCTCTGCGATGCCTCCGCCCACCCCTGCATCCACTTCATCAAAAAGAAAAGTCGGCACAGGATCGACTTCTGCTAATACAACCTTCAAAGCAAGCATGATCCGTGAAAGTTCTCCACCAGAAGCAATTTTAGCCAAACCGCTTAAAACTTCCCCGGGCAATGCGATCAAAAATTCGACTTGATCAATACCGGAAAGCCTCAGATCTGTCCGATCTAAAACGATTTCAAAACGGGTTTTTTCCATGCCGAGACGTGCAAGCTCAGCTTGCACACGTGTTTTTAATGCGCTGCAAGATGCGACACGGGCTTTGCTCAGCTTCTCGGCTTGAGCCCGCAACTTTGTTTCTGTTTTTTTCAGTTTCAGCGTGAGTTCTGACAGTCTCAAAGACTCTTCAGAATCACCGATAAGACTCTTTTCCAAGTCGTTTTTAAAATCAAGTAATTCAGGCACAGAACGCTGATATTTCCGCGTAAGCTGTTGAATCAAAAAAAGACGAGAAGCAATGGACTCTAGTCGCTCAGGCTGGTCCCCCTCCTGCTGCTGCCGCGCACGCAGTAAGGCTGAAAGCTCCTTAAGTTGAATACGAGATTGCTCTAATAGACTTAGCTCAGATGCGGCATCTTCCGTGATGGTGTCGAGGTCAGAAAGCGCAAGCCCTGCGTCATCAATCTGCGATAAAAACCCACCCTCATCCGACAATTGTGCATAAAGACCATAAACAATAGACTGAATTATTTCCCATTGCTTCAGCATACGTTCTTCTCGAAGCAAATCACTTTCTTCATCAATGCTGAGCGCTGCATCACTAATCTCAGAGAGCTGAGACCTAAGATCCTCAGACTCCATTTTTGATGTGGCGATGCATGTTTTGAGCTGCTCATATTCATCTTTGAGCGCTCGCCAAAGGTGGTAGGATTTTTCGTATTCCCGGGCTTGATTGTGCAGACGAGCAAAACCGTCCACGAGTGTCCGATGCCAATTGAGATCTCCCAGACGGTGTTGGCCCTGTTGTCCGTGAACCTCAACGAGCTGCTGCCCCAAGGTTTTCATCTGAGCAAGTGTCGTCATGCTGCCATTTAAATAAGCGCGGCTTTTCCCCTTTGTGCTTAAGACACGTCTAAAAATGAAGATGTCTTCCTCAAATAGATCTTCGTCCAGGCCCATTTCAGAGAAATTTTCGGATGAAATAGAATCAAAAGAGGCTTCGATTAAAGCCTGGGTAGAGCCTTTTCGAATCCCTTCAAGAGAAGAACGTTCTCCTAAAATAAGAGAAAGTGCGCCCACAAGCATGGACTTTCCTGCGCCCGTTTCTCCGGTAATTACATTAAAACCTTCGGAGAGACTCAAAGAGATCTCATCAATAATGGCGTAGTTTTTGATGTGAAGCTCTCTTAACATGAGACTTCAGAGGACTCGAGTAAATTTTGACTGAGAGGATACTAGCAATGGCATCACGCAGCTCGGCTTGCAAGTATTGGGGGAACATTTATCGATGCTATGAGCCAATCCCAAAACGGTGTATTGATATTGACCAAGGGGCATTTCCAGAAATAACCTTGTTTTGAGCGAGCTCATATTCGCTCAAAACAAGGCTCTTATTTTGAAAGAATGGCGTCTATTTTTTCTTTAAATTGTTTTTTTGAGGCTGCACCTACAATTTTGTCAAACAGCTTTCCGTCTTTAAAAAAAAGAAGTGAGGGAATACCCATAATTTGATTTTGGCTTGAGACTTCTGGATTTTCGTCGGTATTGATTTTACAGACCTTGAGTTGCCCGTCATATTCACCCGCAAGCTCTTCAATCGTGGGCGCAATCATTTTACAGGGCCCACACCATGGCGCCCAAAAATCAACCATAACAGGAAGATCAGACTTGATGACTTCCTTATCCCAGCTCTCTGTCGTAATATTTACTGCACTGCCCATATTTTCTCCTTCTTGCCTATTCTATATGAGATGACACTCGAATCACAAACATCACCTTTTAGTATAAGGCCGCATTTTAAAAAAATCAGAGGGTGAAGTCAATTTATCCCCAAAAAAAAGCCCTTCCTTGACAAAAGATCACACAAGGAAGGGCTTTTAATTTTCGGGAGGGGGGGGGCTTACATCATACCGCCCATGCCACCCATACCACCACCCATGCCACCCATATCAGGCATGGCAGGGGCTCCGCCTTCTTTCTTTTCGGGAAGATCCGCGATCATGACTTCGGTCGTCAACATCAACCCTGAAACACTGGCTGCGTTTTCTAATGCGGTGCGTGTTACCTTGGTTGGATCAATGATACCCGCAGCGACCAAATCAACATAGGTCTCAGTGGCAGCATCAAAACCAATAGGTCCGGTTTCTTTTTTAACACGATCCACAACCACCGAGCTTTCAACACCCGCATTTTCTGAAATCTGACGGATGGGCTCTTCGAGCGCACGCTGCACAAGCTCAACTCCGACTTTTTCGTCGCCTTCAAGCTTTACTTCGTCCAAAACAGAAATACAACGAAGCAGCGCGACACCGCCCCCTGGAACGATACCTTCCTCGACAGCCGCCTTTGTGGCGTGAAGGGCATCCTCAACACGGGCTTTGCGTTCTTTCATTTCGGTTTCAGTCACCGCACCAACGTTAATCACGGCCACACCACCAACGATTTTTGCAAGTCGCTCTTGAAGCTTTTCGCGATCATAGTCTGAGGTGGTTTCCTCTACTTGCGCTTTAATCTGCTTTACACGGCCTTGAATCTTGCCGGTATCGCCCGCACCTTCGACGATGACGGTATTGTCTTTGTCGATGGTAATGCGTTTCGCTTCGCCCAAGTCCTCGACTTTAATGCTTTCGAGTTTGAGACCCAAGTCTTCAGAAATGACCTGACCACCGGTTAAAACTGCGATATCTTCAAGCATGGCTTTTCTACGATCACCAAAACCCGGGGCCTTGACCGCTGCAACATTCAAGGTGCCACGTAATTTATTGACCACCAAGGTCGCGAGGGCTTCGCCATCTACGTCTTCTGCAATAATGAGCAAGGGACGGCCTGATTTTGCGACCTGCTCTAGGACAGGCAGCAAATCTTTCATTGAAGAAACCTTTTTTTCGTTGATCAGAATATAGGCATTTTCCAAGGAAACTTCCATGCGCTCTGAGTCAGTGACAAAATAGGGGGAAATATAGCCACGATCAAATTGCATGCCTTCGACAACATCAAGCGTTGTCTCCGCACTCTTTGCTTCCTCAACGGTAATCACGCCGTCTTTTCCAACTTTTCCCATGGCTTCAGCAATGAGTTCACCAATGGTTGAATCGTTGTTCGCAGAAATTGTTCCAATCTGCGCGATTTCTTTTGGGGTTTGGCAAGGCTTGGAAGCTTTGTGCAACTCTTTAATGACAGCCTTCACGGCTTTATCAATCCCGCGTTTGAGCTCCATGGCGTTTGCTCCAGCGGAAAGATTCTTAACCCCTTCACGATAAATCGCCTGAGCTAAAATCGTTGCGGTCGTGGTTCCATCACCAGCAACATCAGAAGTTTTGCTTGAAACTTCTTTCACCAATTGCGCACCCATGTTTTCATAGGGGTCGGACAACTCAATTTCTTTGGCAACCGTCACGCCATCCTTCGTAATTAAAGGGGCTCCGAATTTTTTATCAATGACGGCGTTTCGTCCCTTGGGTCCAAGTGTTGCTTTCACTGCTGCTGTAAGCTGATTAACCCCTTTTAAAATTTTTGCGCGGGCTTCATCACCAAAAATAATCTGTTTAGCCATTTATTCCTCCTAACAATATTTAATAAACGAAAAATCTACTCGATCACTCCGAGGATGTCTTCTTCTTTCAAAATCAAGTACTCGGTATCCTCGAGATTGATCTTGCTCCCGGAATATTTGTCAAAGAGAACGGTTTCTCCAACCTTGACATCCTTTACTTCGCTGCCAATGGCTTCAACCTGGCCTTTTTGTGGCTTTTCTTTTGCGGCATCAGGGATATAAAGACCGCTCGCTGTTTTTTCAGCTTCTGCCGCATAGCTGACAAATACCCGTTCTTTTAATGGTCTAAATTTTACAGCTGTTTTCGTTGCACTCATTCTGTTTCTCCTCATTCATAAAAGATGTGATTGCATATCCGACAAGAATAGATGACTTACTCAATTCAAAAAACCTGGGGACAGCCGCACAAAAGCCCATTGTTTTATGAGCGATTAGCACTCTCCCGTGCTGAGTGCTAACAGTTATATAACAATCAAAATCTTAAAATCAAGTGGGGGATCTTGGTTTTTTTTTGGCTGGAATAAAGACCGCCAAAGCGAAGGAGATCTTACTTGAACCTATTACTTTATTACTATTTTTTTTGTGCAGAAATAATGGAAGGCTCCATCTCTTTAAAAATACGCCATCCCTTGAGAAGATCCACGGCCTTCTTCAATTGGGTGTCTTCCGGAGCCGCCAACGTTTCTTCGTCTGTAGGCAATGCATCCGTCTCGTCTTTTAGCTCAGGCTTGTCCGCGTCTGGGACCATTTCATTTTCAAGGTGACGATCTAAATCCTTTTCCCGAAGAATGGGGGAAGACTGAACAAGCTTTGTAATTTCTGGACGCACAATAATATCGGGAGTAATACCCGTATTTTGAATCGAACGGCCACTTGGCGTGTAATATTTTGCTGTCGTTAAACGAATTGCAGACCCATCCGACAGAGGCAAAATCGTTTGGACTGAACCCTTTCCAAAAGACTGGGTTCCAACAACAACCGCCCGCTTCCAATCCTGTAGCGCGCCCGCAACAATTTCAGAAGCACTGGCACTGCCTTCGTTCACCAAGACGATAATCGGCATACGATCCAAGCGACTGGAACGACCTGCAATGTACTCATCTTCTTTGCCTTCTCGCGACTTGACTGAAACAATAAGTTGACCATTTTGAAGAAATTGTTCTGAAACATCGTTGGCCGCATTCAATAATCCCCCTGGATTATTTCTAAGATCCAAAACAAGGGAATGAATATCTTGATTCAACAACTTGGTAATCGCACCCGAAAGGTCTCGTGCTGTATGTTCTTGGAATTGGGTTAAACGAATGTAACCGATGCCAGGTTCAAGCACCCTTGAACGCACACTCTTAATACGAATAATATCCCGAATCATTGTAAAAATTAAGTCTTCCACCTCAGAAGCACGTTTGACCGTCAAGGTCACCGCCGTGCCTTTACGTCCTCGCATTTTTTGCACAGCGTCCATGAGGGTCGAGTCCTCGGTCATGACAAACTCGTCAACTTTCAAAATCACGTCCCCTGACTTGATCCCGACTTTGGCCGCAGGGGTATCCGCTATGGGCGCAACAACCACGAGCGCTTTGTCCTTAATCGCAATCTGAAGACCTAAACCACCAAACTCTCCGCGTGTATCCACTTGCATTTCTTTATAGACTTCGGGGGGCATAAAAGCCGTATGGGCATCTAAAGTATTAAGCATCCCCTTGACTGCACCATAGACCAGCTTTTTTGTATCAACAGGTTCAACGTAATTTTTTTTAAGCGCAGAAAGCACTTCCGAAAAAACTTTCAAATCCTGATAGTCATCGGTCTCGGCAGAAACCTTATGCTGGAAACCCCCTCCAGAAAAGATCATAAACGCCAAAACTGCAAAAGTGGTCATGAGCAGGACGCTCACACGCATTTTTTTCTTAATCCCCATTTCCAAGTCTCCGAAGAACATCCCGAAGCAGGAATAACAAAGATGACTCCTGCAATGGTCTTTTCCTATCTATATAACAAAGCTACAATCCTCTCAAGCAACCCTATTTTATCATAGGACAAAAATCTGTGATAGTCTAACATGCTTCAAGGCCTTTTTTGAAGCCAGGAAACCGGATTTGTCGGTTTCCCCTGATGCCGAATTTCAAAATATAGGTTTGAACCATCAGATAAACCCGTACCGCCGACTTCACCCACAATATGGTCTTTTTTAACCTCATCCCCGACGCCGACCAGAAGCTGTGCCAAATGTGCGTACAATGAATAGTAATTTTCTCCATGATCAATCATGACCATCATGCCATATCCTCTAAACCAGTCGGCATAAACAATCTCACCCCCAAAAATACTCCGAACCTCTCCGCCCTGTCCTGGTGTAATTTCGATCCCTTTCCGATAAATCATCTCATTGAATCGGGGATGTTTCTGACGCCCAAAACGCGACACAAGCTTACCGTCATTTGGCCAGCGCAGCTTACCGCGTGCCGCGGAAAACCGTCCAGGAATTGCAACACGAAGCGCCTTTTTTTTCTTCTCCAGAGTCAAAATCAAGCCCTGAACCTTTTTGGAGGACTCCCCCATCTCCACAATCACTCTTTTGAAGAAAGTCCTCTCCTTACGTACCCGTGCTAAAAAACGATCTTTTTTCTTCCGTTCCTTCCGGCTCTGGGAGAGCTTCAGGGCCAGGGCCTCTCGGTCAGCGACCATGCGCTCCGTCACCTCGACTAAAAGGCTTTTTTTCTCTTCAAGTTCTACCTGTCTGGCCTTAAATTGCGTGAGTGTTTCGTCTTCTTTTTGAGCAACGATTTTTAAATATTGAATTTTTCGCAATAGGTCAGGATAATCCTGAGCTGCAAATAAAATTTTAAATGCAGCGCCCTGTTTCTCTTTATAGATTGATTTTATCCGCGCTAGAATAATTTTACGCCCCGTTTCAATATCTGAAGAAACCGCTTTGATCCGCACTGAAATAGTTTTGGCCTCTCCTTCCTTCTTTTGGATGTCCAGTTCAAGGAGAGACGCTTCTCTCTTTAACAAGGTCAGACGACGATCCATGGCTTCCATCTCTGTCAGTAAGGATCGCTCTTTTTTCTTAGCAGCCAAACCGCTTTTTCGATTTTTTGAAATTTCTGATTCGATTTTTTTAAGGGCGCGTTTTTCTTTCTGAATTTGACGGTTCATCTCAGATGCGGTCTCTGCAAACACCCCCAAAGGGGCTGAAAAAATCAGAAACGCAAAGAGAAGCCCAACAGGAAACAATATTGTTTCAAGGCGTTTTTGTAACATAATCCGGATTCCGCAACCTCAAAAGATGACTCAGGGAAATATAACTTCCAATACCACCGAGGGCACTTCCCGCCAATATCATCCCCAATAAGAATTTTATCGGCAAAAACTGTAGCCCCTCAAGACTCCCCATTGAAGCTAAGAAGACCTCAAGGTAATCTTTGGCAACATCGAAGAGAAAAAAGAGAAGGAGGATCGCGATCACACTACTCATCGCACCCATCAGCAAACCCTCAATAAAAAAAGGAATTTTAATAAATCCATGGGTTGCGCCAATGAGCTTCATGATTTCAATTTCCTCACGCCGATTGTAAAAATGAAGTCGGATGGTATTTGCAATATTGGTCGTCACCGTTACCGCCAAAAACCCACCAATACCGACACCCACCAGACGCAGTAAGTTCAAAAAAGTATTTAAATTCTCAAGCCACTCCGAACCATACTGCACTTCTTCCACGCCCGAAAAACCTGCAAAGGTCGCGATAATTTCTTCCAAAGACTTTGCTTCTTGATAATCGGCCTTAACGATAACTTCGAAAGAGGCGGGCAAGGGATTTTCACCCAGACGCTCAATCAATCCCTTATCATGGAAAGACGCATTGAAGATTTTTAATGCTTCTTTTTTGGAGATATAGGTCGAGGACAAAATCCGTTGATCGTCATTCAGACCTTCTTTGAGTTTATGAATCGCGCTCTGATTCGCGCCATCTTTCAGATAGATACTAAATTGCACACTTTCACGCATACTTTGAACAAAGCCCTGAACGTTCTCGTAAAACAGTAAAAAGACGCCAAAGAGCATGAGCGTCAAGCCCAAAGAAATAAGAGAAAAAAAACCCATCGTCTGATTTAATTGAATATTTTCAAATGCTGTTTTGAGATGGTAATAAAACTGCCTCATTCGGGGATGCCGTCCGAAATAATCTTGCCCTGCTCTAAAATCAGCCTTCGCCTCGAAATTTTTTCAAAAAGGTGACGATCGTGTGTTGCAACAACGACGGTCGTTCCAGCCGTTTGAATATTTCTCAAAAGTCCAACAATATCCATTGCAAGATCTTCATCTAAATTTCCCGTCGGCTCGTCCGCAAGCAATATGGCGGGACGATTGACCAAAGCACGCGCAATCGCAACCCGCTGTTGCTCTCCCCCAGAAAGGTAAGCGGGGCGTTGCGATTGACGGTGTTCAATACGAACCATTTTGAGTACCTCATGCACTCTTTTTTTGATTTCGGTGCGCGAAGCCCCCACAATTTCGAGCGGGAGCGCTACATTATCAAAAACGGTTTTGCGTTTGACGAGTTTAAAATCTTGAAAGACAAAACCAATATTGCGACGAACAAAGGGAATTTGACGCTCCTTTAAACGGGAAACATTTTTCCCCCCGATCAGAATCTGCCCCTGATCGGCCCGTTCTTCACAAAAGATGAGTTTTAATAGTGTTGATTTCCCTGCACCGCTTGAGCCCGTCACAAAAACAAATTCACCTTTTTCGATCTTTAAGTTGACATCATCCAAAGCCAAAAAGTCTTTTCGATAATATTTATAGACATGAAACATTTGAATCATGATGGTCTTAAAACTCCAGAAAACAACAAGAGAATAGGAATATTAGGAGAGCATGTTACCAATCAAGACAAATAAAGCAGAACACTGTTTGGAGAACATCGTCGATTTCGATGGCTGGACTCTCTATCCGCGCCTGGCATCTTTCTTTTCCAGATAATCAACAATCAAACCGTCCAAAACATCTCCATGAGCAGATTTTTTGTGAGCCCCTGCAACAGCCACTTCTTCTTTAAGTTTTTCCACAGCAACAGAAGTCTTTGTTGAGCTATTGTTTTTTTCAGAAACCTTCTTTGTTTCGGGAAGAGAATCTTTTTTTTGATAATTTACTGAATTTTCGAATTCCCCACGGACCAAATCACGCGCCATCTGTTTGTGTTGCTCTTGCATCATTGTCTTAATCGTATCGTTATAGGTCGGAGATTTTTCGATATCGATATAGCTCGTTTTTTTCGAGGAAAGAATTGCCCCGTTTTTAAACAAAATCGTCGTCAAGGTATGTTGATCCAATCCGCCATCCTCTGTTTGGATATGGAAAATTTCGTCTTTATACCTTATATTTGTATTAACCCCGATAAACATCGTTTTCAGTATACCGCCTTTTTGAAATTATAGCGTCATCTCGAAGGCATTGCGAATCAATTCGATTTGAAAATCTTTGCCTCGTTTCTGAACTGCAACAATATCAAACCGACAAGATGCCTCATGTTCCTTTTTTTCACTCAGATAGGTCAGGGCAACACGCGTAATCTTGAATCGCTTTCTGGCATCAACCGCAGATTGAGGTAAGCCAAAATTTTGTCCCGTGCGTGTTTTGACCTCCACAAAAACAAGCACCTCCCCCTCACGCGCGATAATATCGATTTCACCAATCCGTGTCCGATAATTCCGCTGAATAATACGATAACCCAAGGATTGAAGATAGTGCACGGCGCGATTTTCGCCTGCCGCACCTGTTAGCAGATGACGCCGCGAAATGTCTTTCTGTGCAGGGGACATGGACCATAGACCTTTATGTTTTGTAGATGCTCACGTGTCCCATAACCCTTATGACGATGAAATTGATAGGCAGGGAATTGTTCGTGATATTCACACATCAGACGATCTCGTGTGACCTTTGCGATCACAGAAGCCGCTGCGATGTTGATTGAACGATCATCTCCATGAATAATGCCCTGCTGAGGTATTTCGATCCCAGGCAGGGTTAGCGCGTCAATCAAGAGGACATCGGGTTTGATCAAAAGCGATTCAAAGGCCTGTCGCATGGCGAGTAGGGTGGCCTGAAGAATGTTGATTTTGTCAATCGTCTCATTACCAACGATGCCTACAGCCACTGCCTCCGCTTTTTTATAGATTTCGTCAAAAAAGAATTCACGTCGTCGGACAGACAACTTCTTTGAGTCTCGAAGACCTTGCATGACACAATTTTGAGGCAAAATGACCGCAGCAGCAACGACGGGTCCGGCCAGTGGACCTCTTCCTGCTTCATCAATTCCACAGATAAATTGATGACCAGAGGCATACAAGGCGACCTCAAAAGAGGTCATATCTGGAGTCATATCTTTTAAGAGAAACCTTAATCTTCCAAATAACCGAGAAGTATTTTTAGGCTTCAGGCTCAGTAGAAGACGCAGGCGCTGCGACCACAGCTTTTTTCTTTACAGGTCGAGCACGTTCTTTTTCTGCAATCCGTGCTGCGCGACCTGTTCTCGCACGCAGATAATAAAGTTTTGCTCTGCGAACTTTACCCTCTCTCAAGGTTTCAACTTTGTGGATAAAGGGAGAGTGAAAGGGGAAAATTCGCTCAACACCAATACCAAATGACGTTTTACGTACCGTAAAGGTTTTGCGGTTTCGTGTTCCCTTTTTACGAATCACAATGCCTTCATAAACCTGGATACGCTCTTTATCGCCTTCTTTGATTCGCACATGCACGCGAACCGTATCTCCAATTTTCATTTCCGGGGCGTCTTTTTTTTCAAGGCCCACTTCCAAACGTTCCAAACGATTCATTTCTTGTACTCTCCTCCTTCAAGTCCCTAGAAAAATGCCTCAGAAATGAGACCCTGGGGCATCCGATCTTATCTTTTATTCTTCCATCAAACAAGGCCCAAGTGGCAACCCTTGTTTTTCATCTGGACTTAAAACTGCTTCTGTTAATAAATCTGGTCGTCGCTCTTGTGTATTGATAATCGCATGCGCTCGTCTCCAATCCCTAATCGCCCCATGATTTCCCGAGAGAAGCACCTCCGGCACCTGCATGCCTCGAAATTCGTAGGGACGGGTATAATGCGGATGTTCTAGCAGTGAGTCCTCAAATGACTCATGCAAGGCCGAGGTCGCACCACCCAAGACACCGGGCAGCAAACGGGCAGCAGCATCAATCATTGTTACAGCAGGCAATTCACCCCCGGTTAAAATATAATCGCCAAGCGAAACCTCTTCAATTTCAATCCCTTGAGCCACACGCGCATCAATGCCCTCATAGTGCCCACAAATAAAGACCAATGTGCGTTTGTCCTGGGAAAAATTTTCTGCCATTTTTTGATTGAAAATCTTTCCTTGTGGGCTGGGGATAATAATCCGAACAGCGCCATCCCGCAAGGACTTTACTTTTTCAACTGCCGCAAAAATGGGCTCAGGTTTGAGCAACATGCCGCCACCGCCCCCATAAGGCACGTCGTCTGTTGTGTGATGTTTATCAACAGCAAAATCCCTGAGCTGGTGAATTTGAATATCCAAGAGGGCATTTGCCTGGGCACGTTTCAAAATGCTTTCGCCCAAGGCAGAACGAATCAACTCCGGGAACAAGGTAATCACATCACAGCGCATTACAAATCCAAAAGACCTTCAACAGGGTCAATGACGATCCGCTTTTTCAGTAGATCAAGCGATACCACAAACTTCGGATGCGCTGGGATCATAAATTCTTTTGTCCCATTGCTGACCACAAGTACATCATGACTTCCTGTTTCAATAATATCGCTAATTTCTCCCAAAACCAGACCACTTGTCGTATAAACATCCATCCCCAAAAGGTCGGAATGAAAATAACGTCCCTCTCTTAGCACAACCCTCTCGGAAGCAGGAACCTGCAACAAAGCGCCCTGCAGGGGCCTTACTTTGGCAAGATCGGTCAAGCCCACAAAAGACAAATAAACAAAGGGAGCACCATGGCGGACACGCGCGATATCGAGTTGAAAAAAATCCCCCTCATTTCGCCGCACAGTCACGGTCTCAAGATCATCAAAACGTTCGGGGAAATCGGTCAAAAGAGCAACCTTGACCTCACCTTGAAGTCCAAGGGGCTTGAGCACTTTCCCTATTGTAATTAAATCTTCATTCAAATGACTTCAATTTGCCAAAAGCGAGGTATCTCGGCAAGGTTCATTCCAGTATTTCTAAAACGCACCTCTTCCCTATTTTTGTTCCTGCAGCATTCAATATTGTGCGCATCGCCCGCGCCGTCCGACCCTGCTTACCAATCACCTTCCCCAAATCTTCCTGAGCGACCCTGAGCTCAATGATGGTCGTCTTTTCACCTTCAGTATCTTTAACCGTAACACTTTCGGGTCGATCTACCAGTGATTTCGCAATATATTCAATGAGATCCTTCATCGACGCTACCTCCGAGTTCTTAGGAGAAGAGGAATATGGAGCGAGAACTCGCTCTCTCGCTTACGATGCCTTCTGTTCTGAAGGCGCTTGGAACAACTTTGATTTCTTGAAAATCGATTTAACAGTATCTGTAGGCAAAGCACCTTTTGACAACCAGTATTTTGCTCGGTCGACCTGAATTTTCACATCCACGTTTTCAGGAAGAGGATCGTAAGTCCCTAAAATTTCAATAAATTTCCCATCTCTCGGCGACTCTATATTCGCCACGACCACACGGTAAAAAGGCCGTTTATGCCTGCCCACTCGGGCCAATCGAATCTTAACTGCCATCTAAACACCCTCTGTTTGTTGTTGATACTTGCCCCACAAGCTGCGTGGATCAATGATTGTTTTGAATTTTCAAAAATCAGGACTTAAATCATGGACAAACGTCCGACTAAAGCCCCGGCATCATGCCCATTCTTTTTCCAGAGGACATGCGCTTCATCATCTTTTTTGCTTGATAAAACTGCTTCAAGAGTCGGTTGAGCGCCTGAACCGACGTGCCACTGCCTCTCGAAATTCTTTTTCGACGACTTCCTGTAATAATGCCAGGCTCTCGCCGTTCTCGCCTCGTCATGGAGGAAATCATCGCCTGCACCGACTTCATCTCCCGCTCAATCTTCGCTTGATCTGGTATCGCCTTCATACGCTGCATTCCGGGAATCATCTGCATCAACTTTGCAGCACCTCCCATTTTTTTCATCTGATTCAGTTGTGCACTGAAATCGTCCAGCGTAAATTGGTCTTTTCGTATTTTTTGCTCTAAGAGGGCCGCCTCGGCCAGATCTGTTTTTTCTTGCGCCAATTCCACGAGAGAAAGCACATCCCCCATGCCCAAAATACGTGAGGCCATTCGGTCGGGATGAAACAGCTCCAGGGCATCAAGTTTCTCCCCCGTCCCGATAAAACGTACTGGCGCACCCGTTACCGCACGGATAGACAAAATGGCACCCCCACGGGCATCCCCTTCTGTCTTTGTTAGCACCACGCCAGTCAAAACAAGTTTTTGATGAAAGGTTTCAGCGACATTCACCGCCGTCTGGCCCGTCATGGCATCAGCAACCAACAAAATTTCATCTGGCTTTACAGCAACTTTCATATCAGACAACTCTGCCATCAAGGCTTCATCAACCTCAATACGTCCTGCCGTATCCAAAATGACAACATCAAAACCATGAACTCTTCCGTATTCAATCCCTTTTTCGGCCGCCGCCACAGGATTTGTTTCAGCATCAGGAGAAACAACCGATACTTCTATGGATTTACCCAAGGTCTGTAACTGGTCAACGGCTGCTGGACGCTGAAGATCAGCAGCCACCAAAAGAACACGTTTGTCTTTTTTCTTAAAAAATAGAGCCAGCTTTCCCGCAGTGGTGGTTTTCCCTGAACCTTGAAGCCCCACCAACATCACAACGGTCGGAGGAAGGTCAGCAAGAGCAAGCCCCTTGCTTTGGCCTCCCATCAATTCGGTCAACTCTTCCGAAACAATTTTGACAACCTGCTGTCCCGGCGTAAGGCTTTCAAGCACTGCTTTGCCGACAGCCTTTTTCCGAACAGCTTCGCAAAAATTTTTTGCAACCTTGAAATGCACATCCGATTCCAGCAAGGCAAGGCGTACTTCCCGAAGGGTTTCGTCGATATTCTCTTCCGTTAAAAGTCCGCGACCACGGATTTTTTTAAAAAGCTTATCCAGACGTTTTGTAATATTTTCTAACATAACGAGGCGTAAATCTCCCACGAAAAATAGGTCGATTATAGGTCTGCTTCGGCTTTAAAGTCAAGAAAGTAAAAGAAGGAGGAGGATTTTCCAGGCCCCCTTCCGCGCTTTGCGCTGTATGTTATTATAAAGAGGACAGAAGGCAGCCAAACACACGATATTCAGGTCCCACACGATGTCCGCCCCTCAGTCACCATCACCCAAACCCCAAACCTCAGAGCAAAACGTCAACCTGAGTGAAGCCATTCAGCTCATCTGTCACGCGGGCTATCCCGATCCAAGAATGAACGCAGAAATCGATCAGACTCAAATCTTGCAACGCGTTATCGATACACTCTGTACGCTATCCATGCACGATGGACTCACCGGACTCAGCAATCAGCGCTATTTCAAAATTGCACTGCAACGCGAAGTCCACCGCGCAAGACGAGACGGTACGCCTTGTATATTACTCATGCTTGACATTGACCACTTCAAAAAGATCAACGACCAATACGGGCATCCCGAAGGGGATCGTGTGCTCGAGATCGTCGCTAAACGCCTCAAACAAGAGCTCAGACCGGGAGACACGCTTTCTCGCTATGGCGGAGAAGAGTTCGCAGTAATTCTTCCGAATTGTCCGCTTAAATACGCAGTTCAAGTTGCGGAACGGCTCCGAAAATCTATCTCGGAAGAAAAAATTTTGATTCGAGAGGAACAATCTCTATCGGTAACCCTTAGTATCGGTGCCGCAGAAATGAAAAGAGAGACACCGCCTGATGCGGCCCAACTCCTTAAAGCTGCGGACGAAAACCTCTATAAAGCAAAAACGGGTGGACGAAACCAATGTTATTACGAAGCACCCCTCAAAACAGAAGTTTCACCCGACGAACGCAGTGCCCTTTTTCAGAAAAAAGCGACAAAAAAAGCAGTACGGAAGAATCTTGCTCGAAAGAACAAAACCCTTTAATCGCATCTTACTAAAACAACTCACCCTGATTTTGCTTTTGTGTTAGTTGCAAAACAATTTTTTGATGCGCACTCGAAAAAGGTCGTTCAGAAAGGGTTTCTCGTTCAACCCAGTCGAAAGGAAAGACTGCTTCCACCCGTTTTTTTGAATGATGCAAAAAGACATGAAGTGTCATTTTAAAATGGGTAAAAACGTGTTGAATCGTCATATAGGGCTTGCATTCACAGGTATCTAGGCCAAGATGTTCACGGAAAAATCGTTCATAGGCCAAGACGATAGAACCCTGTTTTGAATTTTCCGCGACACGCTCGCCGGGAAACTCCCAAAGTCCTGCCAAAAGCCCCTTTAAGGGTCTTCGGCGGATTAAAACAGCATTATCAACACAGAGCACACCTGCGAAATAGTCATAATGCGGCACTTTCTTTGAGGGTGCTCTTATAGGAAGTAGCGTCTCAAGCCCTTTTTTACGGGCTGCACAAGATTTTTCGACAGGACAGCGTGTGCAACTGGGCTGCTTCGGCACACAAACCGTTGCACCCAAGTCCATAATCGCCTGCAAATAATGGCTTGCATTGTGTTTTGGCATCAGCATTTCAGAACAATGCCACAGCCAGGCATCGACAGATTTTTCGCGTGGATCTCTTTCAATCGCAAAAAATCGGCAGAGCACACGCCGCACGTTGCCATCTAAAATAGGGTGACACTTCCCGTGGGCAATGGTCAAAATTGCGCCCGCAGTTGAACGACCGATACCCGGCAAAGCGATAACGGACTCAAAGGATTCTGGCATCTTTGCTGAAAATTGAGAGACCAGTATTTGCGCTGCACGATGTAAATGCCGGGCACGGGCGTAATAACCCAAACCCTGCCACAATTTCAAAACAGCTTCCAAATCGGCTGAGGCCAGGGCCTTGATTGTAGGGAAGGTTTCCAAAAAACGATGGTAATAGGGAAGGGCCGTTACAACTTGTGTCTGTTGGAGCATGATTTCAGACAGCCAAATGCAATAAGGGTCATCAGTTCTACGCCAAGGCAGATCGCGACCCAAGCTGTGATACCACTCCAAAAGGGGCGCGGTAAATCGACGACGCACCGCAGCATCAATCGGGTTCTTTATCACCTGAAGTCTGCTCTAATTCTTGAGAAGGTTTGTTTTGGCCCTGTTTTTCGTGGACTTCACGTTTGAGCGCTAGGATTTTAATTTCAAGTGCCTCGAACTGATCGGCGATAGGATCACGCATTTTAACATGATCCAAATCTCCTTCTTCACTTCTTCGGTGGATCACTTTTCCCGGAATACCGACAACCGTCGAATGGTCGGGAATGGTTTTTAAAACAACGGCGTTGGCCCCAATACGCACATGGTGTCCCACAACAATACCACCCAGTACTTTTGCCCCTGCACCGACAATCACATGATTTCCAAGTGTGGGATGACGCTTGCCCCGTTCATTGCCCGTCCCACCCAGGGTCACACCTTGATATAAAGTCACATGATCTCCAATTTCAGCGGTTTCCCCCACAACCACCCCCATGCCGTGATCAATAAAAAAACCCTGGCCAATCACGGCGGCAGGGTGAATTTCAATACCGGTCACAAAACGAGAAAGGTGGGAAATGATCCGTGGCAAAAGCGGAATATGCTTACGGCAGATCGCATGGGCCAAACGATGTAAAATCACAGCATGCACACCGGAATAGGTAAGCAATATTTCAAGGGAACTTCGTGCGGCAGGATCTCGTTCTCGTGCTGCTTGGATGTCACTTTTAATTGTCCGAAACATGCTCCACCATTGATGAATGGAGCAAACAAATCGCCTGCGCGGCAATGCCTTCTTCCTGCCCGATAAAACCAAGGCGATCATGGGTCGATGCTTTAATGTTAATGTCCTCGGGGCGTGTCGCAAGCGCCCGGGCAATTTTTTTTTGCATCTCCTCCGCATAAGGGGCGATTTTCGGGGCTTCGGCGATGACCACGCAGTCACAATTGATTGTCCGCCAGCCTTTTTCCGAGAGCATCATTGAAACACGCTCAAGCAGCTTTAAACTGGAGATACCCTTCCAACGCGGATCTCCCTCTTTAAAATGTCGCCCAATGTCTCCACCTCCAATGGCACCGAGCAGAGCATCGGAAATCGCGTGCAATAAAACATCCCCATCCGAGTAGCCTTGCAAACCTTTTTTATGCGGAATTTCCACCCCGCCAATCATACAAGGCACACCCACGACCAAGGGATGCACATCATATCCCAGACCAACACGCATCATGATAAAAGGACTCCATTTTGTTTTTGTTGTAAAAAAGATTCAGCCAGTTGAAGATCTGAGGGGTTTGTGATTTTAATATTTTCCGAGGGACCGACGATACACTTTATGGGCACCCCTAAACGCTCGACCAGCATGGCTTCATCTGTCGCGCAAAAGCCCTCGGCAGCACCCTTTCGATAAGCTTCGAGCAAAACGGCCAAGGTGAAAATTTGCGGCGTTTGCATCGCCCAAAGCCCTTCTCTTGGTAACGTATGTTGAATAATCCCTTCGGAAGAAACAAATTTGAGGGAATCGCTGCACGGACGTGCAGCGACAACAGCACCACTTTTTTTTGCCTCCGTGACAAGGGCCTCAAGTAAGGAAAGACTTAAGAGGGGTCGTGCGCCATCATGCACCAACACGATATCCTCTATCGGCTTTTTAGACACTAAATAATCAAGGGCATTCGCCACCGAGTCTTGACGTGTCGCCCCGCCGACCAACACCACTTTTACTTTTGAGAGCCCGTATTCTGAAACCAGTTTTTTCGCAAAGACCGTATCTGACTTCGGCACAACACAAATGACCTCTTCAATCAGTGCAGAGTGCTGAAAGAGGGAAAGGCTGTGAACAACAACTGGTTTACCGGCAAGATCCAAAAACTGCTTTTTTGCACCAAAACGCTGTCCCGAGCCGGCGGCAAGAACAATGGCATGAACACTCAAGGCTTCCCTGCCAGGGAATGTGACGACTGAGAGTGGCCAACGGGCACCGTTGCTTTTGAAATGGCGGAAGGCTCTTTTTCACGATATCGACTAAAGATCATCCGGCCCGCTGGTGTTTGCAGTACGCTGGTTACGGTAATCTGTATCGTTTTTCCTATCGATTTACGGGCGTCATCCACAACAATCATCGTACCATCGTCCAAATAAGCGATCCCCTGCCCCGCTTCTTTGCCTTCTTTCAGCACAAAAACCCGCATGACTTCACCAGGCAAGACCACTGGTTTTAAGGCATTACAAAGTTGATTGATATTGAGGACACGCACCCCCTGAAGCTCTGCAACCTTGTTGAGATTTAAATCATTTGTAATGACCTTTGCGTTAATTTCTTTCCCGAGCGCCACAATTTTGGAGTCCACTTCCCGAATTTTAGGAAAATCGGTCTCGACAATACGAACCTCAATGTCAGGCATCTGTTGCAGACGATGCAAAACATCCAAGCCCCTTCGTCCCCTGGCCCGCTTCATCGAATCAGATGAATCCGCAATATGTTGAAGTTCCTGCAGTATAAACTGAGGGGTAATAAAAACCCCTTCTAAAAAACCGGTTTCACAAAGATCGCCAATTCGACCATCAATGATCACACTGGTATCCAAAATCTTTAAACTTTCAGGTCGTAAACCTTCGGCTTGTTCACGGGCCGAAAACATCTCAGGGTCGGCTTCAACCCGGAGTGCCAAGATCGTTCCCAGGTAAGAAAAGAAAAGAACCGAAAGTATCTTCCACAAAAAAATCACTTGTGGCGAAAAACCCAGTAAAGGATCTGCCAGCGTATTCACCAGAGTCGCACTCAGCAGTCCTGCCATAAAACCAATCGCCCCCCAGCAAAACCGCTTCACTTTTCTCTTTTTTAGAGACAGCGAAAAAAGAGCAAGACCCAGCCCTAAACACAAACCCACTCCTGCTCCCGCATAGGCGATATTAACACCCAATCCATCCCCCAAAACATAACCCAGTGAGACCCCAATACCCACAAAAAGTAAATAAAAAATGTAGTCCATTTTCATTTGTAGACCCCTTTTCACTTAATGAATGAAAAGCACTCCCCCCACTTCCAAAGAAAATATAAATTTAAAACGAAAAATACTGCAAAAGATACTGACAGAAGCGCTGATTAAGTCGCAACTTGATCGGCGCTTCTTGGTATTACGGTGTTACGGTTAAAAACAAGGTTCGATCCTGTCGGCGCACCAGGAGTAAAATCGGGTTTGTTTTGTCGATTTTTGAAAATGCGGCCTCGTAATCATCCAAGGTCAAAATTGTTTTGCGATTGACCTCCATGATAATATCCGATTTTCTCAAACCCGCTTCCCGGGCATTGCTGCCCGGATCAACTTTTAAGATCACCACGCCTGACAAACCCGGTTCCAAAGCAAGCTGTTCCAGCAATTCAGGACTCAATTCACTCACGGAAACCCCCTGCAATGCAGCGCTCAACTTGGGCAGGGGCTTGTGGGGGGTGCGACTTCTTTTTGCAAAAAGGTCATTGGGTTGCACCTCAATCTTGACCGTCAGAACCATGGACTGGCTTTCACGGATGACATCAACATTGATGAGGTCTCCCGGCGAAGCTTTTGCCACAATATGTCGTAAGGCATTGGTATCACCCAAGGCTTCACCCGCAAAAGAAAGAATGACATCCCCAGACTTAAAACCGGCTTTTTCAGCAGGACTGCCCGCCATCACTTCGCTTACGAGGGCACCACGCGCTTCTGACAGACCAAAAATTTTTGCAATCTGAGGTGTCACTTCTTGAATCGCAACCCCGAGCCACCCGCGCACAACCTTACCCGACTTGACCAGTTTTCCAACGATAGAGCGAACCATATCACTTGGCACGGCAAAACCAATGCCCATATAGCCCCCACTGCGTGTAAAAATTGCAGTGTTAATTCCGATCAGCTCGCCCTGGATATTGACCATTGCGCCTCCCGAATTGCCTGGATTGATTGCGGCATCCGTCTGGATAAAATCTTCGTAGTCAGTCAAACCAATATTTGCTCTGCCTACAGCTGAAATAATGCCCATTGTTACCGTCTGAGTCAAACCAAAGGGATTTCCAATCGCAAGGATATATGCCCCCACCTGTATCTTTGATGAATTGCCCCAGGGAATTGTCGGCAAACCCTTGGCTTTAATTCGAATGACCGCCAAATCGCTTTTCGGATCGGTTCCAACAATAATCCCCTTAAATTCACGTTTATCCGATAAAATAACAATAATTTCATCCGCATCTTCAATGACATGATTATTCGTCACAATCAAACCATCGGACTCAATGATCACCCCTGAGCCCATGCCTTCACCCCGTCGCTCATGCTGAGGGGATTTTCCTCCAAATTTTTCACCAAAAAATCGCTTTAAAGGCTCTTCGAAAGGAAAATCAAAGTTCCCCTGCTGCGTTTTAGCGTTGCGTTTTGCTGAGATATTGACAACAGCAGGCGTCACAGCCCTGGAGACCGTAATAAAAGCCTGCTCAGAAGTAATGTGTCCGCCGGGGGCTGCCTGCGCTTGCGGCTCATTGCCCACCGCCTCGCCAGAAGGCACAAGACGGTACTCAGAGCTCACCACAACACCCACGCCAACACCGATCAACAATAAAAAAGCGGAAAAGACGAACCGCCTCATTCCGCTTCGACCTGGTTCCGACACCAAAGCCCCCTTTAAAAAAGAAGTAACTTTCGATTATACTATAGGAATTTTAGACTTGTAAAGTCTCGCTTTAGGTACAAGATCTAGGTTTTAGGAAAGCTTGATCAGAGTGGTCTCAAAAAATGTCTTATAAATCAAACGAAATCGCTCAATGGCAAAAGGAAGATCAGGTCTTTGTTTGGCACCCTTTTACCCAAATGAAGGAATGGGAAGTCGAAACCCCAACCATTATTGTCAAAGGGGATGGTGTACGTCTCACAGATATCACGGGGCGCACTTATCTTGACGGAACCTCCTCCATTTGGGTCAACATCCACGGACACAATCATCCCGACCTCAATCAGGCCTTGATCAATCAGATTCAAAAAATCTCCCACTCGACCCTGCTAGGCCTTGCAAGTCTGCCCTCCATTGCGCTGGCCAAACGACTTATCCAGATTGCCCCGACCTCAGAAGAAACACCGCATAAACTCACAAAAGTCTTCTATTCGGATAACGGATCAACTGCGGTCGAAATCGCACTGAAAATGGCCTTTGTCTTTTGGCAGTATCAGGAGAAAAAACACCGGGAAAAGAAAAAATTCATCGCATTCACAAACGCCTATCACGGCGATACCTTAGGTGCCGTCAGTGTCGGCGGGATCGACCTCTTTCATCAAACCTATGATTCTCTTTTATTTGACACGATTAAAGCACCGGCACCCACCTGTTATCGCTGCCCACTGGGACTTGAACACCCCTCATGCGCCTTGGCCTGTGTGGACGAAGTGGAGATCCTCTTAAAAACCCACCACAAAAAACTCGCGGGACTCATCATCGAACCCCTCATTCAAGCAGCTGCCGGCATGTTTGCTGCGCCACCGGGTTATCTCAAAAAAATACGCACCCTCTGTACACAATACGAGGTCTTAATGATTGCCGATGAAGTCGCTGTCGGCTTTGGTCGCACCGGAAAAATGTTTGCTTGTGAACACGAAAATGTCGTACCTGATCTCATGGCCCTCTCAAAAGGCATTACCGGTGGTTATCTTCCTTTAGCGGCGACCCTCACCACCCAAAAAATTTACGATGCTTTTCTCGGAGAATATGACGAATTTAAGACCTTTTTTCATGGACACAGTTACACGGGTAATGCACTCGGCTGCGCCGCCGCCATCGCCAATTTAGATATTTTTGAAAAAGAAAAAACCTTAGAGAAGCTTCAACCCAAGATTCAATTTGCGGCAAAATATATCACGCCTTGGAAACGGTGGAAACATGTTGGAGACATTCGACAGGTGGGTTTTGTCATCGCCATCGAATTGGTCGCAGATAAAACAAACAAAACCCCTTTTCCCTTAGAAAAACGGATTGGAACCCTTGTTTGCCGAGAAGCCCAATCACTGGGCCTACTCCTTCGCCCACTGGGGAATGTTATTTTTCTGATGCCTCCCTTGTCTACATCAATAAAGGATTTGGAAGAAATGCTTTCAATCACAGGGGCATCCATAAAAAAAA
>JAADHI010000128.1 GCA_013151935.1 Candidatus Manganitrophaceae bacterium
ACGGGCTGGTTAAAAAAGGATGGCAAAAAATTCGATAGTTCGGTTGATCGAGGTGAGCCTTTTGCTTTTCGTGTGGGTGTTGGACAGGTCATCCGAGGATGGGATGAGGGTGTGCTTTCGATGAAGGTTGGCGGAAAGAGGAAGCTCATCATCCCACCCAAGTTGGGTTACGGCGCACGCGGTGCGGGGGGGCTCATTCCACCCAACGCCACACTCGTTTTTGAGGTGGAATTGCTCGAGCTGAGATAGCGTTGGAATCTAAATTTCGATAGGCAAGCTTTATGACTCATTCTCCACAAACGATGTTTGAAAAAATTTGGGCCACTCATGTGGTGACTGAGGAGGCCAACAAACCTTCCTTGATTTACATTGATCGGCACTTAATTCATGAGGTGACTTCTCCTCAAGCCTTCGAAGGCTTGAGGCTTGCAGAGCGTGTTGTGCGTCGTCCTGAATTGACTTTTGCAACGATGGATCATAACGTGCCGACGACAGATCGCTCGCTCCCCATTGCCGATGAAATCGCACGCCGCCAAATGGAAACCCTGTCTGATAATTGTCGCGCTTTTGGGGTGACTTTATTTGATTTGTCCAGTCCACATCAGGGCATTATTCATGTGATCAGTCCAGAAATGGGGCTTACCTTGCCGGGTTTGACTGTGGTTTGCGGTGACAGTCACACGGCCACACATGGGGCTTTTGGGGCCTTGGCTTTTGGCATTGGCACAAGCGAAGTCGAGCATGTCTTGGCAACACAATGCCTCATTCAGGAGAAGCCCAAGACTTTTTTGATTGAAATCGAGGGAACACGTCCTTTTGGTGTGGAGGCAAAAGATATCATTCTGTCCATTATCGGAGAGATTGGAATGGATGGTGGTACGGGCAGTGTGATTGAATTTGCCGGAGAGGCCATTCGGGGACTCAGCATGGAAGAGCGTATGACGGTTTGCAATATGGCCATTGAGGCGGGTGCGCGTGCAGGCATGATCGCCCCGGATGAAACGACCATTACCTACCTAAAAGATCGTCTGTATGCTCCGGTTGATTTTGACCTTGCTGCTGAAGCGTGGCGGAAAATCCCTTCTGATTCGGGGGCTGTTTTTGATAAAACCTTGAAATTGAACGCAAACACGCTCGCGCCACAAGTCACATGGGGTACCAATCCTGGGCAAGTGGTCCCCGTGGATGCCAAGGTGCCCAGTCCGGCTGATTTTTCGGACATTAACGAAAAAAAAGCGGCAGAACGGTCTTTGGAATACATGGGGCTTGAGGCAGGCATGCCGATTGAGTCCATTTCCGTAGATCATGTTTTTATTGGATCTTGCACAAATTCCCGTATTGAAGACTTGCGTCGTGTGGCACAGTTTGCAAAAGGCCGTCGGGTTTCTTCTTCGGTACATGCCATGGTTGTCCCGGGGTCTCAGGCCGTAAAAAGAATGGCCGAAGCCGAGGGACTTGATCGGATTTTGATTGAGGCGGGTTTTGATTGGCGTGAATCGGGCTGTTCAATGTGTCTTGCCATGAACCCCGATGTACTCAAGCCCGGCGAGCGTTGTGCTTCGACCTCTAACCGAAACTTTGAAGGGCGACAAGGTCAGGGCGGACGCACTCATCTGGTCAGTCCCGTTATGGCGGCC
Organism: Candidatus Manganitrophaceae bacterium; assembly: GCA_013151935.1. Taxonomy (GTDB): domain Bacteria; phylum Nitrospirota; class Nitrospiria; order SBBL01; family JAADHI01; genus JAADHI01. The sequence goes on from JAADHI010000128.1 coordinate 1,638, forward strand.
GCCGCTGCGGTCGAAGGTCGCTTTGTTGATGTCCGGCAGTATGAGCTGGATAAGATTTAGGAGGCACTGACTAGTGAAGCCTTTTGTGGTCGTTACGGGGATTGCAGCCTTGTTAGACCTTCCCAATGTTGATACAGATCAGATTATCCCCAAACAATTCTTAAAACGGATTGAGCGTAGTGGTTTTGGCCAATTCCTCTTTTACGACTGGCGTTTTACGAAGGATGGAAAAGATAATCCTGATTTTGATTTAAATGCCGAGCGCTATCAGGGGGCAAAAGTTTTGGTCTCGCGGGCAAATTTTGGCTGTGGTTCTTCCCGTGAACATGCGCCTTGGGCGCTATTGGATTATGGCTTTCGTTGTGTGATTGCCCCCTCATTTGCAGACATTTTTTACAACAATTGTTTTAAAAATGGCATTCTTCCCGTTCGTCTGACCGAGGAAGAAGTCGAAACCCTCTTTCAGCATATTCGAGCCACTCCGGGTTATTCCTTGTGTGTGGATCTTGAGCGTGAAGAAATTCGCAGTGACGACGGACTGGTTTTTAAAATTCAAGTCAGCTCCTTTCAGCGTCTTTGTCTCTTGGAGGGTTTAGATGACATCTGTATGACCCTTGAAAAAGAGGCTCAAATTAAGGATTATGAGTCTCGGCAGTTGAAGGTCCCTCCCCCACTTTTGTAAGTTTTTCCGCTGATAGCGGGTTCCTTCGTTTGTCCCGATTCTTTCTTGTAATTTGAATTCTTTGTATGCTATTCTTTCGCCTTTCTGCGCTCACTTGCGCAAGACTTAAATACTCACGCTCCGGCGTCGGGCTTGGTCCCTGCTCTCCCTCAACTGGATAGAGGTCGCCCGTCAACAAAATGCATAGTGATCCATTAGACCTGGAGCGGTGGATGAGACCATAAATGGAGGATAGTGGAAATGCCTGTTATTGAAATGGAAGAATTACTTAAAGCGGGTGTTCATTTTGGACACCAGACCAAAAGATGGAATCCGAAGATGGAAAAATTTATCTTCGGTGAGCGCAACAACGTTTACATTATCGACCTTCAGAAAACGGTCAAGGCCATTGAGAGGGCTTATGCTTTTGTGCGAAAGCTCTCAAGCGAAGGCGAATCCATTTTATTCTTAGGGACAAAACGTCAAGCACAGGAAATCGTTCTCGAAGAAGCAGAGCGCTGCAAGATGTTTTTTGTCAACCATCGCTGGCTGGGTGGAATGCTTACAAACTTCACAACCATTAAGCAGAGCATCAAAAAACTAAAAAAACTTGAAGAAGCCGATAAAGATGGAACCTATGATCGTCTGCCAAAAAAAGAAGTCATCCGACTAGAAAAATCTCGTGTTCAGTTGAGCAAGACACTTGGCGGGATTAAAAACATGCGTCAACTTCCTTCAGCCGTTTTTATTATTGATACGATTAAGGAAAAAACGGCAGTGCTTGAAGCGCGGCGTTTGGGTATTCCGATCATTGCAATTGTCGATACCAACTGCAACCCGGATGAAATTGATTACCCTATTCCCGGAAATGATGACGCTGTTCGTGCCATTCGGCTCTTAACCAGTAAGGTCGCCGATGCCGCATTAGAGGGCTTACAAATTAAAGAAAAGGCTGTCATTGAGGCCACTCCTCCCGCGAAGACACCCAAAGTTGATTCCCCCAAGCCAGAGGCGAAAAAAGAAGCTGTGCCGGAAAAAGCGCCAGATAAGCTTGCTGAGCCAGCGGGAAAAGTTGCGGAGTCTGCCTAAAATCAGCTTATGTTTTAGAATGTTGTAATCGTTATATACGTTTGAGTTCGGGGAGGTTGAAATTGGGTGTAAGTGCGGCTGAAATTAAACTGCTAAGAGAGAAAACCGGGGCTGGCATTATGGATTGCAAGGCGGCACTCCAAGCTTCGGAAGGCGATGTCACGAAATCGATTGAGTTCCTACGTAAAAAAGGTCTTGCAACCGCGACAAAAAAATCAAGCCGTGCAACAGACGAAGGCAGTATCGGCTCCTATATTCACTATGGTGGAAAAATCGGCGTGTTGGTCGAAGTCAACTGCGAAACTGATTTTGTTGCGAGAAACCCTGAATTTCAGAACCTGGTTAAGGACTTGTCTATGCAGGTGGCTGGTTCAAACCCTGCTCCGCTTTATGTACGAAAAGAAGAGGTCCCTGCCGATATGATTGAACATGAGCGGGCAATCTTCAAAGCACAGGCCATGGAATCCAAAAAACCCGAAGCAGTTATCGAAAAAATTGCGGACGGAAAAATTAATAAGTTTTTGAAGTCGATTTGTTTAATGGAACAGTCTTTTTTAAAAGATCCAGAGATTACCGTTTCAGATCTCGTCGCACAGACCATTTCCAAGGTGGGTGAAAATATCCAGGTCCGTCGTTTTGTGCGTTTTCAGTTGGGAGAAGGCGAAGTTTAAGGCCTTTTTGTTTCGGTCATCAACTTCCTTTGTTGTATGGCTTGATTTTCCGCTCTCTTGTTTTGCTCAAGGGGGTGTTTTCTCGATCGGGACGTATTGAGAAGTCATATCGAAACAACACGATATGTTTTTCCTAAAGGCAAGGTTCTTCTGAAGACCTCTCTTGTCATCTCTTCTTTTTTTCTATTGCTGAGTCTTTCGGCTTGTGGCAATACCAGTGCAGAACCTGAGGCTGGGGGCTCCACACAAACTGTTTCAGACAAAACACTCTACGTTACCAATGGAAATGGTGGAAAACTGCTTGCCTTTGATGTTCGGGTCTTGGGAAAGACGCTCACTGTGCAGGGGGAAAATATTCCGCCGACCCGTCAATTTCCCGATACGGTGAGCAGTCCTGCAGGCATTTTTTTGGATCGTGAAAACGACACACTTTATGTCGCCAATCCGGGGCAAAATGCCATTCAAATCTATGATGATGCCAGTACACTCATCACACCTCTAAAGGCTTCTCGAATCATTTCAGGAAGTTCGACCGAGTTAGATGAACCCTTTGGACTCACCTTTGATGCCACAAGCAATCGACTTTTTGTGGCCAATAAAAATGGTAATAGCATCGTGGCTTTCTGTCTTGGGCAAAGCCCGAATAGCGGAAACCTTGC
>JAADHI010000143.1 GCA_013151935.1 Candidatus Manganitrophaceae bacterium
AATAGACGTTTGAAGGTGGCAAAAGCACCTTTTAAAAATCCATGACGTCGAACAGCCTCAATCGCGTAGGAAGAACAAGATGGATAAAAACGACACATGGGAGGGAGTATCGGGGAGATAAAATACTGATAAAACCGGACAAGCCCCGTGAATAAAAAGCCCATCATTTTTTCCGGCTCATGCCTGCATCGGCCAAACACTTTTCCAGGAGAAGCGATATTTCAATACTGCCCAGGCCTTTCGCGGCCCGCCTCGGCGTTAGAATCAAATTTTGACCTTGAATCACTTCACGTAAGTTGTAAAAAGAGGCCCGAAAGACCCGCTTAACGCGGTTTCGGGCCACGGCATTGCCAAACTTTTTACGGACATGGATGGCAATATTGGCCATGCCACAATCATTCTTTAGGTAAGTCACCACAAAACAATCTCTTACGATTTTACGCCCCCTCCGTCGAACATCGGAGACCAAATCGCGCCGAACAAGCCGCTTGACGGGAAAATTAGACGCTGAGACGTTTACGTCCCTTTGCACGTCTTCGACTCAAAACCCGTCGGCCATTCGATGTTTCCATTCTTTTTCTAAAACCATGGGTCCGTTTTCTTTTTAAATTACTCGGCTGACGAAAAGTAAATGACATAAACTACCTCTTATTTTAAATAGACCCAGCATCATCTTAAATTTTGACCGCCTTGTCAAGCAAGAGATGGAGAAGACCCCGAGATTCACTGAGGGAAGAATCGAAATTTATAGAAAGTACATTAGTCCGACGGCTCCTGGCTTGGGGCTTCAACAAAACCACAGGCTTTATCCTGACAAAGCACTTTCGTTCCTTTGTTGCGATCATATTTCTCAACCAGGATAGGGAACTTACACTGAGGACAGGGACGCGCAACAGGACGATCCCAAAGCGCAAACTTACAATCCGGGTAGTTCGTACAGGCGTAAAAGGTTTTTCCTTTTTTACTGCGTTTCTCGGTGAGATCCCCCTTACACTCCGCTTCAGGGCACGCGACCCCTAAAGAAACGGGCTCCGTATGTTTGCATTCAGGATAAGCAGAGCAAGCCAAAAAACGCCCGAATCGGCCTGTTTTATTGATCATCCCTTTTCCACACACCTTGCAAATCACATCGCTTGCGATTTCTTTTGCCACGATCTCAATGACACCTTCTTTTTCAACAAACTCTTTTGTATTTTTACAGTCGGGGTAGCCGGAACAAGCCAAAAAACGCCCAAAGCGGCCCCATTTAATGACCAAAGGATTGCCACATTTTTCACAAATGATGTCCGTGGGCTGCTCTTCCCGTTTGACATCCCGCATCTCCTTCTCAGCTTTTTCAAAATTTTTAGCAAAGGGATCGTAAAACTTTCGGATGGTTTCCGTCCAATTCTTTTCTCCTGCCTCAACTTCGTCAAGATCTTGCTCCATCAAGGCTGTGAATTCGACGTTCACCACACCGGGAAAGTTCTCAACAAGCAGCTCATTCACGGTATCGCCAAGATCCGTTGGATAAAACCGGCCTTCTCTTTTTTCCACATATTCACGGTCTTGCAGGGTTGAAATAATCGTGGCATAAGTACTGGGTCGGCCGATGCCTTTGTCTTCCAGGTCATGAATCAACAAGGCTTCGTTATAACGGGCTGGCGGCTGAGTAAAATGCTGTTTGGGATCAAGCGACTGCAAATTCAAGACATCGCCCACTGAAAGCACCGGCAGAGCACCTTCACCATCCAAGCTCTCTCCGGCATTTGGATTTGATTCTTTTCCTTCAGTATAAACAATTGTAAAACCGGGAAATTTAAGGACAGATCCGGTCACACGCAAACCCAAATTTTCTGCCTTTATATCCACACGGGTGACATCAAACAGTGCGGGTCGCATTTGGCTGGCTACATAACGATTCCAAATCAATTGGTAAAGTAAAAATTGGTCATGCGAAAGATCTGCTCGGAGTAAGTCCGGCTCACGCGCAATGCCCGTCGGACGGATGGCCTCATGGCCTTCCTGCGCGCTTTTTTTACTTTTGTAGACATTCGCACGCTCCGGCACATACTCAGAGCCATATTTCCCTGAAATCCATTGCAAGGACTCCGTTTGAAACTCGGGAGAAATTCGAACCGAATCTGTTCTCATATAAGAAATCAAACCCACGGCCCCTTCCGAAGCAATGGTAATGCCTTCGTACAACTGCTGCGCCAGCATCATGGTTTTTTTGGGCGTAAAGTGAAGCTTCCGTGCGGCTTCCTGTTGCATGCGACTGGTAATAAAAGGCGGTGTTGGATTGCGCTTTCTTTCCTTTTTTTCGACCTTGGCAACCGTAAAGTCTGCAGCATTCAGACGTATTTCCAAAGCCCTGGCTTCTTCCTCATTGTGAATTTTTAAGGCTTGTCCGGCATCTTGAATCAAACGCGCCACGAAGGGTGGCGGAACTTTACCGGAAAGTGTTGCATCAATACTCCAATATTCCTCGGAAACAAAAGCCAGTACCTCTTTTTCACGTTGACAAATAATCAACAAAGCCACCGACTGCACACGTCCCGCAGACAGTCCGCGCCTCACCTTCTGCCAGAGCAGTGGGCTAATTTTATAGCCCACGATACGATCTAAGACCCGTCGCGCCTGCTGCGCATTGACACGATCCATATTGATTTCACTGGGGGAAAGGACGGCTTCTTTGACGGCTTTTTTTGTGATTTCATTGAAGAGAACACGATAAACCTTGTCGTTAATGGATTTAAGCTCTTCCGCGATATGCCAGGCAATGGCCTCCCCTTCCCGATCCGGATCCGGGGCGAGAAGCACCTGATCGGCTTCCTTCGCAGCCTTCTTAATCGCCGTTAAGACCTTGCTCTTTCCCTTGATCACAATGTATTCGGGCTCAAAGTCTTTCTCAATATCAACCCCAAAACGGGACTTGGGCAGGTCTTTGAGATGACCAATGGATGCCATCATTTTATACTTTCGCCCCAAATATTTAACGATAGTCTTTGCTTTCGCGGGGGACTCAACGATGACGAGTGAGCGTTTCGCTTTCGACTTTGGCTTCGTTTTTGCTTTTGCTTTTGTTGCGGTGGCTTTTTTTGCCAACCTAACCTCCTGTGTCCATCATGAGAATAAAAACAGTGTGTCCCTTAAAATTCTGGGTCACAGCCATCACATTTATACTTTAACATAATATTGTCCCGCCATCTGCCGCGCAAGCCCCTTCAATTCGAGCATGAGTAAAACCCCTGAAATCGATGACGCAGGCTTCTTACTTTCCTGAATCAACACATCAATATGTTTCGGCTCAAAAGAAAGTGTCTCGAAAACAAGCACTTCGGCAGGCTCAAGTCGGGGCAAGGGCGGGGCATCCACCACAAGCGGACGAGAACGATGCTGGGGCAGGATCTCTACCAATATATCGTCCACAGTTTGCACCAGTTTCGCGCCCGATGCAATCAATTGATGCGGCCCCGCACTCAAAACTGAATCAATGGCGCCTGGAACCGCAAAAACCTCACGGCCCTGTTCCATGGCCAAACGGGCCGTAATTAAAGAACCACTTTTTAAACCCGCCTCAACCACAAGACAGCCCAAACTCAGTCCGCTGATGATGCGATTGCGTTTGGGAAAATTGTGAGCGACAGGCGGGGTCCCCAGCGGAAATTCCGATACAATAAGACCCCTTTCGTTTATATCCTCATACAGCTTTTTATGTTCGGGCGGATAAATACAATCCAGGCCACAGCCCAGTACCGCAATTGTCTCTCCCCCTGCACTCAAGGCCGCACGATGGGCAATGCCATCCACACCTCGTGCAAAACCACTCACAATCGTCACTCCCTGCTCAGAAAGCGCTTGGCAGAGCCGATCCGTCACACGTCTGCCGTAGGCTGTTGTTTTTCGTGTACCAACCACCGCGATTGTAGGTGCTTCGTCTTCAGAAGCTCGGGTTTCATCCAACAAAAGACCTTTGGCATACAACACGGGCGGAGGATCATAAATCGCTAAAAGCCGCGCAGGATAAGCAGGATCCCCAAGGGTCAACAATGACACCGAAGCCTTTTCAAGCGCTTCCAACTCTCGATCAACGACATCAAAATCGTCAAAAACATGGATGGCTTTGGCTAGATTGAACGACAAACCCTCAACCTGTGCCAGCTCAAGCTCAGCCGCGTCAAAGACCGCCTCAGGGGTTTTATAGACTTCGATAAGACGCTTAAAAAGCAGATTGCCGATGCCAGGCACCTGCTTCAAGGCAAGCCAATATCGGGATTCTTGCATGATACCCCCAAAATGGGGCTTCATTATACATAAGCAGCTTTGAAGGTCAAGCCGTAAAGGCTGTCCCGGAAAACTCCGCTTAAAAACATGGACGACGCTTCTCCCTGATACAAAGAAGACCACCGCCATCATTCACAGGCTTATCCTCCTCTCACATCCGCCCAGACCACAGCTTTCAAGACTATATTGCAATGTGCAAAAAAGAAGTCGACACCTCATCGCAAAAAAACTCCTGATAAACCCTTGTCACCACACCTGTTTATACTCAGCTTATCGCATCAACACACACTGAATATTAATCGTTAAGCGAGGAGGAAAATATGAATTCACACACAGAAACAGTAACAATCAGGGCCGAATGGAAAAGCGTGTACGATTTTTTGGCAAACACGGCGAATCTCCCAAAATGGGCTGTATGCTTTTGCCAGAA
>JAADHI010000013.1 GCA_013151935.1 Candidatus Manganitrophaceae bacterium
ACTTGGAATACCGATGAGTCTGCGACTTCTCGCGTTGAATACGGGACCAACTCAGATTACGGCAACTTCTCAGCGCAAAACAACACACTGAGTACATCGCACAGCCACACACTCTCAAGCCTGAGTTCGGGCACCACTTATCACTACCGTGTCATCAGCAGCGATGCAGAGGGCAATACCGCTACTTCCGGAAACTTTACATTTACAACCACTGCCGCACCCGACGTTGTTCCACCCGTCATCTCAAATACTGAAGCAAGTAATACCAACCCAACGGGAACCGTCATTACTTGGTCGACCGACGAAGCAGCAAGCTCTCTTGTCCAATATGGCACCACAACGAGTTACGGAAGCGATTCTGTGCTAAACAGCACACCGCTGACCTCACATAGCCGCACGCTTTCAGAGCTAGACTCGAACACGACCTATCAATACCGTGTCGTCAGTAGCGATGCTGCAGGCAATACCGCGACATCAGGCAACTTTACCTTTACAACCACTTCCGTCCCGGACACAATTCCGCCCCAGCTTTCTAAGATTTCGGCAAATAACCTCAGCGACACAACGGCAAATATCATCTGGAACACTGATGAAGCCGCGACTTCTCTTGTCGAATACGGCACCACAACGGAATATGACGATAGCTCGGAACTCGGAAGCACCCTTGTCACCACGCACAACCGTTTGCTTTCAAGCCTGAGTCCCGACACCACCTACCATTACCGCGTGATCAGCCAAGATTCCGCAGGCAATACAAGGACTTCCGAAAATTTCAGCTTCACAACCGCATTGGCCCCCGACACCACTCCTCCGCTGCTCTCAGAGGTTTCGGCCGATAACATCATCGACACGCTGGCAATCATCACTTGGCGCAGCAATGAGTCGGCAAACTCCCGAGTTGAATATGGGACAGACCCCACCAGCTACGGCAGTAGCACACCGCTGAGCAGCACGCTGGTCACCGAACATCAACTCATCCTTTCTAATCTTTCATCCACTGAAGACTATTACTATCGTGTCATCAGTGAAGATGCCGCAGGCAATGCCACAACATCAGATGGCTTTACATTCACAACCGCAGATGTCCCTGACACCACACCGCCGAATCTCCTAAATATCAATGCAAATAATCTCACCACAACAACGACAAGAATTACTTGGAACACAAACGAATCGGCAACGGGCCGAGTGGAATTTGGAAAAACAAGCGCTTACGGACAAAGCACTCTCCCGAACCAAAGTCTTTCATTCATGCACGAGGTCATCCTGGATGAGCTCACGCCGGAAACCCTCTACCATTATCGCGTAGAAAGTATGGACGCCGCCGGCAACTTACGCCGCTCCGCAAACCAAAATTTCACAACCCCCTCCCTTCCCTCAGACACCACGCCACCGGAAAACATCCGTGATTTTACCAGCAGTCCTGGAGACCAAGAGATTACTCTCGAATGGCAAACGCCCAATGATCCTGACTTTGTGGGGGTACGCATCCGCTTTAGAAATGATCGCCCTCCGAACAATATCGACGATGGATCGCATCTCACGGACTTGCCAGGCACCCCGGACACGCAAGGGAAATTTGTACACAAAGACCTTAAAAATGGAGAAACCTACTACTACATTGCAGCCTCCTACGATGCCGCAGGTAACATACAGGAAGGCATCACCCTCTCGGCAAAACCAAGTGAAGACCTTTCCGAGAACAAAGACGAAAGTGCAGGGGGTGGCGGCTGCGGGATTGTATTACCTCGCGGAGGAAATACACCCGGCCCCGGAGATGCTGCAGGAATGCTGACCATGATGGGCATCATGATGTTTATCCTCCTGAAAAAAACACTCAAGACAGCCATGACAAGTAGTGTCGCTAAATGACGACAGATAAAACATCTTATTTTACAATGAGATCGGATTATCAATGAAAATAGATGACGTCAATTGAAGACACTTCAATTCAAAAGAAAGTGCGGTCGGCCTTTATTCATCCATATAAACCAAGGCTTTTGACCATCCCCAGAAAATGGCCCTCAAATTGCTAAGTATGAGAGACATATATAGACCGCACCGAAACAGAAGGAGAAGTCCCGTGACAGAAAATCAGTCAATCAAAGAACCTGAAGGCGTTGCGCTCCGATATGAACACCTGCCTTTTCAAAAACGCCGTTCTACGAAACCTGTAGAAATACAACTCAAACTCGTCACAAGTGATTTTGAAACCCCAAGAAACATTAAAAGCGTCACACTAACACTTTCAAGCTTGGATGAAGCATGGCATATCTTCGAGGATCTCACCCATATGGCCTGGGAAAAGATCATTGAAAAACCTGCGTGACTTCCCTCGACGGATCGAGGGCCTGCATCTTAAAACGAGAGAGATGGATGCCGGATAAATTGAGTCACGCATCATCAAACAAAGGGAGAAAATCAATGAAAGCAAAAATCATGATGATCATGGCCGCGTTATTGGTCTGGACCGGTGTTGCTGTTGCCAGTATCGCAACAGTAAGTGGAGAAATCACCGAAATCAAGGGAGAAATGGTGACGGTCAAAACTGGCGATGGTGCAATGAAATCTATTCACGTTGATCCCAGTGCGACAAAAAAAGAGGGGATGATCAAAGTCGGAGCCCACGTCAGTGCCGAAGTCAACGACAAAGGTCATGCAGAATCAATCAAAGTCGTCAAAAAATAAAGAATAAAACAAATATTTGGTCGCGCGGCTCAACAGATGGTCGCGCGACCAATCGTTTACAAAAAAGCACGTCAAAGTCGGAAGGATCATTGAGATGAGTATAAAACACAGCGTAAAAAAAATGTGGACATCTTGGTGTAACTCACACCAAGCCCTCCCTCAAGTCCGCTCGAAGTCGGCTTTACAGCGTGCCATTGAGCAGGAGCTTGCGCATTTGAAGCAGGAAAATACTCCCCTGGCAGGGTCTTCAAAATCAAGTATCTTTCAACGGTAATTTTGTAGGAGGAAACACCCTTGATGAATCAAAAAATTGTAACAAAGTCTATCGCATTCATATTCTTATTTTCTTTCATTTTTATCCAGGGCTGTGTGGGGAAGAGCCGCTATAGAGCCGAACTGAGTAAAAATGAGGTACTTGCAGCGCAGCTTAAGAGTCAAACTAAAGAAAAAGCCCGCTTGGAACAAGAAAAACATGACATCAAAAAACAGCTTGAGGCGAGTCATCAGCAAGCCGGTTTCAGGGAAAAAGAACAAGCCAAGCTGATCAATGCACAGGCCGATCAAATTTCGCTGTTGGAAGTTCGAGAAAACAAACACGCACAGGAGAAAAAAAGGCTTGAGGATAAACGAAAGTCACTCGAAGGCATGCTCTCCGAAGCAGAAAAAGTGGCTGAAGAAAAAGTCCGAAACGCACAAGAAGCCGTTAGGGCGCGGGAAAGCCTCATCAACAGCCTTCAAACAGAGATTGATCAAGGCAATGTGAAAATTTCGCAGATGAATGATCGACTTTCCGTTCAAATCGTTTCTAAGGTCCTCTTTTCCTCAGGAAGTGATCAAGTCACCGGGGAAGGAAAAGGTGTCCTCAAGAAAGTAAGCCTTAGTCTGAAAAACTTGACCAAAAACAGGATCCGTGTCGAAGGGCACACAGATAACGTGCCCATTGGGCCAGTCTTGGCCAGAAAATTCCCTTCCAATTGGGAACTGTCCACCGCCCGTGCGACGCAAGTTGTACGCTACCTTTCCCAGGAAGAGGTTAACCCCAAAAACCTACTTGCGGTTGGCATGGCAGAATACACACCCATCGCATCAAACGACTCTCCTGAAGGACGTCAGAAAAACCGAAGGATAGAGATCGTTCTTACCCCCAAATAACTCCCCCGCAACAGAAAAATCCCGCCATACTCCGCCCAGTCTGAAGGTCCCCCCCTTCAGACTGGCTCCCGCCTTTTACCAAAGAAATGGTGAGACAAGCTTAAACACAAATTCATTCGATTTCAATCCTTCCCCCCTTGATCCTTCGTTTTCAATGCAATATTCTGTTCCTAGAAAAGTAAATCTATTTATTTTTAAAAGGAATATCCCCCTTTGAATCAGAATAAGAAACAACAAAACATTGTTTTTGTCTGCACTGAAAATGCCTGTCGCAGCCAAATGGCTGAGGCCTTTGCAAAAATATTAAAAAACAGAGGAATTGAAGTTTACAGTGCTGGCTCAAAACCCACAGGAAAAATAAATCAACAAGCCATCGTTTCAATGAAAGCCCTCAATTACGATATGGGAAAACACAGCTCAAGTGGCATGGATGCTCTTCCAGAAATCACATTTGATTGGCTCGTCACAATGGGATGCGGGGAGCAGTGTCCTTCCATTCAGACAAAATATCGTGTGAGTTGGAATATCCCTGACCCAAAAAATATGGATCCGGCGGACTTCGACTTGGTGCGTGACCTAATTCAAAAAAATGTCACACACCTCATCAAAACAATTCAAAGCAACTCGACGGGCACATAAGACGGATTATTTTAGCAAGAGGCAAGGGGATGGAAAGAACATTACACCGGAAAAAAAACAAAAGGATAAGTCACGACAATCGTCCCGCTAAATAATTTTGGGAATTTCCACATTTTGATACGGCGAGCGAGAGATTTTTCCAGACGCGCGTGATCCATGGTGCTGGTCGTGATATGAGCATCCACAACCCTTCCGACCCTTCCGTTTTCATCAATGGAAAACTCAACCGTCACCGTGCCCTTTAAGGTGGGGTTGGAACGGAGTTCTTTGTTGTACAAATAAACCAGACCACCCTTGTATTTATCCACAACACGGGCAATGGCATCATAGTCGATCCGGGTCGTGCCTGAGCCACGGCCTTTGACCTGAAGCCCGACTCCATCCCCTAAATTGTGACCACTGCCCCCTGAACCCCCTGCTGATGAGGTAATTTGCGTTACGGTCACGGCCTCTCGTTTCGCTAACTTGACCCCTTCCCCTTTTTCGAGGCTGCCAATGGAAGCAATTTTTTTATTGGCGACTTTACTTTTTTGCGGACGACTCATCGTCCGTAAGACTTTACGGTCTTTTGTCTTTGTCGGCGCTGCCGAGACTACTTTCACTTGAGAAAGGGCCTCTTCGAGTCGATTGTCTTCCATAATTTCGTTTAAAGCCCCAAAAGTTTCATCATCTACAAACGAGGCAAGCAAACCACTTTTTTGTACAATCTCACGGTTTTGCGCTGCGGTCGGCGGTGGTGCCACCTCTTTTTTCACAATTTTTTTCTGAGGGGCCACTTTCTTATTGGTTTTCACTTTTGGCTTTTCTTTCGGCTTGGCTTTCTCTTTTTTCCTGGCTTCTTTTTTAAGCGTAGGCGGAGATACAGGCGGCGGGGTCACCTTGACTTTCGGCGGCTCCAGAATAAGTTTTGCCACCCGATCAGAAAGATGATTCACATCCAATTGTTTCAAAGGCGGCAATTGAATCACGGTCAGCATAATCCCCAACAAGAGGTAAAACCCTATAGAATATTTAAGGGTTTTCCGAAAAAGCACTT
>JAADHI010000124.1 GCA_013151935.1 Candidatus Manganitrophaceae bacterium
TTTGAAAGACTTTCAACGGAGCTTACATCCGCCGCGAAATAGGGAATTTTGTGTAGGGTATCTTTCGGGGGACTGCGCCGGAGTCCAACGACATCGTGCCCGTTTTGAATTAAGCGGGTCGCAAGCCGCGTCCCCACGTCACCACAACCCACAATGAGGATTTTTATTTTTTGCATTTGGGTGCTTAGCATTTTCCCACAAAAAAGCCCTTAATCTTTAAAGAGATCAAGGGCTTTTTAAGGTTTCTTGAAATCGACCCCCTTATTTCTTTGCTTCGATGATTCGACTATTCAAGGGTTGTAGCGGACGGACATTACCATCAATAATGGCCTTGAATGCGACCAGTTGTGCTTTTGAAATTTGCACAGGATCCTTTAAAAGCATCCATTTCACCCCTTCGCTACAAGGTGGGGTCGTCAAGGAACCCGAATAGTGATAGTAGGAACGGTCACTCGGAAGAATCTTGACCGCGTCTACCGACACTTTTGCAACGACATGTTTCTCCCCTGCTTTTTTAGGTAAGTATTTCCAAAAACCCTTCAGTCCAGCATTTGTTGTGCCTTCTTCAAATAAAACACTCATGACCGCCAAAGCCTCGCCATTATTTTCTTTGTGTACAAAATGGGCAACCAAGTCGTAGGCTTTTCCATTAACTTTATGTTCACTGGGACTGTGAAAATGGAACTGAAGTAAGTCATACTCAACACGCTCCACTTCAATTTTACTGCCTTTTGCAATGTTGACTTGAATGGTATGACCATTATTTAAAATTTCCAAAGGAACCGAGTTGTAGTTGACCAAAATCCCAGAGAGGTCGGCATTACGAGCAAAGGTCACATCTATCGGTGATTGGCTCATGCCATTTTTACAGGTTTTAAATCTGGCATCCAGATCACCCCAGTAAGCCGGCCCACCATCGCCTTGATAAGCCCAATGCCCACCACCTTTCTTCTTCATGTCGCCACTACTTTTTTCTTTCATTTGATCATCACCATGATCACCACTCGAAAATGCAGCTCCGACAAAAGGGATGATCACAAAAAGAAATGCCGCTGCGACGATTTTTGATAATTTCGTGTTCAATGCAAACTCCTTATTGGATTTATAAATGGATTAGATCTCTGACAAAAAAAAAGTTCGGATAACAGACATAGCATACCGTGCAGGCCATGTACAAGGCTTCTCATTTCAATACGACATTATCTCCAAATTCCTTTTCAAGCGCTTCCTTTAGGCGATCTTGAATCAAAACAATTGCCGCAGCCGCCGTCACTTTTTTTTGGTCTTCTCCCAAGACATAAAAGATGTCTACGACCTGATCCAAGCGCGTCACAATTTTAGCCGCGTGCACGGAAAGCCCAAGTTCCACAATAACTTTGGAGATGATGAACAGCAAGCCACGCTTATCTGGCGCAAAAACATCAATGACAGTGAAGGTGCGGGAACTTTGATTATCGACTTGAATCCGGATGTTTTTTGCAGTTTGAGACAAAGCAGCACGTTCTTTTTTCGTCGGAAAACGTCTGCTCTTTTTGAGCAAGGCTTCGACCGATTCTTCTCCGCGGAGCACCGCTTCAATTGCAGTGACGATGTTTGCAATACGTTCAGCAGTCGCCCCCTCGCGATAATCAGGATCGATGACTTTAAAGGTATCGATGACCATGCCATTGGGATGTGTGAAAACTTGAGCCCCGAGGATATGCAGCCCCTTGGCTGCAAGCACACCCACCACGCTTGAAAAAATCCCGGAAGTCATCCAATCGTATGTGTAGAGATTGTATTCAGTGATCTCCTGATCGCTTAGAAAACGCGTCTCAATCTGTATATTTTTTTGGGGCAATTTCGAGAGCGCATCAATATCCAAAAGCACTTTATCAAAAGGGGTGATGAGATAATATCTTGGAATGAGAACCAACAACAGTTTTTTCAGCCAGGACTCAGGGTATTTTCCGAGAAGGGTTTTAAAAATTCTCTCTGTAATCTCAGCCACTTTTTTTGTTTCAGGGGTCGTGACTTTACCATTCAAGAGCAAAGCAGACTCCTCGTATAATTTGAGCAAGAGTTCTTTTTTCCAAGCGGACAACATGCCTGGGGCAGTGGCACTCATATCCGCGCAGGTCAAAATAAAGAGTTTTCTCATGGCTTCAAACATTTTCACCAAACCAACAAACTGATGTAAAACAGGCTCATCCGTAAAATCACGATAGAGGGCGATTTCTGAAAACATGAGGTGTTGTCGGACTAAAAAAACAACTTCAGCAACCTCTTTTTTGTCATAAGACAAACGCTCTGCCACCATTTTCGCAATTTTACTGCCCAGCGTGCTGTGATCTTCCTCCCGGCCTTTTCCGATGTCGTGCAATAAAATCCCTAGATGGAGTAGATCTTTTCGAGGACTTGCGACATAGATTTCCTGAAGCGGCCCTTCTATATTTAAAAATTGTTCGGCGGCTTCCAAGGCACGAAAACTATGTTCATCCACAGTAAAGGTATGAGAACGACTTTCCTGCACCATACAGTTCACGACTGAAAACTCAGGAATAATCCGCCATAAAAGACGAACCTGATGCATCAACCTCAAGCTTTTTGCGATCCCTCCAGGCTCTGTGATCAATGTTTTAAATAAGGAAATAGAAGCCGCATTCAGGGGAATCTCCCGTTTTTCCTCTGAGATTTGATAAATAACTTCCAGTACAGCATCCGCAATACGCACCACATGGGTTTTCGCAAGTAAAAAAAGCCTGAGCATGTTTGCGTCGTCGTCAAAAAACTGAAAAGGTTTATCCGATTGGATTGAGATTTCACCTGAAAAAACCTGGAAACCCGGTGCCACTTGCCGTGTTGTCCATGACCGCCGCCACCGTCCCACACGACCAATGGAAGCGGTTTCTCGGGTAAAGCGTTTTGAAATTTCCAGGATACGACCCGTTTGCAAATAATAATTGTGCATAAACCCGCGTCTATCCTTCAATTCGAAAAAAGGCGCGATTTCTTCCTGCAAATCAATGGTCAAATGATCAGAAGGTCTTCCGGCCAAAAAATGGAGATGATTTCTAACCTTCCATAAGAAATCTTGTCCTTCCGAAAGACTCGCGTATTCGATGTTTGAAAGATGGCCCCATTGATGGACCTGTGGCAAATGGTGGGTGTGGTAGCGTGCCGATGCCACCCATTTTAGATAATGGATATCTCGTAAACCACCGGGACTTTGTTTGAGGTTAGGCTCCAACAAATAAGGCGTTGCCCCGTATTCAAGCCGTCCTGCCTCCCGACCTTCTTTTAGATAGGCCAAGACATCTTTAATGTGTTTATCAATCACCTTTGAGAAAAAGTTTGTATGAAAATCTTTAAAAAGCCCACGATCACCATGAAGAAATCGAGATTCCAATAACGAAGTTGCAATTAAAGCATCCTCCCTTGCCAATACAATGGTCTGCTCGACCGTCCTCATGCTATGACCAACGGTATATCCTAAATCCCATAAAATACAGAGCAAATGAGAAGACACCGTTTCTGTCTCTTTCGCCTGACCTTCAGGATAAAGAAACATGAGATCAATGTCTGAGGAAGGCGAGAGCTCCTGACGACCATAACCCCCAATGGCAATTAAAGTCCCCCCCCATTCTTGTTCAAGACTTGCATCAATCGACTGAAATCCTCTTAGGATAAGGTTATCGGCCAAATCGGAAAGTGCCTTAACCACATGAGCTCCCCCAGCCCCTTTCAAATGAAAGCGGTGAATCGCTTCATATTTTTCTTGAAAAAGGGGCCGTAAGACCGCAGTTATTTTTTCGGAAGTATTCATCTCAGGTTTCAGTCTGCCCTAAAAAAGTGAAGAAATTGTACCACAAGGCACATTTGCGAATCTTAAGGACTATTAGATTAAGAACCGATCAACGTTTTTTTGTGGGGGTGCAGGGAGAACAAAGAGAAACAGCTCGGATCAATCCTTATCTTGAACTTGATCGGCATTGATTTTTTCTGGATAGAGTACGCTCAGCGCATCAGTCACCGAACGGTCATGCAATTTAACCCCCCGTTGGTAAGCCGCTCTTGAGATCAGATGAGCCCCCACCGGAGCGGTGAGGAAGGCAAAAATAATCGCCAAAATGGCTTTAAGACCCACAGAACTAAAACCAAGATGAACAAAAGAAGCCATTAAAATAAAAACAAGCCCCAAGGTGGTGGCTTTGCTTGTTGCGTGCATACGGCAAAAAACATCGGGCATGCGATACAGACCCAGACAGCCAGTCACAATAAAAAATAAACCCAATACGAGAAGAATGATGGTTAGCATTTCACGCGTCAAAGATTTTCCCTCCTCGCGCTAAAAATTTCGCCATAGAAACCGTTCCCACAAAACCCAATATCGACAGCACCAAAATCGCATCATAAAAAATAGCATTGCCTTCTTTCATGCAATAGACTGCAATCATGGCAATGATGATGGTCGTAATGGTATCGATCGCCACGACACGATCAGGCAAAGTCGGCCCAGCCAAGAGGCGATACAAACAAAGTGCAAATGAAATCGCCAGAATCGCAAACGCAATGTTAGCAACGAGATCAATCATCCCAAAATGTCCTTTGTGTGTTTTTCAAGTGAATCCCGGATGGATTGCTGCAATTCTTCCGCATCTTCGATGTGTAGGGCGTGGATATATAAAGTCTTGCGATCTTCGGAAATATCCACACTCAAGGTTCCTGGCGTAAGCGTAATCGAATTGGCCAAAAGCGTAATACCTGCATCGGTTTTGACATCCATTTTATAAGCAATGATCCCGGGTGTCATTTTGAGTTTGGGAGATAAAACAATTTTGACCACATCAATGTTTGCTTTAATCATCTCCTTAATAAAAACGAAAAAATAGCAGAAAACACGCCAAAACAAGACAAAAGAAACCCCCTGCGAAGGAGATATTTTTTCCTTTTCATCCTCCAAAACGCGCTTCAGCATAAAAATAATACCGTAGCCAAACACACTGCCGATGACAAACTCCGTCACATTGAGCTTTTCTTGCAACGCGCACCAGATCAACGCGAGCACAATATTTAAGACAATATGACGACGCATTATTGTTTTCCCATCACCGCATTGATATAAAGCTCGGGTGTAAAAAGCTGCTCAGAGGCCGCATTGGCCAAATCAATCACAGGTGCAGAAGCAAAACCCAGGACAAGTGCCAGAAGTGCCAGCACACCCACAGGGACGAGCAGATGGGGGTTCAGAGGGTTTTCCGGGGCCTTCTCCTGTGTATGCAGACATATTTTTTGCCAGGCCTGAATCAAATAAAACAAGGTAAACAAACTCACCACAAGGGCCACCGCCACAGGAAGATAAAAGGCCCCGTCCAGTCCTGCTTTAATCAATTGAAACTTCATAAAAAAGCCACTGGAAGGGGGAATCCCTCCCAAAGAAAAAACACCGATGAGAAAAAACAGCGTAAAAATGGGCGAAATCTTCATCATGTTGCCATGTTCAGACATCTCCATCGTGCCACGCATCTTTTTTAAGACGCCCGCAGCAAGAAAGAGGGAGGCTTTAATGATCCCGTGGCTAATGATATAAAAAATCGCCGCCCCCATACCTGCCACGCTAAAAAAACCGATTCCCATAAAAATATAACCGATTTGGCTTACACTACTATAGGCCAACACACGTTTTAAGTCTGTTTGCGCGACCGCGCCCATCGCACCGACAAACATCGTAATACAGGCCAAAGTCAGAATAAAGGTTTGAAAATGTCCTTGCAAATCCACAAAGATCAAACAAAATATACGGATAATTGCATAGACACCGACCTTGATCAGAATTCCTGAAAGCATGGCGCTGATCGGCGTCGGGGCCGAAGAATGGACATCGGGCAACCAGAAATGCATGGGCATTAATGCTGCCTTCAAACCAAAGACTCCGATAAACAACATTGCCACCGCACTGACCAGGGGATGATGCGCGTGCGGCTTAATTTTGACCGCTAAATCCGCCATATTTAGCGTCCCTGCAAAGGCATAAATGCCGCCCACCGCAACCAAAAAAAGTGCGGAAGAAAGCAGCCCCATGCTAATGAGCTTAATGCCAGCCTCAATCTGCTTTTTTTCCCCTAACATGGTGAGCAGCGCATAGATCGACATCAGAACAATCTCGAACATCACAAAAAGATTGAAGATATCTCCCGTTAAAAATGATCCATTGGTTCCGGCCCAAAGAAAGAAAAAAAGGGCATGAAAGAGTGCCTTTTGCGCATCCGTTTTCAAATAAGCGAATGAATAATAAACCGCACAAACGGCAATCACGCAACCCAAAACCAACAAAATCCCGCTGAATAAATCACCCACTAAGATAATACCGTAAGGCGCCGCCCACCCACCGGTACGGTAACTTTGAATCCCTTCGGCATTAATTTTTAGGAGCAGTGAAATATTGACAGCCACAATCAAAAGACTTGAAAGACCGATTACAATACGCCGTGCCATCGGCTGAAAACGCAGCAAAAGCAATAAAATTGCCGTGCCTAAGGGAATCAAAATGGGAAGCACTAGCAAGTGGCTCATCCTTTTTGTCCCTTGATTTCCGCAACATCCGTCGTTTTTAGATCACGATAGACGCGTAAAGAAAGCACCAGTAAAAAAGCCAAGGCCGCAAAACCGATTACAATTGCCGTCAAAACAAGGGCTTGGGGAATGGGATCCACAAAGGGCATTGATTCATCTCTCCCTAAAATCGGCACTTGTCCTGTACCAATCCATCCTGAGCTAATCAAAACGACGTTGGCACCATGCCCGATGAGGCTCAAACCCAAGACCAACTTTAAAATATTGCGTTGCAGCATCAAGTAGGTGCCGGAGGCAAAAAGCACACCAATCACAAGCGGCAGGAGTAACTTCATTCCTCTTCTCCCAACAAAGTCATCAGCGAGACACACACACCACAGACCACCAAATAGACCCCGATATCAAAAACAGCCGCAGAAGCAAATTCCCAATTTTCGTGAATCAAAGGCATTTCGACATGAGCCACACCGCTTTTTAAAAAATAGCCCCCCACAAAAAGCCCGGCCAAGCCTGTCAAAAAAGAAAGTGCCAGTCCACCTGAAAACATAAAATAAAAAACACGGCTGCGATGTTTGAAATCAAAGCGCTCACAACCATAGGCCAAATAAATCATCACAAAACCGGCAGAAGTCATCAAGCCTGCAATAAACCCCCCTCCCGGCAATTGGTGTCCGCGTAACAAGAGATAGAGGGAAAAAATCATCAGAATAGGAGAGACCACCTTCGTGATTGTTTTGAAAATAAGGGAATTCATTTCGAGCCCAAGACCTTAGAAATATGTTTTGGCTTTTTTTTCAGCTTCAACATCCCATAAACCCCTAATGCTGCAATGGAAAAAACGGCAATCTCAAACATCGTATCCAGACCCCGAAAATCAACGATGACCACATTCACCACATTACGACCGCCGGCAAGCTTTTCGCTCACTTCCAAATAATAACCCGCGATTGTTTCAGTGAGATGGCTGTCCATCACCATGAGCATGTAGTAGGTCATGACACTCCCCACCAGCACGGAAATGCTGATGTCGCTTATCTTGGTCCGCTGCGGTGGCGCTTCCTTAAAATAAGGTGGCAAAAAGTAAAAGACGAGTAGAATTAAAATGACCGCAACCGATTCCACCAAAAACTGTGTCAGGGCTAAATCCGGTGCGCCCATGAGCACATAAAAAAAAGCCACCAGGAAACCTGTCATGCCTAAAGCAAGAATCGCCGAAATCCGGTTTTTAAAACAAACGGTCGCCAAACTGGCCACTATCAATAAAATAAAAGTCAAAAGATGCACAAAATTCAGCTCGGTTTGAAACAAACGAGCAAAGGTCAAAGGATTACCCTGCGAAATAGAGAGTCCAAAAGTAGACAGCATCACAAACGTAATGATGACAGACAAATACTGTTTGAGGTTCCCACTTTGAAACCATCTCATGCAAGCTTGTGTTAAGGGAGGAATCCCTTCTAAAAATCCTTTATTGTAGACAAAGTTTGGACTCAACCAAGGCACCTTTTCAGAGAGTTTATCTTGAACGGAAACGACCTTTTTGAGCCTCATAAAAAGAAAGATCCCGATAACAACGGTAAAAAAACTCATAATCAATGGCGTATTCACACCGTGCCACAGCGCTAAATTCAGATCTGCGGTTTTTCCCGAGACGGCCGATGCGGCAAGCTCCAATACGCCATGAGCGAAAAACCCTGGGGCGATGCCTAAAAGCACCACGATGATCGCCAAGAGTGCAGGAGAGAATAAACCCAAGGCTGGGGCTTCGTGCGGATGATGCGGGGGAGATTTGGGCGCGTCATAAAAAAAGCCCCAGATCAAAAATTTAAACGAGTAGGCAAAGGTGAAGATACTGGCACTGACCGCAATAAAAGGAATCAGATACGGAAAACCCGAATACGGCATGTGCAGCGTCGATTCGTAAAACATTTCTTTACTGATAAATCCACCAAAAATAGGAAGTCCTGCCATAGAAAGACAGCCCACCAAAGCAATTTTAAAAGAGTGAGGCATCTCTTTTTTGAGTCCACCCACATAGGTCAAATCACGTGTGCCACAGCCATGGTCAATAATACCGACAATCATAAATAAAGCCGCTTTAAAACCTGCGTGATTGATAATATGCACAATGGCCGCTTCCGCGCTGTATTGCGTGCCAAAACCCAGCATGGCCATAATCATGCCCAGTTGACTGATCGTCGAGTAAGCCAATAGCCCCTTCAAGTCCGTCTGACGAATGGCCATATAACCACCCACCACCATCGTCGTCAGACCCACACCTGCCACAAGCCCTGTCCAAAAAGCCGTGCCTGAAAAAGCAGGAGAAAGCCGTGCCACAAGAAAAATACCCGCTTTCACCATCGTCGCTGAGTGCAAATAGGCCGAGACCGGGGTGGGGGCTTCCATAGCATTAGGAAGCCAAACATGGAAAGGAAACTGCGCCGATTTTGTCGCGCATCCCAAAAAAATCAAAATGAGGGCCGGCACATAAAAATCACTGGCACGAATCACATCGCCCATCAGCAAAATTTCAGAAATATCAAAGGTCCCGGTGATGCTATAGAGCACAATAAAACCGGCCAACATCGCAATACCACCGACCCCTGTAATCACCAGCGCCTTGGTCGCCCCATAACGTGAGACATCCTTGTGATACCAAAACCCAATCAACATAAAAGAGCTGACGCTCGTGAGTTCCCAGAAGGTAAAAAGACCGAAGAGATTGTTTGAAAAAACAACGCCCAGCATTGCACCCATGAACATCATGAGATAAAGATAAAACTTCAGACGATCCTCTTTTTCGGAGAGATACCAAATAGAATAAACAACAACCAGAAAGCCAATCCCGGAAATAAGAAGGCCAAAAAGGATACTCAAACCATCCACAAGAAAAGACAGTTCGATGCCATAACGGGGAACCCAAGGGATATGAAAGGTGGACGCGCCCCCTGCATGAACACCAGGCAGCAACGAAAGAATCAGGGCGACACAGGTAAAAGGCACAACGGAGATCGCCCAACCCAAGCGGGTGCCAAAGTTAATTTTTTGAAGTGCAGGAGAAAGAAGAAGCAGCAAAAGTGACGCTGCAAAAGGAAAAAACACAATAATCAGAATGCTAGTCATCAACTATACCGAAAAGACTACGCCGTCAGTTTCATAAAATAATATCAAAAAAGTATTCTTACTATACCATCACAAGTGCACTTGTCAATGAGACTCAAGTGCTAAAAAACCATATAAATTCTAAAGTTCGACATCATTCTCCCATTCCAAAATAAGGTGAACTTTTGTCTGTAAGACTAAATACACTTAAATCCATCTAAACAAACAAAAAAGCCCAGCTTGGAATAGAATCTATTGGATCAATCTCTGAAAATGAGAGGAATCAGACACTAAGGAAAGTGTCTGTCTCCGGACTACAGCGTCGCGCGAGACGCATCTTCTTTACCCGCAATCGCGGCTTGGGCGGCCGCCAAGCGTGCAATCGGCACCCGATAGGGGGAACAACTCACATAGTTCAAACCCAGATGGTGACAAAAAGCAACGGAGCTCGGCTCGCCACCGTGTTCGCCACAAATACCAATTTTGAGTCTTTTTTTTGTGGAGCGGCCCTTTTGCACACCGATCTCCATTAACAGCCCCAGACCTTCCTGATCAATCGCGACAAAGGGGTCTTCCGGCAAAATTTCTTTATCGACGTAATCAGGCAGGAATTTTCCAGAATCGTCACGGGAAAGCCCAAAAACGGTTTGTGTCAAATCATTGGTGCCAAAGGAGAAAAAATCAGCTTCTTTTGCAATCTGATCAGCCACGAGCGCGGCACGCGGCAGTTCAATCATCGTACCGATGGTATAATCAATCTTCTTTTTATGACGGGCCATGACCGCTTCCCCTATTGCAACGCAAAGCCCTCTCAAGGTGGAAAATTCATTGACGTGGGCAACGAGCGGAATCATGATTTCTGGCATGACGGTAATCCGTTTTTTAGCCAATGTACACGCTGCTTCAAAAATCGCCTCGACTTGCATTTCATAAATTTCGGGATAGGTAATCCCCAGGCGACAACCACGATGTCCCAACATGGGATTAAATTCATGCAGACTGTTTGTTTTTGCACGCAGAGTCTCAA
Organism: Candidatus Manganitrophaceae bacterium; assembly: GCA_013151935.1. Classification (GTDB taxonomy): domain Bacteria; phylum Nitrospirota; class Nitrospiria; order SBBL01; family JAADHI01; genus JAADHI01. The sequence continues at coordinate 10,679 of JAADHI010000124.1, forward strand.
CAGAAACACCCATTTCCTCGGAAAGCGTCTCTAAATCTTTGTCGGTTTGTGGCAGAAATTCATGCAGAGGCGGGTCTAAGAGACGAATGGTAACAGGTAAACCTTTCATTTCTTTTAAGATCTCGATAAAATCCGATTTCTGCATGGGCAGGAGTTTTTTGAGCGCCTTTTTACGTCCCTCCAAATCTTCAGCCAAGATCATTTCACGAACAGCAGTGATACGATCTTCCTCAAAAAACATGTGCTCCGTCCGGCAAAGGCCGATGCCTTCTGCACCAAAACCACGCGCCACAGCCGCATCGCGCTTATTGTCGGCATTCGCACGGACTTTGAGTTTTCGGATTTTGTCGGCCCAAGCCATCAGGGTTTTAAAGGACGCACCCAATTTAGGCTGAATCAAAGCCGCTTTTCCAAGAATGACTTCCCCTGTGGAACCATTAAGCGTAATAAAATCCCCTTCTTTGACCACGACACCCCGCGCGGTAAATGTTTGCGTGCTGCCATCAATGGAGATTTCACCACAGCCTGCAACACAACATTTACCCATACCGCGTGCAACAACAGCAGCGTGAGAGGTCATGCCACCCCGTGCGGTCACGATGCCTTCTGCGGCATGCATGCCGCCAATATCATCGGGAGACGTTTCTGCACGGACCAAGATCACTTTTTCGTGATGCTCCGCCATACGCTCGGCTTCCTCTGCACTAAAAACGACCTTTCCGATGGCCGCGCCTGGTGATGCCGGCAAACCTTGCGCAATGACATTTAACTCCGAATTGGGATCAATCATGGGATGGAGTAATTGATCCAGTTGATGTGCATCAATACGAGAAACAGCGACTTTTTGTGTGATGAGCTTTTCATTCACCATGTCGACCGCAATTTTGAGTGCAGCGGCCGTCGTACGTTTTCCGATCCGGCTTTGCAGCATGTAAAGTTTGCCATCCTGAATGGTAAACTCAATATCGAGCATGTCTTTGTAGTGTTTTTCGAGTTTTTTATAAATAGACATGAGGTCTTTATAGGCCCCCGGCAATTTCTTTTTGAGCGCAGAAATGGGGAGCGGGGTACGAATCCCTGCAACCACATCTTCGCCTTGAGCGTTGAATAAAAACTCGCCAAAAAATTTCTTTTTTCCGGTCGAAGGATCACGGGTAAAAGCAACCCCGGTGCCAGAGGTTTCGCCCAAATTTCCAAAAACCATGGCGACAACACTCACTCCCGTGCCCCAGGTATCAGGAATGTTATTCAAACGGCGATATGTTTTTGCCCGTTTGCCAAACCAGGAATTGAAGACCGCATCAATCCCGAGCCTCAACTGTTCCAGCGGATCTTCCGGGAAGGCTTTACTCGTATCTTTCAGTACAATTTCTTTGAAAGCGGTGACGAGGGTTTTCAAGGAATCCACACTTAAATCGGTATCCGAATACGCACCGGTCACGATTTTTTGTTCTTCGAGTGTGCGCTCAAAACGCTCACGATTGACCCCCAGCACAACATTGCCAAACATGGCGACAAAACGCCGATAGGCATCGTAAGCAAAACGCTCATTTTTTGATCGGGCAATGAGTCCCTGTATTGTTTCGTCGTTAAGCCCCAGATTTAAGACCGTGTCCATCATGCCAGGCATTGAGGCCCGTGCGCCGGAGCGCACCGCGACGAGCAAGGGATTTTTCTTGTCGCCAAATTTTGTGCCGATGGATTTTTCGACTTTCCTCAAGGCCTTCAGGGATTCTTCCCACATGCCTTTGGGATATTTTTTCTTGCCTTTATAATATTCGAGACAGGCCTCTGTGGTAATTGTAAAACCCGAAGGCACAGCAATGCCCAGATGAGACATTTCTGCCAAACCCGCGCCTTTTCCGCCCAGCAGGTTTTTCATATCACCGCGTCCATCGGCTTTCCCATCCCCAAAATAATAGACGTATTTCTTTTTAGCCATGCAATTTCTCCTGTAAGTTCAAGTCTAGCCCCTTCAGATTCTTCGCGCCACTGCTTCGAGAACGCACAAATTAGGCCGTGTCTGTTTCCTTAAAATATTTCACTTTCGACCTCCTTGAAATTTTGGTCAAAAAAACATTATGAATGGTCACTTTATCCTCCATAGAAGGATGACCCTCAAGAACTTCTTTTCTTCTGCGATATCGCCCCATTTTTTAATTCGCCCGCCAAGCTGTATTTGACTTTTGAGCGGATGATCAACAACATTTTGTATCCATTCAAGTTTAATTTCTGAACGATCTGCCCGTTGCCTTGCATGCAAAAAATACTGCGTAAATTTCATAAGTGCTCACACATCAACAGGGAAACCTCAGTGCGAGAGGCCCTACTCACCTCCGTCTCCCTCCACAATTTTTGAAAAATCACCGAAGATTTTAAAGGGTTCACTGACGGCGTACAAAAGACTCAGGCGATTTTGTCGCACTTTTTCATCTTTGTCCATGACCATGACATCATCGAAAAACTGATTGAGCGGGGCATTCAAAGTTGCAATCTGCTCCAGAACCTCGGAATAAGATTGTTTGGCCGATAAAGACACGGTCGCTTTGTGAACGGCCACATATTTTGTATACAAGGCTTTTTCAGAGGCATGAATCAAGACTGTTTCATCAACTTCACCTTTGAAACCCGTCGGTAAAATCCGAGCAACGCGTTTATAAACTGTAATCAGGGAACTAAAAATAGCTTGTTTGGAAAACAAGCTGAGGGCCTCGGCACATTCCACCATAATACGTGGTTTATTCAGTTTTCTTGCAAGTACAGCTTGCCGGAGGTCGTAACGGATATTCCGTGAATGCTGCAAATAAAAATCAATTCTGAGCTTAAAAAAAGAGCTTATCAGTTCGGAAAGATCTGAAACATAAAACGCATCATGCGATTCGTAATGTTGAATGGCTTTTTTGATGATGTCTCCCAGAGAAAAGTCATAAAAATAGGCGTCCTCTACAAGAATTTGAATGATGCCTAGCCCCTGACGGCGCAAGGCATAAGGGTCTTCTGAACCCGTTGGAATAAGGCCTATGCCAAAACAGCCGACGATCGTATCGAGTTTGTCGGCAATGGCCAGAATTTGACCTATTCGGGACAGCGGGAGTTTGTCTCCGGCATATCGCGGCAAATAATGTTCTTCGATGGCCTTCGACACGGAAGGATCTTCCCCTTCCAGAACGGCATAAACACGGCCCATTGTACCCTGAAGTGACGTAAATTCCTTCACGATACCGGTCACAAGATCACTCTTGCAAAGATGGGCTGCGCGTTCAAGATCAGAAATAACATTATTATCCCAATTTAGTTTATTTGCAATGAAAAGAGAAAGTGTTTTGATGCGCTCAACTTTCTCAAAGACGGAACCCAGCTTTTCCTGAAACATGACTTTTTTTAAATCTTCGAGACGCGCAGATAAAGGGTGTAGACGATCCTGATCAAAATAAAACCGGGCATCACAAAGCCTCGCACACAAGACTCGCTCGTTCCCTTTTTGAATCAGAGCGCAGTCTCCTGGGGCGATATTTAAAATCGTAATAAAATGCGGAAGCAATTCACCGTCTTCCCGCCGGAGCGGGAAATAACCTTGATGTTCGGCCATCGCGGTGATGATAATTTCCTTGGGAATCGACAGAAAATCGTCTTCAAAATTGCCACAGATCGCTTTCGGATATTCGACGGTAAAGGCGGCTTTTTCAAACAAGGCCCTATCCGAAAAATCAAGCACAGCCTGTTTTTCTTCCCCTAATACTTCCATCTGAGATTGAATCACACGCACCCGCTCTTCCGGGTCGATCATGACAAAGCGGCGTGAAAGTTCCTCTTGATAGTATTCAAAATCCGTCACTGAAAAGAAGTCTGGGGACATCATGTGATGGCCCTGGGCACGGTCTGCCGATGCCACCCCTGCAAAAGAGAAAGGAACCACGTTGCTCCCATAAAGGGCTAAAATCGAACGAATGGGACGAATAAAAGCCACAGCTGTTTCATTCCAACGCATGGTTCGCGGAAAACTCAAACTTGCAATTATTTCGGGAAGTATCTTCTCTAATAATGTTGCCGTGTTTTCACCGGTTTTTGTTTTCCTTAACACAAGATATTCGCCTTTTTTCCCCTTTGCTGCCGCACCGAGCGTGGCGGCGTTTTCAATTTTAATCTCTGAGAGCGGCGTATTTTGAGATTTTGCAAAACCTTCGGCGGCCCTTGTGGCATTGCCCGCTGCGTCAAAAGCGGCGCGTTTCGGTGGCCCAATAATGATTTCTTCTTTTGTTTCCTGTGAAACAGACAATTCGGGACAATAAAGAATCAGTCGGCGCGGTGTCCCGTAAACTTCAAGTTCAGAAAAAGAAAGACCAGCGGCGGTGAAGTATTTTTCAGCAATTTGGGGCAGTTGTTTTAAGGCATCGGGCAGTACATTTGAAGGGATTTCTTCGACGCCGATTTCGAATAACAAGGGCAGGGTATTGGCGGTCGATTTTTTTAACGCTTGAGGAGATGATGTGCTCATTTTTTAAGCAGCGGAAAACCCGCCTCTTCTCGTTTTTGTAGATAGCCTTTGGCACAGGCCCGCGCCAGTTTGCGAACACGCGCAATATAGCCCGTGCGCTCTGTGACAGAAATCGCACCACGTGCATCCAATAAATTAAAAAAATGCGAGATCTTCATACAATGGTCATAGGCAGGCAAGGGCAAGTCTTTTGAAATTAAGGCCAAACCTTCGGCCTCGGAGCGATTAAAACCTTCTTTCAGGGAATCAACATTGGCCGCATTAAAGTTGTGTTCGGAAAACTGCACCTCGGCTTCATGGTGCACATCACCGTACTTTATTTCTTCCGTCCATGCGAGATCATAAACACTGTCCACGCCCTGCAAATACATGGCTATACGCTCTAAACCATAAGTAATTTCAACCGAAGTGGGTTCAAGTGCAATGCCGCCTATTTCCTGAAAATAGGTAAATTGTGTGACCTCCATGCCATCCAATTGTACTTCCCAACCCAATCCCCAGGCACCGAGTGTTGGGGATTCCCAATCATCCTGCACAAACCGGATATCATGATCCTTTAGCGAAAGACCCAATGAAGAAAGACTTTCTAAATAAAGATCCTGAATATTATCCGGCGCAGGTTTTAAAAGGACTTGATATTGATAATAATGCTGAAGCCGATTGGGGTTTTCACCGTAACGACCATCTGTGGGACGACGCGAAGCCTGGACATAGGCCGCCTTCCAAGGCTCCGGCCCCAAAGCCCTTAAAAAAGTGGCCGGATGAAAGGTTCCTGCGCCGACTTCACTGTCATACGATTGATGAATGATACAGCCCTGCGCGGCCCAAAATTGATGCAGGGAGAGAAAGAGCTCTTGAAAGGTCAAACTTTTCTGCTGTGTTGATAACACGAAGTGGCTTTTCCTTGATACCGGGTATACGGGTTTGAAATACGGCCTCAAAATATCAAACTGTATGAATTACTGTCAATGGAATTAAGAAAGACAGATGTTTGGCTTCAGAGTCGCGCTGACCCTAAGGTCGGACCCGGATTTTTTGTAAAACGCCGGGTTGATTTTCCGGTGATGTGTGACAGGGTGTGTTTAAAAATCGCCTCACACTCTTTTTGGATTTGCAAAGAAGGACGTAGCCTGTGGGCGCGTTCATAATCCATTTTTTGCGAAGCACTCAAAAAAGCCCGCGTGCCTTGACTCATGGGAATTAAAGGCACATGCATTTTTCCACATTTGGCACAAAGTGCACCCCCTGCGCCGGGGGAAAAATAAAGGGCTTCAGGCTTCCCCGGTTTAAAGGGCAAACGGCATTTAAGACAGGTCTCCCAATGCGGCTGATAACCACTACAGGCAATCAAGCGACTGATAAACAGCATGACGGAGAGTGGCGGATCTTTTTTTTCTTCCAAAAAAAATAAACCCTGAAGCAAGAGATCGAAAGTTTCGGTATTGGCTTGCCCATCGGGGGTCATTTGGGCGACAAGATCCACCATGCGTGAAGATCGTTCGATTCCACCCCAATCTTCACGCAGACTTTGAAAAGAATGGAGGATGTCACACTGCTCAATCCGTGCCAGTTTTTCCGTGCCTTTGTCAAAAACAACCAATTTACAGTGAGTAAAAGGCTCGAGTGTCGCACCAAAACGACTTTTCATGCGACGCGCACCTTTTGCCACGCCTTTCAATTTTCCACGCGTGAGGGTAAAAAAGGTCACGAGCTTGTCCGCTTCACCCAAGCGAATACCGCCCAATACAATTGCAGGGGTAGAAAAAAGTGCCATTTTCGTATCGTCGCCCTTTGGTATCAAAGCCCTAAAGAAGCTTTGATTAAATCATCATAAAAAAACAAAAATATTTTAAGGATTCTCTTTCCTTTTTACAAGTTTCTATGCTTTTTAGCCTTTCTTCTGCTGACAGAAGATTGTCAGCCCTCAAGGTGATATGCTACAACAGTTTTTTATTTCAGAATGATGAGGCAGGAACAAACGGAATGAGGACTTATAAATTGATCAAAGAACCACACACACTCAAAAAAAATAGCACGCGGCGCGCTTCGCGCATCGCGACTGCCTTATTCGTCCTCCTTTTCTTGCCTGCTATGGCGCAAGCAGCACCGACTTCATTCATTGCAGAAGTCGTTGCTGTCTTAACAGGGGACACGCTTAAGGTCTTAAAATCCCGACAAGTCATCGTAGTGCGTCTGCAAGGCATTGACGCACCGGAAAAAACCCAACGCTACGGACAACAAGCCAAAGATTTTACAGAAAGCGTTGTTTTTGGACAAAAGGTGGTCATTAACGTCAAAGGCATTGACCGCAATGAAAACATCATCGCCGAAGTCGTCTTGGAAGACGGGCGCAGCCTCAACCGGGAAATCGTCAAAGCCGGTTTTGCCTGGTGGCACCGAGAACGTTCGGAAGACTTGTCCTTGTGGCTCTTGGAAGACAGGGCACGGGAGTCCAAACTGGGGCTATGGCTGGGAGAAGATCCCGTTCCCCCTTGGGAATTTAGAGAAAGCATGGGCGGCCGATAAAAAACCGTTTCCTTCCCCACTCGAAACACACTTTATTCTGTTGGCTTGACACACCCTAATCCACCGGAATTTGAATTAAATCGTGCACGGGTGTTCCTTCAATCAAGTGTTCTTGCACGATGCGCTGAATGCTTTTTTTTTCCAGATCTCCATACCAAATGCCTTCAGGATAGACCACCATGTTAGGCCCATTACCACATTGACCGAGACAACGGGCGAGTGTGACACGGGTCTTTTTGAGCAGTCCGTTTTGTTTTAAGGCCGTTTGAAGATCTTGCAACACTTTTTCGGCCTCTTGGTGCTCACAAGTTGTCCCCGTGCAGACAAATAAATGAAAATAGGACTTGCTCAATCTAAAACCTTTTAATGTTATTTAGTATCGTCCTGGCTATTTTCACAACAAACCATCAAAAAAATCATGGCCTTTATCGTCAACGATAACAAAGGCGGGGAAATTTTTTACGGTAATCAGAAAAATAGCCTCCATGCCCAGTTCAGGATAAGCAATCGTCTGAACTTTTGTGATGCACTCTTTGCCTAAAACACCAGCAGGCCCCCCGATAGACCCTAAATAAAACCCACCATGTTCATTACAGGATTTTGTGACTTGCAAGGAGCGGTTGCCTTTCGCCAACATAATCATGGAACCGCCACGTTTTTGAAAGAGTGGCACATAAGAATCCATGCGTCCCGCCGTTGTGGGCCCAAAAGAACCGGAAGCATAGCCTTTTGGGGTTTTTGCAGGCCCTGCATAATAGATGATATGGTTTTTAAAATAGTCAGGCAAGTCTTCCCCCTGATCGAGTTTTTCCTTGAGTTTGGCGTGGGCAATGTCGCGAGCCACGACGATTTGACCGGAAAGAGAGAGACGCGTGGCGACGGGATATCGACTGAGTTCTGCAAGGATTTCGGCCATGCTTTTATTCAAATCAATGTCGACCACTTCAGAATCTACTGCGGCATGTTCAGGCAGGTATTTGGCTGGATGATTTTCCAATTGCTCCAAAAAAATCCCGTCTTTTGTAATTTTTGCTTTGATATTTCGATCGGCACTGCAACTGACACCCAGACCGATGGGACAGGAGGCCCCATGACGCGGTAGACGAATAACGCGTGCATCCAGACAAAAATATTTGCCCCCAAACTGTGCCCCGATACCGAGTTTCTCCGAGACCTTCATGAGTTCGGCTTCGACACCTAAATCTCGAAAAGCCTGTCCTGACTCCGAACCGTGTGTGGGCAAGTGATCCAGATAGCCAGCCGATGCAAGTTTGACCGTTTTTAAGGTCATTTCGGCAGAAGTCCCACCAATGACAAAGGCCAAGTGATAGGGTGGACAAGCGGAGGTACCGAGGGTCTTCATTTTTTCGGTCATGAATTTGATCAAACTTTTTGGATTTAAGACCGCCTTGGTTTCCTGATACAAAAAGGTTTTATTCGCAGAGCCCCCTCCTTTTGCGATAAATAAAAAGTGGTAGGCTTCACCTGAAGTCGCATAAAGGTCAATTTGAGCGGGCAGGTTATTTCCGGTGTTTTTTTCATCGTACATTGTTAAGGCTGTATTTTGAGAATAACGAAGGTTATCAGTGGTGTAGGCTTGCAATATCCCCTCTGAGAGCGCGGCTTCGTCGGAGGTGTTTGTCCAGACCTGTTGTCCTTTTTTTCCCATGACAATTGCGGTACCGGTGTCCTGGCACATCGGGAAAATGCCTTGCGCGGCGATGACCGCATTTTTGAGCAGTTGCAGCGCGACATAACGATCATTCTCAGAGGCTTCGGGATCCTCTAAAATTGCGGAAAGCAGCTTAAGATGAGAAGGTCTTAGTAGGTGTGCAATTTGGGTAAAGGCTTGTTCGGCAAGCAAGGTCAAGGCTTCTGGGGCGATGATGAGCACATCAAGGCCCTCAAAGGATTTGACCGAGATGTGCTCTTGACTGAGCAGACGGTACTGGGTCGTGTCTTTCTGAATGGGGAATATGCCTTCAGTCTCTGCGTGCATCATATCTCCTTGTTATCGCTGTATAAAGGGCAGATTCTAACAGAAAATCAAGGGGAGTGCGATACAGATGAGCCCGAAAAAAAATGGGGCGAATCAATTTCGCCCCATTTTTTTATCGTTTTTTGTAAGCTAAGACATTCAGGTTGTTATGGCTTCACTACGCCGATAAGGGGAGTCTGTCGCCCTGATGCCAGAAGCTTCATCTTTTTCTTCCCGTATCAGCTCCAAGCCCAGAATAAGCTCAAAGGGCGCCAAATAACGAAATTCGATGGGTGAGAGCGCGTGATCTTCTTTTAACAAGCCTTTTAAATCCGTTTCGCCTGAAAGTTTTCCCAACACGTAAGGGTTTTGTTCCGTTTTTCCCTCAGATGTACGGAAGGGGTAGGTGCCTTCATGCACGGGTGTAACTTCTCCTGCAGGATCGACAAATACTTTAAGTTTTGCCATGGATCTTGGGTCAAATTCGCCCTGGGGTTGGTTTGCAAAAACATTGTTTTTTAAGAGCGCCCCGCCAAACTCAATTTTGAGTGAAAGAAAGTCCCCTCTTCTCTGCATGGTTTTTATTTTTTTAATTTGCTGGTCTATTGCGATATACGCTCTGTCGTCAAAGTCATCACAATAATCAGTGTTAAAGTTAATGTAGTCCAGTCCGATATCACGGCAGAGCGCGGCCATGAGCCACATCTCATAGATATTCCCTTTGACCACAACATAGTTAATGCCAATACGGGTTTTTGATGCAAGACGTGTCCTTTCGGCCACCAATTCTCGTAAGGTTGTCTCGATATTGGCATAGCTGATTTTTTTGCTCTTTGTTGTCCCTAAACGATAGATATCCTGAAAATAATCTTCATTTAAGGCATTCAGGCTGATTCTAAAATCATCGCAGGAAAGCACGATTTCACGTTTATCAGGGGTGTTGGCTAGAATACCGTTCGAATAAATTCGAACGGGAAACCCTCTTTTTTTTGCCGCTTCTAAAATAAACGCAACACGTTCCGGATCGCTCAAGGGTTCTAAACCTCCAGATATTTTTACGGTAACCGGCCTGCCTAAATCTCGCATGTCTTCTAAACCGTCTAGAACTTTCACAACCTCATGGTATTTGAGCAGGTCGGGTTTTTTAAGAGAAAAACGGAGTGATCTGCCGTCAATCTCTCCCTGCCCCAGATAACCCTCTTTTTTCTCTTGGGAGGCCATCGTCATCCTGCAAAAGCTGCATTTATAGGGACAGGACAGACCCACAAAAAAAGTCACTTCATAATGATTTTGTTCAAAAAATCGCTCAACAACCTTGAAATAGTCGTAATTATCTCCTCTGCTGAAAATTTTCTGCACACCGGGCACCCGCTGCATGATCTGATAAATCGTCTTAAGTGCATCAAGGTTTAGATTCAAATGTCTGGCAATTTCGTCTGCGGATGCATAGGGTTTATTAGAAAGATAATTCACAACGGCCAGGGTTGTTTCGACCCCCTTGAAGGCTTCTGTTTCATTTCGCTTCAATGTATTTATTTCGGAGGAAGGGTCTGCATCTTGACTTTTTTCAAGCAAGAATGTTTTTTGGATCTGCAGGATGTCTTGTCGGGTTTGAGCCGCCTCATCCGCAAATTGTTTTTGCTCGACGCGCATTTTTCTTTGATAGCTCTGTTCAATCTGATCGGTCATTTTAACGAGATGCAGTGCGGTCTGCCCACCACTAAGCGGTCTGCGATTTTGTGTCATACAGTCAAAAAAATGCTCAAACTCGCGTTGGACAGAAGTGGTGGTAAATGTCTGCTGAAAAGGCCTGGGGTATTCCTCATCCATTGCAGAAATCAGGGCCGCATTTGAAGTCTTTTTTAGGGTAAAAACAGGATGGGGGCCATCGAAAGCAATCTCAAGTGTTTTTTCTGTGCCACGAATAATGGCCGTTCTGTAATTTTGTCGATTGGGCAGATCAACCGCAGCGACCAAAGTGGTCTCAACCCCTCCATAACGCAGGCGAAGACGGACATATTCTGATTCCGCTTCGAGCAAGTCAATATGATCCATCTTCTGCACACCCAGCAGGGTTTGAAGGATGCTCAATAAGTGGGTGACGTGGTGATTGACGATAGAGGTTCCGTATTTTTCATTATTTGAAAGCGCTCCTTTTTTCATGTTGAAAAGGTAGAGCTCAATTTCAGTGATCTCGCCAAAAGCCAAGCCTTTGATCAAATCACGGGTTTCTGAAAACCCATCGTCATACATGAATTCATAGCCCACCATGAGCGTTAAGCCTTTTTTCTGGGCCAATGAGATCAGCTCGGCAGCATGTGTTTCTTCTAAAACAAAGGTCTTTTCGACAAAAACATGTTTTCCCGCGAGCAATGCGATTTTGGCGAGTTCATAGTGTGTCTGACAAGGTGTACTGATGATGACGGCAGAAATTGAAGTATTCTTAAGTACGGCCTCGTACTCCCCAGCACGGTAGACTTGCATCTTGGGGGCCTTGGAAAATTGCGTGAATACGCTTTCGTAGTTCTCACCCGCAATCAGGTGAAACTGTTTTATAAATGAAAACGGAGTGTTTTCGAGCGAGCGGAGAATGACTTGTTGGCCCCAATCCCCTAATCCAAGGATGGCCACCTCCAGGCTTTGTGTGACGGGAAGTCTTTCCCCTGGCATTTTTTGTGAAAAATCAGCGTCTTCCTTAATAAGCCCATTTGAAAAGGATGTTTTTTCTAAAAGATCTATTATGTTTTTCATTCGTTTGGTTCTCCCTATTTTACAGGTACTTTGCACGATAATTCCAAACTAAAAAGCATACCAGAGCAAAAAAAAAGTGCTGGAGGAGGGGGGGTAAAAAGAGCGCTCAAAATCACCTCTATGAGCATTGAGTGCTTCACTTGATACCTTGTTAATGTAAATCTAGATTTATTACATAAAATTAATTTTCGAGTGAAGACGCCTAGACAGCCCCGTGAAACTTGATATCATTAGATATTGATAGCGCTATACGTCATAATGCGCCCGACGACTGAAAGAACTCATTTGCATGGGGGAGGAACGAGAATAATGCGCTCGAAACCGAGAGAAGACGATATCGAAAAAAACCAACTTATCGCGGCACTGCTCACCAATGCACTTTTTACGGCCAAACTGGTGCATATCCAAAAGGGAACGAACACGGATTCCAAGGGAATTTTTGAAGACGTTTTTGCGACCTGGACAGGCATCACCCAACATTTCCACAACGAAGTCACGGAGCAACGCGGGGAAAGCGACGGGGACGAAAAGAAAACAACTCCCCCGCCTGACTTATGAACACCTGAGTTATAAATAAAAGATGCACGCCATTTCTCACTGTATTTCAAAATTTGATTCATGAGAATGAGTCGTTCTTTCTTAAGATTTTATCCCTTCATAAAACCCAAACCCGACTTTAATGAGAGCTGCCTTAAAGCTCACCTCGCACTTGAGTGTCTACAGAGCGCAGGCTTGATCTTTTGTCGACGATCCCGATAGACTCCATGCATCCAGCAAACACACGGCAGAGACAAGATATTTCCAGCCATTTCTGGCTCAGAGAGCCATTTACGACGACATCTACGAAGGGAATTCAATCATGAAAAAAATAATGATGATGGCATTGTTTGTGTGGGTCTTTTTCGGCGTGCAAGCGCATGCCGTCGTACAAACAAAAGAAATCACATACAAAGTGGGCAAGACCGAGTTCACTGGCTTTATGGCCTTTGACGACGCGATTTCCGGCAAACGTCCCGGCGTACTCGTCGTGCATGAATGGTGGGGACACGATAATTATTCCCGTAAACGTGCAAAAATGTTGGCAAAGCTGGGTTACACTGCTTTTGCACTCGACATGTACGGCACAGGCAAACTGGCCAAACACCCCGAAGACGCGCAAAAATTGATGAAAGCTGCGGTGGGCCAATTGCCCGAAACCGAAAAACGCTTTAAAGCAGCCTATGAGATTTTGATCCACCAAAAAACAGTTGATCCCAATAAAATTGCAGCCATTGGCTATTGCATGGGCGGCGGCATCGTCATGCACATGGCCCGGATGGGTATCACAGCTTTGGATGGTGTCGTCAGCTTCCACGGAAATTTTGCCTTTGCAACACAAACCCCATCAAAACCAGGACAATCAACAGCAAAAGTCCTTGCTTTTACCGGCGGGTCCGATCCTTTTGTTCCGATGAAGTCGGTGCAAACCTTTGTCAAATCCATGACCGAAGCAGGTCTCGATTTCCAACTCAAAAGCTATCCTGGTGTCAAACACAGTTTCACTATTCCAGAAGCAAGTGAACTCGGAAAACAGTTTTCACTGCCTTTGCTCTACGATGAAGCAGCGGACACAGATTCCTGGCAGCGCACACAGATTTTTTTCAAAGATATTTTTAAATAGGGAAAAAGATGGACAACAAAAAGATCTTTACCCAAAGGACAAAAATCCAAGATGCCAGAACCTTTTAAAAATTTATTCAATGCACAGATTATCTCAGGCATGGGCGATCATTTTTTAAACGCCTGGCCGGATTTTGATCGCGACCGTTTTGTCCGAGCCGCGACAAACAACTTGGAAATGCTCGAACTCAAAGCCCGTTCCGAACAAATCACGCAAGCCCTGCGTAAATATTTACCTGAAGATTATTCTCATGCGGGGGAAATCATGCTGAGCAGCCTCACACCGGAAGATGGCAGCGATCTCTCCAACATCCCGGTCAATACAAAGGGCATTTCTGGATGGGCCGTCATGCCCATGGCGCACTATGTCGGTTTGTGGGGAATGCACGATTTTAGGCTTTCGATGATGTTGCTCAAGGAAATGACCATTCGCTCATCATCCGAATTTGGCATTCGTTTTTTTCTGATTGAGAAACAAAAAGAAACACTTACCGTGCTGATGGAATGGACAAATCACAACAACGAACACGTGCGACGTTTGGTTTCCGAAGGTTCACGGCCTCGCCTGCCCTGGGCCATGCGCCTTTCTGCATTTATGGAAAATCCAGAACATATTCTGCCCTTGCTTGAAGCTTTAAAAGATGACCCTTCCGAATACGTCCGGCGCTCCGTCGCAAATAATTTGAACGACATCGCCAAAGATCACCCCGACCGTGTTGCCGGGATCGCTGAAAAATGGCTCAGGGCGGCCTCAAAAAATCGCCAGAGACTTGTGCGTCACGCCTGCCGCACTTTGATCAAACAAGGACATCCCGCCACCCTCAAAGCCTTGGGTTACGGCCCTGCTAAGGTCAAGTTGGAAGCTCTCAACTTAAAAACACCCACAGTAAATTTTGGCGATGCACTGGTCTTCGAAATGGCCTTGTCTTCAGAAGCGACGGAAGATCAGGCCCTTATCATCGACTACATCATCCACCACAAAAAAGCGAACGGCCGCACAACACCAAAGGTTTTCAAATGGAAAGTGCTGACGCTAAGTGCCGGATCCACACATCGGGCAAAGAAAAAACACCCTTTCAAACAAATTACAACGCGCGTCTATTACCCCGGTCTGCACAAAATTGAAATCGTCGTAAATGGAGCAGTACAAGAAGGTGGGGCTGAGTTTGAATTGGAAATTAAGGGTGCTCAAAATGAGTCTCAGTAAACCTAAGAGACTAGGGGATGTCGACATCCTCTAGTCTCTATAGGTTGCTTCAGTCCCTCATTTTCCTTGTAGCATTTATTTTGGAAGCGTAGAATTCCCATCAAGTATTCCTGTAGAAACAAGACCCAATCTCAGTCCGATAGGCTCCTCGCCTGAAGACAAAAAGACTTGACCTGTGTCTAACACTCACGTTGTAGAATGTGTTTTGTGTTCCTAAGTTGTCGAACAGATTTTATTTGATGCAAAAAAATATGGAGGTCGCCCTGATGCTTCGCCTGATTTTCTACTCTATTCTGCTGACAATCTTTACACCAACACAAGCACCAGCTGAACAGGGGACTCAACACAAAACAAAAAACGTACTTCAATTGCAAGACGCGATTTCAGAGGCGCTTGTGAGCAATCCGGGCCTCGCGAGAATGGGTTCGCAAGCGAAGGCTTTAGCGCAGAAGCCTTCTCAAGCAGAAACACTTCCCGATCCTCATTTGAGTCTCAATGCCCGGAATCTTCCGACCGACAGCTTTAATCTCGAACAAGAACCGATGACGCAAATCCAGATCGGCATCATGCAGAGTTTCCCTTTTCCGGGAAAGCTGGCCTTAAAAAAAGAAACAGCCCAATTTCAGGCTCAGGCCGCAGAAAAATCGGTGAGCGAAACACGTCTGTTTCTCATTCGACAAGTCAAAACCCGTTGGTGGTCTATTTTTAAAAACGACCGGGCCTTGGAAATTATCCAGCAAAATAAAGCACTGCTCACGCAATTTGTTGAAATTGCCCAGACAAAATACAAAGTCGGCAAGGGTTTACAGCAGGATGTCTTGCTTGCACAGTTGGAACTCTCAAAACTGCTTGATCTAGAAATCACCCTCTATGCGAAGCGGCGCAAGGCGGAAGCTGCCTTAAATGGTCTCTTGAATCGTGCGACCAACCAATCTATTCGGCTCCCGGATATCGTTTCAGAAACACTTCCCCCGATGCCAAATGAGAAGCGCTTGCTGCAAGACTACAAAAAGGATCGCCCGCTGCTGGCCGCAGTCAAAGACCGCATTTTTGCAGCCCGCAGCCGCCTCAGCTTAGCCAAAAAGGGTTTTGAACCGGATTTCAAACTCGGTGCCGTCTATGGCTATCGGGACGGACAAAATCCGGGACGTGGCGATCGTTCCGATTTTGTGAGCCTGCTCTTTTCGATGAATCTTCCCGTTTACGGTAAAACCAAACAAAGCAAAGCCATTGACCAGCGTCTGGATGAATTGACCACAGCGCGCTGGTCACTTTCAGAACAACAAAAACAGATTGAGGCGGAAATCTCCTCCGCTCTGGCAAGTTATCGCCAATTGAGCGATCAAGTCTCTTTATTTAAAACAGGTATTATTCCACAGGCAAAACAGACTGTTGCTTCGATGTTATCCGGCTATCAGGTCAACAAGGTCGATTTCTTGAACCTCGTGCGCGCCCAACTCACACTTTACAACTTTGAAATTCAATATTGGAAGACATTGAGTGAAGCCAATATGACCCTGGCTCAACTCGCCCATGTCGTTGGAAAGGAGCAGATCAATGCGAAATAATCTGGTATTCATCGGCATTGCACTTTTACTTGGATTATCTGGAGGGTATTGGTTTGCAAACAAAAACCCAAATCAGACTGCAAAACTTTCAGCCGAAGAAACAGGGCCCAAACCCCTTTTTTACCGTCACCCTATGAAACCCGGCATGACCTCTCCCACACCCAAGACGGATGACATGGGCATGACCTATGTGCCTGTTTATGCCAAGGACACAAATGATAATAGCGTAAAAGGAACCGTCAAAATCGATCCGGTCATGACACAAAATATCGGCGTACGTACCGCAGTCGCGGAAATAAAAACCCTTTCACGCGTGATTAAGACCATCGGCCGTGTGGATTACGACGAAGAACGCCTTTCCCGACTACATCCGAAAACACAGGGATGGATCGAAAAATTATATATTGATAAAACGGGTCAGCCGGTTTCAAAAAACATGCTCTTGCTCAGCATTTACTCGCCGCAGTTGGTGACGAGCCAGCAGGAATATTTGCTGGCCCTGGACAACCAAAAGGTCCTGGCCGATAGCCCTATTGAAGACATTCAAAAAGGTGCCTTAGCCCTTGTCGCCTCATCCAGAGAACGTCTTGAACTTCTGGATGTCGCGGAGCATCAAATTGTAGAGCTGGAAAAAGATCGGCAAATCAAACAATATCTGCACATCCACTCCCCTTTTGAGGGTTTTGTGTTGAAAATCGGTGCGAGACAGGGCCAGTTTGTGACGCCTAAAACCGAACTCTATCGTATCGCCGGGCTTTCAAAAGTCTGGGTCTATGTCGATATCTATGAATACGAACTGCCCTGGATCTCTGTCGGTGATACGGGAGAGATGACCCTTACGGCCCTGCCCGGAAAGACCTTCACGGGCAAGATTACCTACATCTATCCTTATGTCGAAGAAAAAACCCGCACCATCAAAGTCCGTCTCGAATTTGACAACACAAAAGGTCTTCTGAAACCCGATATGTATGCGGAAGTAAGGATTCAGGCCGCACACCAAGTGGATGCCGTCGTCATCCCCTCCGAAGCAATTATGCGAGCGGATGGACGTGAAAAGGTTTTTATCGCCCTAGACGGCGGGAAGTTTGAGCCCAGACCCATCAAGGTGGGCATTGAGGCTGGCAACCTCAGTCAAATTATTGAAGGATTGCGTTCAGGAGAAAAAGTCGTGACATCGGCCCAGTTTCTCATTGATTCGGAAAGTCGCCTGAATGAAGCGGTTGGAAAAATGTTGGAACCTACCAAAGATGATACTTCAGAAGACCCTCTCCCTCTAAAAGAAGACGGAAACACAATGGAAGGCATGGATATGGGAGGCGGCTCATGATTCGTAAAATCATTGAAGGCTCGATCAATAACCGCTTTCTAATTCTCTTCTTCACCGTCCTGATTGTAATCGGGGGGCTGATTGCGCTGAAAAACACCCCGCTTGATGCCATTCCCGATCTCTCGGATGTTCAGGTGATTATCCAGACGGATTATCCGGGACAGGATCCTCAGGTTGTCGAAGACCAAGTGACCTATAGCCTCACCACAGCCATGCTGTCTGTGCCCTACGCCAAGCTCGTTCGAGGCTATTCCTTCTTCGGGGTGTCTTTTGTTTACATCATTTTTGAGGATGGCACAGACATGTACTGGGCACGAAGCCGGGTGCTGGAATATCTCAATTTTGTCTCCGACCGCCTTCCCGCCAACGTCACACCCAAACTGGGACCCGATGCAACAGGTGTGGGCTGGGTTTATCAATACATCCTGGTGGATAAAACCGGGAAACATGATCTAGCCGATCTTCGCAGTATTCAGGATTGGTACCTGCGTTATGAGCTGCAAACCGTACCGGGCGTCTCCGAAGTTGCCAGCATCGGGGGTTTTGTAAAACAGTACCAAGTCACGCTCGACCCAAACAAACTGCTTTCCTATAACATCCCCCTCAAAAAGATCACTGAAGCCATCCGCCGCAGCAACAACGATGTCGGCGGCCGGCTGCTTGAGATGGCCGAAACCGAATACATGGTACGCGGCATTGGTTATATCAAAAGTGTTGAGGATCTCAAAACCATCCCCATCGGTCTTGATCACAAAGGCACACCCATCCTCTTGAAAGATGTGGCCCACATTCATATTGGTCCTGAAATCCGTCGTGGATTGATTGATTTCAACGGCGAAGGAGACGCAGTCAGTGGCATCGTCGTCATGCGTTTTGGCGAAAATGCTTTAGAAGTCATCAATAATGTCAAAGCACGTCTCGAAACACTCAAAAAAGGTCTACCCGAGGGCGTAGAGGTCGTGACGGTCTATGACCGCTCCAGCCTTATTGAACGGGCCATTGAGACCCTCGAAGAAAAGCTGTTGGAAGAAATCATCGTCGTTGCCATTGTCTGCGTCGTCTTCTTGCTGCATTTCCGTTCAGCCCTTGTCGCTGTGCTTGTCCTGCCCGTTTCCATTCTGATCGCCTTTTCTTTGATGTATCTGCAAGGCATTAACGCCAACATCATGTCCTTGAGTGGCATCGCCATTGCTATTGGGGCCATGCTGGACGGGGCGATTGTAATGATCGAGAATGCGCACAAACATTTGGAGCGCGGAGAGATTACCGACCGCTGGCAAGCCATAGGGGAAGCGGCAAAAGAAGTCGGCCCTGCACTTTTCTTTTCCCTGCTGATTATCACTGTCTCCTTCATGCCCGTTTTCACCCTGCAAGCCCAGGAGGGACGACTTTTTGCGCCCCTAGCCTTCACCAAAACCTATGCTATGGCCGCATCAGCCTTTCTTTCGATTACCCTCGTGCCGGTTTTAATGGGTTATCTCATTCGAGGACGGATTATTCCAGAAAAGAAGAACCCCATTGTACGTGCCCTCTTGTTTGTCTATCATCCGATACTCAAAACAGCGCTTCGCTTTAAAATCACCGTCATCGTCCTCGCAATACTGATCATGGGAGCCACCATCATTCCCTTGGAGAAACTGGGTTCGGAGTTTATGCCGCCCTTAAACGAGGGGGATATCCTGTACATGCCCTCGACACTTCCGGGGATTTCGATTACAAAAGTGAAGGAAATCCTCCAGCAAACAGATCGCATCATTAAAACATTTCCCGAAGTACATCATGTCTTAGGCAAAGCAGGCCGGGCTGAAACCGCTACCGATCCCGCGCCCTTGAACATGATCGAAACCCTTATCACCCTAAAACCTCCATCCGAATGGCGTGAGGGCCTGACGATGGAAAAACTGGTTGAGGAAATGGATGCAGCCTTGGACATCCCCGGCATCTCCAACGCCTGGACCATGCCGATTAAAACCCGAATCGACATGCTCTCCACCGGCATCAAAACCCCTGTCGGGATCAAAGTCGCCGGAGAAGACTTAGAGGTCCTGGCAGGCATCGGAAAACGCCTTGAAACCATTTTAAAGAAAGTTCCTGGTACACTCAGCGTTTACAGCGAACGCGTTGTGGGCGGTAACTTTGTGGATATCAAGATTCACCGTAAAGAAGCCTCCCGCTACGGTTTGACCGTGGGTGATATCCAGGATGTCATCCAGACCGCCTTTGGGGGAATGAACATCACCTACACCGTCGAAGGTCTTGAACGCTATCCGGTCAATCTGCGTTACAGCCGCAGCACCCGCGAAAATATCGGCGAGCTTAAACGCATGCTGATCCCCACCCCGATGGGCCGACAGATTCCCCTGATTCAGGTCGCGGATATCCAGATCAAACGGGGTGCACCCGTGCTCAAGAGTGAAAATTCCAGATTGAACGCCTGGACTTATATCGACCTTCGCGGTATTGACGTTGGGACCTATGTTGCTAATGCACAAAAAGTTGTTGCGGCAGAGCTTGACCTGCCTCAGGGCTACACACTTTTGTGGAGCGGTCAGTATGAATACATGGAACGGGCACAGGCGCGCCTCAAATTGGTCATTCCTCTCACGATCATGATTATCTTTCTCCTGCTTTATTTTAACTTCAAAAGCGTTGCGGAAAGCCTGCTCGTCATGCTTTCTCTCCCTTTTTCCTTTGTGGGCGGGGTTTGGCTCATGTACTTCCTGGACTACAACATGAGCGTCGCCGTGGGTGTCGGTTTTATTGCCTTGGCGGGCCTCTCTGTTGAACTTGCTGTGGTCATGCTCGTTTATCTCGATCTCTACTATAAAGAGCATCTGAACGCAGGAACTCTAAAAACACGCGCAGATTTGTTTAAAGTCATTTTGGAAGGGGCTGGAAAACGTATCCGGCCTGTCATCATGACGCTTGCCATCACCGTCGGCGGTCTACTGCCCATTATGTGGGGCACGGGTACTGGCTCTCAGGTGATGAAACGCATCGCAGCGCCCATGGTAGGGGGCATGCTCTCCTCGACCATTCTGACCCTCTTAGTCATTCCGGTCATTTATGCTTTGTGGAAGGGTCGGGGTTTGAAGGAGAAAGAAACATCGTGAACAGAGAAAACCTGATAAAAAATACGCCACTATTACACACGCATTAGTCTTTTAAAGCCGATAGCCATTTCCTGATGGCTATCGGCTTTCTTGACATTGGACATCTGTTCGCCATACATTATTTTTAATATGATACGAGTGGAGCGCAAAAAAAAACATCCACATTAAGGTGGATTTATTTTGTTGTAATGGACGACGACGTTTATTTAGTCTCCTATGAAAAACGGGCGAGTTAGCCTTAGAGGAGTTTCATTCGTGCTCTTTTCTTTTCAAGCCGTCTTTCTTTGGACGGACAGACTGATCTACCTGCTGCTTTTCTTAGTGGTCGGCTTGACCTTTTATATCTCACGCCATGAACATTTACTTGCACCCTGGCGGCAAATTCGACGGCGTCCGCTTGCGATGTCGGCACTGGTGGTGCTTTTGTTTTATATTGGCATTGGGCTCTTGGATTCGGTGCATTTTAGAAAAGCACTGCCCACAACAGATGCGGCACAGGAAATACAATATGACCCCGAAGTCCTTTCTCTCTTGGATGTCATCCTTGGACCACTGAAAAATAATGTGGAACGGAGCTATTCTGCGCCTTTGGCAAGCCAAGCCTTTAGCAAAGAAATGATCGAAGCCGCTGATGGCTCCCAACATCGGGCTTATCCACGCCTAAAGTTTGGCGGCGCACACCTTGAGACCCCGGAAACAGAACGAACCAGCGATATTTTTTCAATTGTTAACAAGCGTCTCTTTTCGGGGCTTTTGATCTGGAGCCTTATTTCAATGCTTTTTGTGCTGATCTTAGCGCAGCGGCACCGGAAACCAGCAAAAGAGATGCTCGGAAATATCTGGCGCGGCGAGACACAAACGGCTTGGCGATCTATCCTTTTTACGGCAGCACTGCTTTTTCTGCTTGTGGGTGTGCTTGCACCCCTGAGCGTTAAATATCACCTCTTTGGTACGGATAAAGTGGGACAGGATGTGCTCTACATGGCCCTAAAAGGCATCAGAACAGGACTGGTCATTGGTACACTCACGACTTTGGTGATGCTGCCTTTTGGTATTTTTTTGGGCATCGCTGCAGGTTATTTTCGAGGAAAGACCGACGATGCCATTCAATATCTTTACACAACACTCAGTTCTGTGCCGGGGGTGCTTTTGATTGCCTCCGCTGTACTCATCCTACAAATCTACATGGATAAAAATGCGGAATCCTTTGCAAGTATTACGGAACGGGCAGATATCCGTCTAATGTTTCTGTGTTTGATCCTGGGGCTGACGGGCTGGATCGGGCTTTGCCGTTTACTGAGAGGAGAAACCTTAAAACTGCGCGAAATGGAATATGTGCAAGCGGCAAGGGCATTGGGGGTTGGGCCGGGTCGTATTATCACCCACCATATTCTGCCAAATGTGATGCACATCGTGCTTATCGCTCTGGTCTTGGATTTCAGCGGGCTTGTCTTGGCCGAAGCGGTCTTGTCTTATGTGGGTGTCGGCGTAGATCCGGCTATGATTTCCTGGGGCAATATGATCAATAGCGCACGGCTTGAGCTTGCGCGGGAGCCCGTCGTCTGGTGGTCTTTAACCGCAGCGTTTGTCTTTATGTTTGTTTTGGTGCTTTCAGCGAATGTTTTTTCTGATGCAGTACGGGATGCTTTTGATCCCAGACTTCGGGGACGATAAAGGGGAATGAAAATGACTTGGGTGCCACTTTCCCTTTTGGCGGGTTTGTCTCTGGCAGTCCATTCTTTGGCGATGGCAAAACTGACCAAAAATGGTTTTGACCTCGGCAGAATCAATTTAAATGTCTTTTTTTTGGTTTTTATTTTTGTCGGTCTGCAACAAATTCTTTCTGGAAATGGCTACAAGCTTCCCAGCTCACAACTCATCTACGTCTTTATCGCGGCAGTCGGGGCGTTTGCCATTATTCATTTTTCACTGATGGCGATTGCGATTGCACCCAATCCCGGATATGTGAGTGGTTTAACCAGTCTCAGCGTGGTCGTCGTTGCCATCGCTTCTATTTTTCTATTTGACGCGCACTTTAGCGTCTCAAAATTTCTGGGAATTGCCCTGTGTTTATTGGGTATTTATTTGATTGGACGGTAGACGCCCTAAAGACAAGTAACTGTCGTTGTTGTGTCTTTTTCAAAAACCGGATAAACCCATAAAAAAAAGATTACAGGCACTCAAAATTATGAGATTATTCTTCTCACATGAAATGCTTTTTATTGCGATTAAAATAAATCTTTGGGAGTGTAATGGTGCAGAACCTGCTTCAGGTTAAAAACCTCAAAACCCGTTTTTCAACGGATGATGGCATCGTCAATGCTGTTGACGGCGTCTCCTTTGATATCCCTCGGGGGAAAACCTTTGCTTTGGTTGGAGAGTCGGGATGCGGAAAATCCATGACGGCACTCTCTATCATGAAATTGGTTCCTAAACCCGCGGGTAAAATTGTTGATGGACAGATTTTACTGGATGGGGAAGATTTGTGTCAGATGCCCGAAGTCGCGATGCGGATTTTACGCGGCAATCGTATTTCGATGATTTTTCAAGAACCGATGACGAGCCTCAACCCGGTGATGACCATCGGGGATCAAATCCGTGAAACCCTAGAATATCATTTAAGGCTCAACAAAAAAGCCGCCAAGGTTTCTGCGATTGAACTCCTTGAGCTGGTGGGCATCCCCGACCCTGAACAACGCTACAGTGAATATCCCCATCAGATTTCGGGAGGAATGAAACAACGGGTGATGATTGCCATGGCCCTTTCCGGCGAACCCGATTTATTGATTGCGGATGAACCGACAACGGCCTTGGATGTCACCATTCAAGCTCAGATTTTGGATCTTTTACGAAAGCTCCAAAAGGAACGCGGCATGGCTATTTTATTGATCACACATGATTTAGGAATCGTTGCAGAAATGGCCGATGAAGTGGCCGTCATGTACGCGGGAGAAATTGTGGAACAGAGAGACCGCGCGGCCTTTTTTGCAAAACCACAACACCCCTATTCGCAAAAACTGCTCAGCGCTCTGCCCGGAAAAAAGAAACGCGGAGAAACACTTGAAGTCATTCGCGGCACCGTTCCACCCTTAAATCGTCCCTTTACAAATTGTCGTTTTGCCAACCGATGCGACAGTGCCTGGGCCCTCTGCGAACAATCAATCCCCTCATGGACCGCTTTGGAGATGGGGGGAATTCGCTGTCATTTACAGGAATTTCCAGAAAGACGAATACAACTTGTGCATACACCCGGGGGAGCTCAAAATACCGAGGGAGCCGCATCAGAAGAGAGAGCCCTCTTGGAAATCTCTAACCTTAAAGTCCATTTTCCCATCCAAAAAGGCTTTTTCAAGCGGGTTGTGGGACAGGTAAAGGCTGTAGATGGCGTTTCACTTAAAGTAGATTCCGGTCGCACGGTCGCCTTGGTGGGGGAATCCGGCTGTGGAAAAACAACAACGGGCAAGGCCATTCTGCAACTGATTCCACAAAGTGGGGGGGAAATTTTATTTGAGGATGAAGATTTATCACGCCTCTCTAACAAGGCCCTACGCTTAAGACGACGCGATTTTCAAATCATTTTCCAAGACCCCTATTCTTCACTCAACCCTCGAATGCTCGTGGGCGATATTATCAAAGAAGGGGTCAAAGCCTTAAAAATCGAAATTGAAAATGATACAGACGACGTATGGCTGGATGAACTTTTGGCACAGGTGGGTTTACCCGCAGATGCCAAACACCGTTATCCACACGAGTTTTCGGGCGGACAACGACAACGCATTTGCATCGCCCGTGTCTTGGCAGTAAGACCCAAGCTCATCGTCTGCGACGAGCCCACCAGTGCGCTAGACGTTTCGGTTCAGGCACAGGTTTTAAATCTTTTGAAAGAACTACAATCGACTTATGGTTTGGCCTATCTTTTTATTACCCACGATCTTTCGGTCGTGGATTACTTCGCCCACGAGGTCGCGGTCATGTATTTGGGCCGTATCGTTGAATACGGGACGGTAGAAGCTGTTTTGGGTGAACCCAAACACCCCTATACCCGTGCCTTGCTTTCGGCGGTGCCTGAAGTCGATCCAGAAAAAAAACGCCTGATTATTCGCATTGAAGGCGATTTACCCTCTCCAATCAATCCTCCCCAAGGCTGCTTTTTTCATCCACGTTGTCCGCAAGTCATGCCGATCTGCCGCGAGGAATATCCAGAAACCACCAAGATCAACAAAAACCAGAAAACCAACTGTTTTATCTACACGGGTTCTTAAAGAAGCTCTGACTTAAATCAGAGCGGACTCAAAATACCCCTCTGCCTCCATTTCGTTTCACTTTGCACCTTTTTTGTTTCACGTTTCCAAATGAAACACCAGAATCGTTTCATTTGGAAACAATAGCATTGTATTCAAATCGTAATAAAACATATAAAACATTGATATTACAGCATAAAATATTTTGGCACGTTGATTGCTTAGGGAAGGGAGCATTACAAACAACAAAATAAACAGAGATTAAAAATAAGGAGAAAATTATGATTCAACAAATCTTAGCCGTTGGTTTTGGCGTTCCCGCGGTGGCGCTTTTAACCTTAATCACTTTTTTATTCTTTAAAAACTTACGGGCCGAATTGCAGAGCCCTTTTAAGGAAGTCACGGCCGAATGGTTACGCTTCATGAGCCGTGGAATTCCGATTCCCGCAGACTATAAAAGAATTGAAGCACCCTACCAAGGCGAACCCGTACTGACACAAGCAGAACTTCAGGTTGAAAACAAGACGCAGGTTGCATAATGGGATCAAGGTCCGCTTCACTTCAAAATCGCTGCAGTAAAACACCCCTGGCAATACTCGGGCGTGTGTATCAAGAGGAAGCGCTGATTCAGTCTGTTTTCGAATCAAGCACAGAAAATAGTGTGCAACACGGGTTTCATTTCCCGAAAGCCTCTGTTTTTTTGAAATAAGTCATTTAAACGATCGCTGATTCGAGATTGAATCAGCGCTTCCTCAATTCACACGACACACCCGCATTGGGATTTTTAAAACAGCCCATTTTTTATCGTTTTCTGCTTGTGCTCCCCCTTTTTTTCAAAATTAGACACAATAGACTTGACCTGAATCAAAAGAACCGTTATCTAAAGGTCTATAAACCGAAGACCTTTAGCATGTTTAAGCACATCAATAAAATAAAATACAGCCTGATCTGGAGTCTCTTCTTTTTTTTTCCAGCATATGCCGCTTCAGCAGAACCCCACTTTAGCTATTCCTTTACGGGAACCGTGATGGAAGTGCTTGAGGGAGATCTACTGGTCCTCTTGCACAAAGGTAAATTCGCACAGGTCCGTTTGTCAGACGTTGATTGTCCGGAAGAGGGACAGCCATTTTCAAAAGAATCGAAACAATTTTCAGCGATGCTGGTTTTTTCGGGACCTGTTACCGTTCATGTAAAAGAGTTGAATACAAAGGGGCAGGCCGTTGGGGAAGTGGTGTTGATGGACAAGGGACTGAATCTCAATCGTGAATTGGTGAAGGCTGGCCTGGCCTGGTGGCGGTGGAAAAAAACGGACGATACGAGCTACGGGGATCTCGAAAAAGCCGCTCGTAAGAAAAAAATTGGACTCTGGACATTAGAAAATCCGATACCGCCTTGGGAATTTCGCCTCAAAAAAGACGGTCACTAAACAAAGCCCCTATTTTTCTGACAAGGGGAGTTCAACCGTGAACGTACTGCCTTTACCTTCTTCGCTTTCCACTTTAATTTTCCCGCCGTGTGCCTTGACAATTTGCTGACACTGAAACAAACCGATGCCCCATCCGGCCGCTCGTGTCGTGCGCAGGGGTTTAAATAATTTTGTGGAAATAAATTCTTCCGACATACCACAACCCTCGTCACTAACGGAAAAATAAACCCGCTCATGCTCTGAGTGGGTTTCGATCGTGACATTGCCTTCCTCTTTGCTCGCGTTACAGGCATTGATGATCAAATTTCTCAAAACATTCTCCAGCTGATCGGCGTCGGCGGTAAAACGAGGCAGATCACCAAAAATTGAGCAAATCCGCCCCTTTAAACCCAAAGCACCATCAAGCCCTGCAAGGGTTGCATCAACAAGATCATTCAAATCTACCTCGGATCGCACCAGTACCAGCCCTTTTGCAACAACGGTGATATGCTTGATTAACTGATTCATTTTATCCACTGTATTTTCAATCGTTACAAAGGCATCTTTCTGAAAGTCTGGATTTGAACCGTGTTTCTCTACATTTTGAGCCAAGAGAGAAAGGGTCGAGGTGTAATTTTTGAGATCATGAAGAAAAAAAGACGAGAGCGTGTGGATGGCCTTCAACTCACGAACAACACCCAATTCCTCAATCAAGCGCACCCGCTCAATCTGACCCGCAGCTTGTCCCGCAATGGTTGTCAGTAACTCCAAGTCATGTAAATCATATTTTTCATCCGTGATTTTTCGGCCCAGCGCCAAAATGCCAATCATCTGTGCATTCGAGTCAATCGGAATCCAGGCACTCACAGGGTTTGCATCAAAAAATGAAGGGGCACCCGAACGGATCTCGTCAAAAAGGACGTTTTTCTCTGTTAATTCAAAAGAAGTCCCTTTCTGCCTGATCGTTTTAATCAAGGTGCTGTCTTCAGACCATACACTGGGTGCTGTGGGGAAACCCCGTCGGCTGGCAAGATAAAAACGATCCCGCTCCTTGTCAAATAACCAGATCGCACTGTCATTTGTGCCAATGCTTTCCGCCAGCCAAGTCACCAGTGAGGGCAATAATTCGGGCAGAGATACTTTTGCACCCACGGCACCGGTAAACTCCTGCCACTTATTTCGGTAGTCGTGTTTGTTTTTATAGAAATGCGTATTGATGAAATTTTGCATCTTCAACTTCAAGCCCTCGGAAAGCAGAAGGATGATCATCCCCAAAAGCCCAGCAAAGATAACAATGGGGATTAAGCGAATATAGGATGCATTACCAAAATGCTGTACACCCACAACCGCCAAACCCACAAGGGCCAAATAGATCCCGACTGAGAGTAGAGCGACAGATCTGTAAAGCACGTACCGGGATACAAAAAGATCAACATTGAGCAGTCTATGCCGGACCATTGAAAATGACAACAGAAAATAACACAAGATCACCCCGAAGGCGAATAACAGCGTAAAATCCATCGAGATTGAAGAAAAAAGAAGGACCTGTCCCGTACGGTAGATCTCGAAAGCAACGATCCCCCCTGAACCCAGAATCATGTACTTGATTTGGTAACGAGTCCCGCCAGAAGATGCACGAAAAGTTTGCTCTAAATTCATCAAAATAAACACGAGCACAACGAGGTAAAGAACGAAAAAGACAGAAGCTGTGAGATTTATTTTGAGCAAGTCGGGTTTTAAGCCGATCACTGAAACCTCACTAAAAAGCGGAAACGCCAAAAAAGAAAAGGAAATAATAAAATAAAGACTGAGCCAGAAACGATTTTTGCGAAAGACTTCGACCTCGTCTATACGCGCAAACGTCATTGTAAAGAGCAACCAGCCACCTCCCAGGAGTATTCCTCCAAAGATCATCACCTTTCCCAAGATAAGAATCTGATCAGCGCTGGAAGAGAGAGAAATCATCAAAACAGCCAACTCTTGGCAAACAAGCCCAATGATTCCGATCGAAAACCCAAGATTTGTAGGACGCTTCAAGCCTTTTAATCCCACAAAGGCTGCGAGAGAAACGCCGAAGAGTATGCTGATCACTTGAGGAAGGATGTGCAGTAACACAGAGTCCAAAATAAACAATTATCTCACAGAAAGAAAAACCCGGACAGAGCGCTTCAAAACTCAGCCCCGATTGGATCCGGGTAAATATTCATACAAAAAAGGAGACACCTGCTTAATACACCTTTAAAGATATATCAAGCGCATACACAGCAGAATCCCCACGAGGTATAAGGACGGAAACCCGAATAATGTCCCCATCGGTCCGACCCTTCGTAAGAGAAGTCCTCTATCTCAACAATTTCCCAACCACCGTCTGGTAGACAATTTTTTGGACTGCGATAGGTCTCAACCCAAAAGGGATATGCACTCAAATATTTTTGGCCCTGACTTCTCATTTTTAAATATCTCTAAAATCACTCCCTATTCAGTGTAGCAAATTACCAGAGATACGAGAGAAATCGTGCAAAGAATACGGATAAACGACAAATTGTAACCCATGCATTAGAACGATACAATCCCCTCAAATGAGGGGGGAGGATGTTCTATGTAAATCTACCGCGTCAAAGCTCCTCCGTTTTCTTGACAAGCCCTTTGGCAGCTTGCTAAGCTCGAAGCTTAATAAGGATCCTTCCTTGCCACACGAAGCAGAGAAAAAATCGATCCGAAAAAAGTTGCAACTTGAACGACGGGGAATTGGCGCGACAGAACGACATAGAAAAAGTCAGGCCATTATGGCCTTCTTACTGCAACTTGATCCTTTTCGAAAAGCACGAACCATACAACTTTACCTTTCATATGCAACAGAAGTCGAAACAAGCCCCATATTCCATTTCGCGCGCCGCAAAAATAAACAGATCGCCGTGCCGATACTGGATAGGGCACATTGTGCATTGCAGTTTTCTGAATTGAATACCTTAAGCCCCCATATGCTCGAAAAAAGCCCCCTCGGCATTTCTCAGCCCCGTCTGGAGTTTCAAAAAAAAATCGATCCGAAAACCATCGACCTTTGGATTATTCCCGGACTTGCATTTGACCCTCAAGGCAACCGTTTGGGTTACGGAAAGGGATATTACGACCGTGCCCTTCAAAATATACAACAACCCGTACTCGGACTTGCATTTGAGATACAGATCATTCCCCATCTGCCTGTTGAGACAAGGGATGTCCCAGTAGACTATATTATTACGGAAAAACGTACCATCGTATGTAAGGGAGGCCGCACCACGTGAACACAGTAAAAATTGATGGCAAAATGATCGCACAAACCCTGCGAGAAGAAATTAAAGAAGCCGTCCAGAAAAAAACGACAAAAAAGACACCAGGACTTGCCGTCATCCTCGTGGGAGAGGATCCCGCATCAAAGATTTATGTGCGGAACAAACGAAAAATGTGCGACGCCGTGGGGTTTTACTCCGAGCAATACACCCTCCCCGCAGACAGTTCAGAATCGGAGGTCATGCACTTGGTCGAGGATTTAAATCAGAACCCAAAAATTGACGGTATTTTAGTTCAATTGCCCCTTCCGAAACACATTGAATCGAGACGGGTTTTAGATACCGTCAGCCCCGAAAAAGATGTTGACGGCTTTCATTATTTGAATGTTGGAAAGCTGGTCGCGAATCGCCCTGGTTTTGTGTCCTGCACACCCAAAGGGATCATTGAATTATTGGATCGTTCTAACATCGAAATTGCGGGTAAAAATGCCGTCGTGGTGGGCAGAAGCGACATCGTTGGAAAACCCATCGCCTTACTCCTGCTGCATCGGAATGCAACCGTCACGATCTGTCATTCTAAAACAAAAGACTTGGAAACAATTTGCCGACAAGCAGACATCCTCGTTGCCGCCATTGGCAGAGCACAATTTATTACAAAAAACATGGTCAAACCCGGTGCAACCGTCATTGATGTCGGGATCAACCGTCTGCCCGATGGTCGTCTCGTGGGCGATGTGGATTATGAACCCGTGTCCAAAATCGTCGGTGCGATCACACCCGTGCCCGGAGGGGTTGGCCCTATGACCATCGCCATGTTGCTTTCAAACACTTTGCAGTCCGCAAAATGGGCTGAGAAAAATCGCACAAAAAAATGAACAAGAACCGCATCACACTGCCCATCCTACAAAAGAAAAAGGAAAATGGTGAAAAAATTGCCGTGCTCACAGCCTATGATTTTCCTTTTGCAAAATTGGCAGATGAGGCCGGAATGGATATCATTTTGGTGGGCGATACCCTCGGTATTGTGGTACAAGGCAAAGAAAACACCTTGCCCGTCACCATGGATCAAATGGTCTACCACACACAGATGGTCTCGCGTGGGGTAAAACGAGCCCTTGTTCTCGCAGACATGCCTTTTATGTCTTATCAAAGCAGCAGAGAAGATGCCCTTAAAAATGCAGGTCGATTGATAAAAGAAGGCGGTGCAGCCGCTGTAAAGTTTGAGGGCGGCGCAAGTGTCGTCGACCGCGTCGAAGCCCTCACAAAATATGATATCCCCGTCATGGCACACATCGGGCTCACCCCACAATCAGTTCACCGTATGGGAGGCTACAAGGTTCAAGGACGCGACAGCAAACAAGCCCAACAACTGATCAAGGATGCCAAACAACTTGAATCCGCAGGAGCCTTTTCAATTGTGCTTGAGGGCATCCCCAATGCCCTTGCCCAATCCATTACAGCGGCCATTCGCATTCCCACGATCGGCATCGGGGCAGGCCCACATTGTGACGGGCAGGTGCTCGTCATGCACGACTTGCTCGGCCTTTTCACCCAATTTCGTCCCAAATTTGTCCGGCGCTACGCCGATTTTACAGCCAGCGCGTCGGAGGCCTTTTCTCGTTATCGATCCGATGTGCAGAATGGGAAATTCCCGACTGAAGCCGAAGGCTACGAATAGGTAAACCCTTTAACAATTAAGTGAGCAGAAAGTTAAACCCATGAATCCAGCTTCAGAAAACACAGAAAAGAAACTCATCGTCGTGGGGGGCGGACTCGCAGGCTCCGAAGCAGCATGGCAAGCCGCTGAACGTGGTGTGGATGTCACACTCTATGAAATGCGACCGCATAAACTCACACCGGCACACGAAACAGGGCAACTGGCCGAATTGGTTTGCAGCAATTCTTTAGGCTCCCTTAAAGCCATCAGTGCACCCGGTCTCTTAAAAGAAGAAATGCGTCGGCTCGGCTCGCTTATTATTCGTACTGCCGAAGCCTGTGCGGTGCCGGCCGGCGGGGCCTTGGCCGTAGACCGTGACCGTTTTGCAAAAAACATTTCAGAATGTATCAAAAAACACCCACGCATTACCGTATTACACGAGGAAGTCAAAGAAATCCCCCCGGATGGCACCATTGCTGTGGTTTCATCCGGGCCACTCACTTCTGAAGCTCTGACGGAATCCTTAAAAGCCGCGGCACAGACCGAACACCTTTATTTTTACGATGCGATTTCTCCCATTCTGGAAGCCGATGGCATCGATATGGAGATTGTTTTCCGGGCTTCTCGTTATGGCAAAGGAGGCGATGACTACCTCAATTGCCCCATGAATGAGGCCGAGTACGACCGTTTTTATGAAGCCCTCATGGCTGGCGAACGGGTCGAAGCAAAGTCTTTTGAAAAAATTAAGTATTTTGAAGGCTGTCTGCCCATCGAAGTTTTGGCGGAACGCGGCAAAAAGACCCCACTCTTTGGCCCCATGAAACCCGTTGGCCTCGTCGACCCCAGAACCGGAGAACAACCTTTCGCCGTTGTACAGCTTCGTGCGGAAAACCGTTTTGGTACGGCTTACAGTCTTGTCGGGTTTCAAACCAAGATGACCTGGCCTGAACAGCGCCGTATTTTTAAGATGATCCCAGGGCTTGAAGATGCAAATTTTTTGCGACTCGGCAGCCTACATCGGAACACCTTTTTAAATTCTCCTCGTATCTTGAGTGAAAGTTTGCAACTACGTACCCAGCCCGGTCTTTTTTTGGCGGGACAAATCGTCGGCGTAGAAGGGTATGTCGAGTCTGCCTCAATGGGTTATCTCGCAGGCATGAACGCTGCACGATTATTATCCGGTAAAACAACAGCCGTGCCACCGGAAAACACCGCACACGGGGCACTCATTCAATACATCACAAAAAGCAATCCCACATTTTTTCAACCGATTAACAGCAACTTCGGCCTTTTTCCGCCAGTTGCCCCGATGATCAAAGGCCGTTATAAAATGAAAAAAACAGAACGATATCAAAAAATTGTCGAGCGCGCATTGGACGAACTCTCATTATGGATCACGCAATACGGGATTTTGAACGACATCTCAAAGTAGAGCGAAATGTCTCGCCCCATACCCTTCGCAACTACCTTTCAGACCTCGCGGCTTTTCACGCCCATTTGCTTTCTAAGAAAGTGGCGTCAGATCAGAAGCAACGAGAACAATCAGATGAAATCAGTCTCTCTTCATCTGACTTAAAAGAGATAGATTATTTAACAATCCGAGGGTTTCTTGCCGCCCAACGAAAAAAAGGACTTAGCAAAACCTCCATGGCCCGCAAACTCGCAACACTGCGGACTTTTTTTGACTATCTTGTTCGAAATAAAACCCTAAACCTCAATCCGGCAAAACAAGTCTCGCCCCCTAAACTAGAACAACACCTCCCTCAATTTTTAAATCTGGATCAAGCCTGTATCCTCGTCGAGTTACCCAAAGGAAAAGGCTGGCGTGTCCTGCGTGATCGCGCCATACTGGAAACATTCTATTCGACGGGCATTCGACTTTCAGAATTGGTCGGGCTCTCAGAAGAGGACATTCACTTTGCTTCCGGGACCTTGCGTGTTTTTGGAAAGGGCCGAAAAGAGCGGATTGTACCCATCGGTTCAAAAGCCATTGAAGCCCTTCAGCTTTACCTCAAGGCCCGTCCTGCTGGCGCTTTCGGGCTTTTTTCAAACCATCGGGGTGGGTGTTTGACGACACGCAGTGTCAGCCGTATCGTGAAACACTACCTCAAACAAATTGATCGACCAGGTGCAAGCCCACACACATTGCGACACACTTACGCAACACATTTACTTGAAGGCGGCGCCGATCTCCGAGCCGTTCAGGAACTGCTCGGCCACGCGAGTTTGTCAACCACGCAGCGTTACACCCACCTACAAACAGACCATCTCATGAAGGTGTATGATGAATCTCATCCCCGAAAACCCTAAGAAAGCATGGAGGAGCAACAATGGATATATTCTCAAAACCCAGTGTTATTGACGATGATATCATCAAAAACCTTGGGCCCTTTGCACCATTTGCAGGGACTTGGGAGGGAGACAAGGGCCTGGATATTTCTCCCTCCAAGACGGGCCCAGTTGAAACACATTTTAGAGAACAGATCACCCTTGAACCCATGGGACCCGTCGTAAATGGTCCTCAAGTCCTCTATGGTCTAAAATACGCAACAAGCGCTTGGCCCTTAGGCCAGGATGCCGCTTTTCATGAAGAAGTCGGGTATTGGTT
This sequence comes from Candidatus Manganitrophaceae bacterium, assembly GCA_013151935.1. GTDB lineage: Bacteria > Nitrospirota > Nitrospiria > SBBL01 > JAADHI01 > JAADHI01. The sequence continues at coordinate 44,483 of JAADHI010000124.1, forward strand.
GTGGGATGCAAAAGAGCAACAGGCGATGCGTTGTTTCATTGTCCCACGTGGCATTGCAATCAACGCAGGTGGACACGCAGATCTACACAACACCACAATAGAACTCTCCGCCGAAGTGGGTTCTGAAACCTACGGTATTTTGTCTAACCCTTTTCTGGATGAAGCCTTCAAAACAGTGCGTTACACCCTTAAACTTACTTTGCACGAAGATGGGAGCTTTAGCTATTTTGAAGACACTGAGCTAAAGATCCAGGGTCAAGAAATACACTTCCATCATACCGATCAAAACCGCTTGACACGATCGACCGATAAGCCACGTAATTGATTTTTATCGACCCAAATGCTATCTTGATCTACATTTTTCTGGGTCGATAAAGGAGGTTTCCGTGTTAAGGTACATTCGAGAAGGGGCGATTGACAATCCCTGGTTTTTCAGAATCGTCATGTTGGGCATTGCTGCCGTCTTCGCCGTTTCAATGGGCTGGTGGGGCTTTGGCGATAATGAAGATCCGGAAAACGTTCTTGCTCAAGTCGGTGAAGATCGCATCATGATCATTGAGTATCGGCGGGCCTACCAGAACGCCTCAAAATTTTATCGGGAACTTTTTCAGGGAGATTATGATGACGAAGCCCTCCGCCGACGCGTCATTGATGAACTGGTTGAACGCAGACTTTGGATTCAGGAGGCCCGAAGAATGCAAATATTCATCAGTGATGAAAGCCTAAAAGGTTCCATCACTGCGATGCCCGGATTTCAGAGAGAAGGAACCTTTGATTCCGAGCTATATAAACGCGCCCTCGCCTCCGAACGCTACACGCCCAAAAGTTTTGAAGCCAGACAACGGAACACCCTCTTGGTCAAAAAAGCTCAACTACTCGTCAGAAGTGGTGTTTGGTTAACCCCCACAGAAATCAAAGAAGCCCAGGAATCTAATCCTGCAAACCCTTCCGACAATAAAACCATTGAAGACCGTCTTTCCCGTAAAAAAGAACGTGCCATGAGAGCCTATGCGATCTCCCTCAAACAAAAAGCAGGAATCGTCATCAAAGACGAGTTATTGTAAGCCCTTTCTCCCCTCCTGAAACCGCCTCTTCACTCTTGACATCACACTAAAGCCGTACTCTGGGATCAACCCAGGTATAGGAAATATCCGTAAGAATCAGCCCTAGAATGTATAGCACTGAGCCCAAAAACACCATCGCGCGGACGATACTGAAATCTTGGCTGTTAATCGCATCAATCGTGTAACTGCCCAGACCCGGGATGCTGAAGAAGGATTCGGTGATGAGACTGCCCATAAAAAGCAGAGGGATGACGACAACCACGCCTGTTAAAATGGGGACGAGGGCGTTTCGCAGGACGTGGGAGAAAAGTACACTCAGCTCTGAAAGCCCTTTGGCGCGTGCGGTACGGACATAGTCTTTTCCAATTTCTTCGAGGAAGATGCTGCGATACCAGCGCGTACCGCTGCCGATGCCACCCACCAATCCCACAATAACGGGCAGGATTAAAAACTTGACGGCATCCAAACCCGTGTCGTAACCCGAAATGGGGACAAGTCGAAACATTTTACTAAATAAAAATTGGCCACCAATGATGTAAAAAAGCGATGAAATAGACATCATCGCCACAGCAATGATGACGGCCCAAGTATCAATGTAAGTTGCGCGAAAAAAAGCAATGATCATGGCAACGGTAATATTAACGAAGAGCCCGACGATCAAACTGGGGATGGCAATCGCCAGACTCGGCCACATGCGCTCTCGAATATCCGAGCCGATGTTTCGCCCATCGTCCGCAAAACCAAAATCAAAGACAAAAAGTCGCAGGGATTTTTCAAAAAATACCGTTTGAGTTAGTTTTCCAAAGCCTTCAGCTTGGGCATTAAATGCGATGGGTTTGTCATAACCGTGATCGGCCTTCCATTTTTCGATGGCTTCGGGTGTGACACGTTTCATACCCAACTGAAGCCGCGCCATATCATCCGGGGTATTCACCACAAAAAAGAGCAGAAAAGTCAATAAATTGACTCCGATTAAAATTGGAATGGCATACAAACTGCGACGAATAATGTAGCTGATCACTTCAAATGCCTCGCTCTTTTTTTCGATAGCTCATGACGGCTGGCACAGTTCCGGCAACAAAGAGGGCCACGATCACCGCAAGCGGCCACCACCGGGGTTTGTTCCATTCTGCCCGTTTTTTGCTGCGTAAAAGGGAATCGACTTTTTTGTATTTCAGGGTATTATTAGCCATGAGGTTTGGTTTAACATTGCCCTGCCAGGCATGATACAAGGCAAACTGTTTGGGATGAAACCCGGAAACCCAGGGCACGTCATGCCGGAAGATTTCGACCATTTCGTTGATGATTTTTTGTCGTCTGGGGCTATTTCCCATATTTTTCATTTCTTCAAATAGGGCATCAAAACGTGGATTTGCGTAGTTTGCGGCATTTTCCCCATTTTTACCCGCTTTAGCATTGGGGCCGTAGAGCAAAAATAAAAAGTTTTCGGGATCGGGATAATCCGCATTCCAACCCCATTGAAACATTTGCGCCGAACCTTTCAACATTTTGTCTTGAAAACGATTGTAGTCGGTATTTCTAACCACCAGCTGAATCTGAAGTTTTTCAAACTGCTTCCGCATCCAATCAAAATTCGCCTTCACCGCAGGCCCTGTACCCGTTGTATCAAAGTGAATAATCAGTGGTTTTCCCGTTTTTTTATCTCGGCCATTGGGATAACCCGCCTCGGCCAAAAGTTTTCGAGCCACAGCAATGGACTTTCGTTTTGCCTTGCCATCAACCCAATCATAAACATAGGGGTTGATCCCTGCTTCCCCTTCGAGATATCCGAAGATGCCGGGGGGCAGCGGCCCCTGCATGGCGATGCCCCGGCCATTGCGAAAAATCGCAATGGATTCTTCCTGATCAATGGCAATGCCGATGGCTTGACGGATCAGTCGTGCAGACACTGAATCTCCACCGACAACAGAGTCAAGCATATTAAAGGCCATATAAAAAGTTGTGGTTGCTGTGCTGGTCAAAAGACGAATGCCCTGTGCTTTCATCTCATCGGTTAAGGCGGCGTCCCCCCCCGCACTCACTTGCACCGCTTGATCAAAACTATCAGAAGAAATCCCGGAGCCATCATAAAATCCCTGTAAAAACTTGTTCCAAATGGGAATACCTTCTTTTTCTAAACTAAAAATGATCTTTTCGATAAAGGGCAATGTCGCACCTGCGTCATCTAAAAGCCCTGCTTCTGCATCTCCGGGCATGCCTTCTGTCGGATAGACTTCTGGGTGGAAATTTGGATTTTTTTCAAGCACCATTTGTCGATTGGGGTTATTGACCGTCAGCATATAAGGTCCTGTTCCAACGGGGTACCAATCGAGTGTGATATTTTTTTCGATCAAACCCGGCTGCGCATAAAAACGATCTGCTTCATGGGGCAAAGGGGCAAAAAAAGGCATGGCCAGCCAATAAAGAAATTGAGGATACTTGCCTTTGACTTTGATGCGATAGGTGTAGCGGTCAATGACTTCTACCCCTTCAAGGGGAAATTCCCTCAAATCCAAAAACCCTTTGTCCTCAGAAGCGGATTTTTTGAGGGTTTTGCCCAGAGCCCCTAAACCCACAATGTACTGGCTCATCAAACCAAAAATAGGAGAATGGATCTTCGGATGCGCCAGCCGTTTAATCTGATAAACATAGTCTTCGGCAATGAGTTCACGACTACCGGTTTCCTTAAAATCAGAAAGACGCCTGATGTCATCCAAGTCAATCGCATCAAGTTTATGATAACGAGAAAGCCCCGCTGCCGTTTTTGCAAAAGCCGGGTGAGGTTGATATTGAATCCCCGGCGTAATTTGAATTTCGTAAAGACTCCAAGCCACGTCCGAAACAGGGCCATCTTCTTCAATGACCATACCTGAGGCATCCAAATAAACCGGGCTGGGCATCTTTTTTGCTGTTAAGGGAATGAGTTCGTAGGGACGTTTAAGATAATGGTATTGGAAAGGGGGTTCGTAAATCTGGGCCGTAAAAGTTGCTTCATTGGACGCGTAAGATCTGGCTGGATCAAGGTGTTTGGGACGTTCGCTAAATGAGCTGTAAAGCACATTCAGACTGTTTTCTTCTGGAGGATAGGGATTATTGAGCGCCGTATTTGAACACCCCACAAACAAAAGAAAAACAAGGATAAGTCTAGAAAAGACTATCACAGACCCAGCGCTTTCTTTATTCTGAGACAGCGTCCTCAGGTGTTTCGATCGGGGTGGGGATACTTGGACTTGGAGAAGCACTTGTGCCACTGCCGGAGGAGACAACCGACGCACTTCGACTCATCACCGAAAGTGTCATTGAAGTGACCATAAAAACAATGGCAGCACTCACGGTCAGTTTACTTAAAAAAGTGGCCGCGCCACGGCTCCCAAAAATCGTCTGACTTGACCCACCGAAAGCGGCCCCCATTTCGGCCCCTTTTCCAGATTGAAGCAAAACAACACCAATTAAAATAAGACAAACCGACACATGAATCACAACAACCAGGGTATACATAATGCTCCTTACTTAGCGCTTGCGCCTTGCGCAATGATTTCAAAAAAAGTTTTAGGGGAGAGACTTGCGCCACCCACCAAGACCCCATCAATATCAGGAGTTTTCATAAAGTCCACGATATTTTCTTCCGAGACACTTCCACCATACAAAATACGTGGCACACCTTTTCCCACTGTATCAGCAATCAAGGCCTGAATCTGCTGATGCACTTCTGCCACATCTGCAGGTTCCGGGGTTTCCCCCGTGCCGATGGCCCAAACGGGCTCATAAGCAATCATCCAATCCGACACCGTATCGCACAAGCCACTCGCAATAAATTCCTCTGAGAATACAGAATTGAGTTGGCCCTGCAAGCGTTGCCAGGTCTTCCCAGCCTGTCGATCTTGCTGGGTTTCTCCAATGCAAAGAATCGGAAATAAACCCGCTTTTCGGACAGCCACCAACTTTTTATGGATCTCCTCATCGTTTTCGCTGAAAAGGATACGCCGCTCAGAATGACCGATGATAACGTATTTGCACCCAATTTCGCAAAGCATCTCGGTCGAAATCTCCCCCGTATACGCCCCTTTGGGTGAAAAATGCACATTTTGTGCCGCCAAATCGATTTCACATGCCGCAGTATTTAAGATATTTGAAACCGTCTGTAAGGCCGTAAAGGGGGGTGCAATAATGATTTTTGATGGCGCGAGTACCACATCCGCGCAATGTTTGATGAGATCGGAGAGATGGCTTTCTGAGGCCTTAAGGCCCATATTCATCTTCCAATTCGCAACAAAACAAGGCGGACGTGACATCAGTGGGGATCCTCCATATCGGGCAGAACAGAAAGCCCTGGCAGGACTTTGCCCTCTAGAAGTTGTAGTGCTGCCCCTCCACCCGTTGAAATAAAGGAAATATTTTCAGATTCGTTGGCCTGATGCACCGCCATCGCCGTTTCACCTCCGCCAACGATGCTCAAAGCATAGGCATTTGCAACAGCGTGGGCGATGGCTGAAGTACCCCGTGAATAGGCATCTACTTCAAAGAGCCCCATGGGGCCATTCCAAAGAATGGTTTTTGCGTTGGCCAAGGCCTCTGTAAATAAATGAACCGAGGCCCGACCAATATCCAAACCCATCCATCCCTTTGGAATTTCCTGAACCGGCACAGACTTCGCTTCAGCCGAAGGATCTTTACTCGCGGCAACAACACAGTCCACGGGCAAATAAAATTTAATCCCTCGGGCAATGGCATTTTGCATAATTTCACGCGCAAAATCGAGCATGGAATCCTCAACAAGCGAGTTCCCCACATCAATACCAGAAGCCTTTAAAAAGGTGAAGGCCATACCGCCACCCACAATGACTTTGTCTACATTGGGCCCCAGATTTTCGATCACACCAATTTTCCCGGAAACCTTCGCCCCCCCCAAAATCGCCACAAAGGGACGCGCCGGACTTGAAACGGCACGAACAAGATAAACAATCTCCTTTTTCATGAGGAAACCACAGGCCTTGCTCTGGATCAATTCGGCAAGCCTGATGGTTGAGGCATGTTCACGGTGGGCCGTACCAAACGCATCGTTAATATAAACATCGAGACGCAGCTTTGCGAGAGAGCGTGCAAAAGCCGCATCATTTTTCTGCTCTCCGGCATGAAACCTCAAATTTTCCAAGAGTAGGATTTCACCTGGCTTAAGGTTTCTTGCCATTTTTTCTGTTTGTGGTCCGATACAGTCATCAGCAAACAAAACGTCCTTTCCCAGGAGACGTTGCAATCGTTTTGCAAGTGGGGCAAGGGAAAATCGGGGGTCTGCACCCTTTGGCCGACCTAAATGCGACGCCAAAATAATAGAAGCCCCCTCATCAATGGCATAGTTAATCGTGGGTAGGGCAGAGCGAATACGCGTATCATCCGTGATATTTAAATTGTCATCTAAGGGCACGTTAAAATCAACACGAATGAAAAGCTGTTTGCCTTTGATGTCGATATCTTCGATGGTGACTTTATTGGTATTCATATCAAACGCTTCGCCTTTAGAGGCTTTTCCCCACGTATAAAACAAGATCACGAACGCGGCAGGAATAACCCCATTCGTTGTCGTACCACGAAACCACTTTGGCCATGCGTTTGTTGATGACACTTGTAAGGGGACCATCCACGATTGAAGAATGTGTATTGCCTTTAAAATCGATGGAAACCAAGGGGACTTCGGTATAGGCCAGGATACCTTTTAGTTCATTCTCAGCCGCATTTTTAAATACGGCTTGAATTTCAGCAATATCCGCATCTCGATTGAGCATCACCACAAGATCAATCACAGAAACATTCGGGGTTGGAACACGGATCGACATGCCGTCGAGTTTACCTGTCAAGCTGGGCAAGACTTCAGAAATGGCTTTTGCCGCACCCGTCGTCGTGGGAATGATCGATTGCCCCGCCGTGCGCGCGCGCCGAAGGTCTTTGTGAGATCCATCAAGTAGCTGTTGATCACGGGTATAAGCATGCACGGTCGTCATCAGTCCGCTTTGAATCCCAAAATGTTCATCCAGCACTTTAGCGACAGGGGCCAAACAGTTGGTGGTACAGGAAGCATTGGAAATAATATCGTGGCTTTTCGCATCGTATTGGGATTCATTGACCCCAAGAACAACAGTGACATCTGGATTTTTGGCGGGGGCTGAAATGATGACTTTTTTTGCACCCGCCTCAAGATGTTGCTGGGCGGAGGGGCGATCTACAAAACGACCGGTAGACTCAACAACAAGATCAACCGCCATTTCTCGCCAAGGCAGATGGGCAGGACTTGTCTCGTGGGTCATCCGAATAGATTTCCCATCAATGAGCAGACAATCATCTTTGGCTTCAACCGTGTGATTAAATTGTCCATGCACGGAATCGTATTTGAGTAAGTGTGCCAGTGTCGATGCATCACCCAAGTCGTTAATCGCTACGATTTCTAAGTCAGGATGTGCAAAGGCACATCTCAGAACATTTCGTCCAATTCTCCCAAATCCGTTAATTCCAACACGTAAAGACATCTTCTATCGGCTCCTTCAACTCTAAAATAAGTCCTTATTTTAAATCGGTTCTTGCTAAAAAAATAGACTTAAAATGCACCCGATTCTTGATCAAACCTAAAAAAATCCGTAGGAGAAGAAAGGGTTTTTTCTTCATATTTAGGCTCGGTTCCCTTCACAAAAATTTCCATCTCACCACTCTCCCCTTCTTCGGCTAAATACCCTGTGGTGGGGTTAATTTTAGCATAAACAATCTCATCAGGAATAGAAAAAGGAACAACAGGCAGACGCGCCAGCGCCTCATCCATAAATGAAACCCAAATGGGTAAGGCCGTGCGTCCACCCGATTCATTGCGACCCAAAGAGCGGTTGTCATCAAAACCCACCCAAACCCCTGCAGCCATATTAGGCGTATAGCCAACAAACCAAGCATCGGTATATTCGTTGGTTGTCCCTGTTTTTCCCGCAACAGGACGACCCAAAACACGGGCGCGTTTTGCTGTGCCCCTTTGTACCACATCTTCCATGATATTTGTAACGACGTAGGCCGTCTCTTTCGAGAGGACCCGCTTGGGGACAAGATCTCGAGATTCCAGGACACGTCCATGTTGATCCGTCACGGATAAAATAAGCGTCGGCTCCACACGAATCCCTGCGTTGGCATAAACACCAAAAGCAGAGGTCAATTCCAAAAGACTCAGACCAGACGAACCCAAAGCCAAGGATAAATCTCGTGTCAAGGGACTTTTGATGCCGATACGCTGGGCATAAGACACAACACTTTTGATCCCAATTTGTCTCAGCAATTTGACTGTGGCAAGGTTTCGTGAATGGGTTAATGCGTCACGCAGCGTGGTCGGACCATAAAATTTTTTTTCGTAATTTTCCGGCTTCCAGACTTTATGCGTTGCATCGTCTGTAAAGATAACTGGATTGTCGATTAAAATACTGGCGGGCGTGAAACCCCGTTCAATTGCGGTCCCGTAAATGATAGGTTTAAAAACGGAACCGGGCTGTCTTCTAGCAGATACGGCACGATTGTATTCGCTGCGTTTAAAATCATAGCCCCCCACCATCGCACTAACCGTGCCTGTCGCAGGGTCTAAAGCAATGAATCCTCCTTCCACAATAGGTTCTTGCTCAAGGCTAAACAGGGTCTCATTTTCACTCAGTGTCTCCTCAAAAGCAGTGACTGCACGCGCTTGCGTCTGCTGATTTTCCAGAAGACCAACCTGTTTTACGCGCACGAGAACAATATCATCTGGTTTTAGGATATCTCCGGGTTTTGGATGCTCAATCAAAATCCTGTCTTTCCGAACATCACGCCCTTTCAGTTTTTGAGCTGCCCAAAGCATGTCTTCCAATAAAATTTTTCCAATAAACCCTTTTGCATCCACAAGGGCGTAGGCCTCCGTTCCAGATAAAACCCGCGCTTCTAAAAATTCACCCTGCTTTAATACTTCGCCTTCCCCCTTATGGGAAGCCTGAACCGCATCCCCGCTCACATCGGACTGATAAAGACGAACCGGACCACGATACCCTTGGCGTTTGTCCAGCTTCCTCAAACCCTCCCTCAGCGCACGTTCCGCCGTTTCCTGCATCTCTGCATTCAGGGTGGTGTAGACATTAAGCCCTCCCTTATAAAGAAGATCTGCGCCATAACGCTCAATGAGATATTGACGTACGTACTCCGTAAAATAGAGTCCCGAAACGTCCCCAGGGTCTAGCTTTTGAAAAACAAGATCATTTTCATAGGCCTCACGATATCGATCTTTTGTAATGTACTGCTCAGCCAATAGACGTCTTAAGACAATACGCTGACGAAACTTCGCTTTTTCGGGGGCACGATATGGGGAATAATTATTGGGGGCTTTTGGCAGACCCGCGAGAAAAGCAGCCTCTTCCAAACTAATTTCAGAAACATCTTTTCCAAAATAGGTCTGACTGGCCACTTGCACTCCATAGGCACCATGACCAAAATAAATCTGATTAAGGTAGATTTCGAGAATCTGATCCTTTGAGAGCATCACTTCCATTTTGCGTGAAAGAATCAGCTCCTTGATTTTACGCTGGATGGTCCGCTCCGGGGTCAAAAAAAGGGAACGCGTAACCTGCTGCGTGATCGTGCTCGCGCCTTGCCTGATTGCACCACTTTGCACATTTTTGATAAACGCCCTCACGATCCGAATGGGATCAAAACCTTGGTGCTCATAAAAACGCGCGTCCTCCACCGCCAAAATAGCCTGGATCAGGTGTTTGGGCATCCGTTCAAAGGGAACAAAAACCCTTTTTTCAATATAAAATTCCCCAATCACTTTATTTTGGTCTGAATAAACCCGTGTAGCCTGACTTGGCGCGTAGCTTCCAGCGGCGCTGAGAGAGGGCAAATCCTGCGAAAAATAATAGAGCACACCTCCGACACTTGCCGCACCCAGAAGAAGGCAAACAAAACCAACAACAAGACCAATTTTTAGCCATCGCCAAACAAGATTTTTTTTGTTTTTAACAGGCACTTCTTCTCCCGTAAAATGCTTTACGTCCAAGGGTTTTCCTTAAAAAACTGACCGATAGGTCAACGACATCCGATCACTTATGTCAATGTGGATATATAAGGCTAAAACCGCCTCTTGTTATTTTTATACGCTGAGGACAAAACAACACCAAAGTGAGGGGGGATCTCTTATCCAAAAAATCTCCAAGGCACCTGCGCACCCTTAGCGCACAAACACCTTGGAGATTTTTTAGATGAAGATACAAGGTCGGAAAATATTCAGGTAATGGGTCTTTTATAGGGTGATCGTTTAACGCGGAGGGCCCTTCTCCAAGACACGCGCGGCAAAGATTGAATCTCTCAAACCTGTATCATTTTTGATCTCGGTAATTTCAAAAATAGTCTTATGTTTTGACTGAACATTTTGTATTTCAGAACGCGTCCAAACAAGCACTTTTCCAATTTTTTCCCAAAGAATGGTCTGTAATTTCAGACCTTTCATATTCCGATCATAGAATTCGACTTTATGCGCAACCCAATCTTTTTTAGAAATAAAATACCGCTTTTTCCCATAGGGGCTATCTGTTTCCTTGGGAAAACTGTCAACAACGTAAGAAGGTTCTTTACAGCCCTTGCAGAGCCCGTCAAAAACGAGTTTATGATCATCTTCATCCAGACGGCGTGCGCCCATATCCGAAAAAGTAAGATCCGACCCCATAAAAGAATCATTTTGGTCTCGGGTTGTCATTCTCCGAACACTTCTTAGGCTAGGCAAATAAAGCCACAAGTCATCCGGTTTTCCTTTTATGGAATAATCCCAGATTAAAAACCCCGTGCCTTTCTGATCTGGAGGGAACTCCGTATAAAAGACACTTTTGTTATCCAGGCCATCTTTTCCATTCATGTGTTTGTGAAAACGTAAGGTTTCAATCCTCCGTTTATTCCCTTGCGCGTCAATCAAAATCATCGTGACGATGGAGGTTTGATCCATCGTCATGTTCGCGTGCTGGACACGCTCCATGACCTCAGCCCCTGTGAGCTTATTTTCCTGTGCAAGCACATTTCCAGCACCAAGAAACAAAACTATTCCTACAAAAAAGAATCGAAAATTTCTACGTTTAATCATTGAGAAACCCACTCCCATCTATAGATTAAAAAAAGCACAACAAAAAACCACTCCACGATAAACGCTACTCTATGTCACCTTTTTAGTATATTAAATTGCAGGGTAAAGCGCAAGGAAAGGACCCAGACTCAGTCTTTAGATAAAACTCAGCCAACCGTATTTGTCTTCAGTTTTGTTTCTAACGATATCAAAAAAGGATTGTTGCAATTGTTGGGTGATCGGGCCAGGAATTCCCTCTCCAATCATGCGACTGTCAACCTCTCGAATAGGAGTCACTTCAGCAGCCGTGCCTGTAAAAAAAGCTTCGTCTGCAATATAAAGATCGTCCCGCGTAAAACGCGCTTCAACAACAGAGATCTGCTGTGCTTGTGCCAGTTGAATGATCGTATTCCGTGTAATGCCATCCAAGATAGAGGATGTCAATGGGGTTGTCTTTAGGACACCATTTTTTACAATAAAAATATTTTCGCCCGGCCCTTCAGCCACAAAACCTTCGGTATCGAGCAAGATCGCTTCGTCAAAACCCGCCGCTTTTGCTTCTCGTTTTGCAAATTGAGAATTGGTGTAATTTCCGGTAATTTTTGCGCGCGTTAAACTAATATTTACATGGTGCCGAATAAAAGAAGAAATCGCCGTACGGATCCCCTTTTTAAGACCTTCTTCTCCGAGATAAGTTCCCCAAGGCCAAACAGCAATGGAAAGATTGACTGGGGCTTCTTTTGCATAAAGGCCCATCTCTCCGTAACCTATATACGCCAGCGGCCGGATGTATCCTTCATCCAGCTTATTAACACGTACCGTTTTAATAATTGCATCCCTTACCTCTTTTTGAGAAAAAGGGATGTCCATTTGAACGATTTTTGCAGAATCAAAAAGACGTGCCACATGCTCCGACAGTCGAAAGATCGCTGTTTTTGATTGACCTTTGTAACAGCGAATGCCCTCGAAGACGCCCAAACCATAATGGAGGGAGTGCGTCAAGACGTGGACGGTCGCCTCCTGCCAGGGAACCAACTTCCCGTCCATCCAAATAAAAGGTGTCTCTTTAATCACACCAAGACCTTACTTTTTTGCACGTGCTCTTTTCTTCCCGCCTGATTTTGCAATGGGCTTTTCAATGGCGACAGCCTTGGTTTTCGGCTTTGCTTTGACTTTCGCTTTCCCCTTCGTCTTGACCTTTGTTTTCACTTTGGCCTTGGGTTTTGCCCTTGCTTTTGCAGTGGGTTTCGCGGCGGCTTTGGCCTTAGTGCCTTTTTTGGGCTTCACCACGGCTTTCGGCTTTGTTTTTGCTTTTGTTTTGCTCTTAGGTTTTGCAACAGCTTTTGGTTTTGCCTTTGACTTCGTCACGACCTTCGATTTTGCTTTGACCGCAGACTTCAGGGAAATGGACGCCTTTTTTGCAGCTTTCATAATTTGCTGAGAAAGTGCTGTCCCTCTTGCGCCACCTCGTTTTCCGGTCAACAACCAATCTGTGGTGACACGACCAATTTCCGCAATACGGACAAGGAGGTCCGGAGAAGGAATGCGTCCCCGCTCATATCGACTAATGTAATTCTGCTTTTTAACACCGAGCACATTTGCAAACTCAGTTTGTGTTTGTTTTCCTCTGACTGCCCGGATTCTTTCACCGACTTTCTCTGGAGAAACATTTTCCATTTCGAGTCCCTTCCTTCTTGGTTCAAGTGCTTGAAATTCTCCCCAGTAAGTCTATTGAATTACTGAGTAGTGCCTATTGTGTCTATATCACTACAGTATAGTTTAGTGTCTAAAAAAACACAAGGTGAGGAACTTCAGTGCGCATAACCATTTGAGTCTTAAGGGTTTTTAGCTAAAACATGCTCACCCCTGAGGGCTATTCTAGAGAGTCAAATTTTTGTCGCAGGGAGAGCTAGACCCAGAAAGTCTTAAAGAAATCTAGAATGAAAAAAAATCCCGTTTTTTTTGCCCAAAACCTTTAAATGGACTTTTTTTCTGCTCGGTAAATTGAGTCAAATCTTTATTTTTTCCAACTAGCATCAGAATATCACCTTTTTCCAAGAGGTAATCTGATGCGGGGTCAAAAATAAACTGTTCTTTTTCTTTTCCCCAATTAAATGCCCCGGAAGCCCCCACAATTTTTTTGATTGCAAAAGCCTTGAGCGAAGCGATTTTGAGCGTGTCTAAGGTCGACCCGATGAGAGATTCTGGGACTTCCCATTGTACGAGAGAATGTGTGGTCGAAAGCTCAATGTAGTCTAAAATAGCATTTCCAGAACAAGCCTTTCCAAGACGTCGCCCCATCTCCTGCTCAACAAAAACAACCCGTGTGGCTCCCACCAACTCCAGGATACGTTTTTCCCGCTCAGTATAGGCCCGGACGATAATTTCCTTGAGTCCTAACTCTTTTAAGATCACTGTGGTAATGACACTGGCTTCCAGGTTTTCACCAATCGCGATAATCGCGGTATCCACACCATCCGCACCAACAGATTTGAGTGCATCAAAATCAGTGCCGTCCAATTGCACTGCGTGAGAAACACGTTCCTTAATCTCCTCCACCTTGTCTGCACGTTCGTCAACCGCAATCACTTCTCCCCCTTCCGCATAGAGGGTTTCAGCCAGCGACATACCAAAACGGCCCAGACCAATCACAACAAATCGTTTCACGCTATTCTCCCAAAAATAAAATTACTCTCATAACCACTCTCATAGATAAACGGGCGAGACGGATTGTGACTATCCAATAATAATCCTTTCTTCTGGATAGGTATACTTCCCCTTCATCACGCGCTCTGCAATACTAAAAGCAAGTGTCAGTGAACCAATGCGTCCGATAAACATCGTGACAATAATAATCAGTTTTCCGATTGGGCTCAATTCAGAAGTAATCCCCGTTGATAGCCCAACTGTATTAAACGCTGAGACCGACTCAAATACAATCGCTTTAAAATCTCCCTCTTCCGTAAATAATAACAGCAACAAAAACATCGCTAACAAGGCTGAAGAGGAAAATGCAATTGAAAGAGATTTTCTCACCGCAAGTGGAGAAAAACTTCTCCTAAAAAGAGAAACCTGCTCACGCTGATTCAACATGGCTTTCAGGGTCGCCAACATCACACCAAAGGTTGTTGTTTTAATGCCGCCAGCAGTGGATGCGGGAGAGCCTCCAATCCACATGAGTAAAATCAAGAGGAAGAGCGTTGCATCAGAAAAATCGCCCACATTCAAGGTATTAAAACCCGCCGTCCGCGCAGTAACCGAGTGAAAAAAAGCGGCGAACCATTTGTCAAACCAAGAAAGCCCTGCAAGTGTCCCCTGAAACTCAAGGATATAAATACCCAAGGTCCCGACCGCAAGCAAACCACCGGAAATAGACAGCACCATCTTGGAGTGGAATGAAAGACGCCAGGCCGCGCGCCCCTTCCTTCTCATCGGATAACTGAGTAGATTGCTGATGACTGGAAAACCGATACCTCCGAGAATAACCAACACTGCAATGACCCCATTCATCGGAATGTTACCCAAAAAACCTTCAAGATTCGTGGAGAAGAGCGAAAAACCCGCATTACAAAAAGCAGAAACCGCATGAAAGATCGCTGTAAAAATAGGTTGATCTGTCTCTTTGGGTAAAAAAAAGTAGATCAACAAGGCGCCCAGTGTTTCAATCACCAGCGTAAGTAAAAAGATCAGTCGTATCTCTTTTCTCACCGTTCCAACAGACTCCGTCTCAAGCACGCCCTGTAGGGCCACCGCATCCTGAAGCTTAATTCTCTTATTTGACACGAGAGAAAAAAGTACTCCAAAAGTCATGATGCCCAAGCCTCCCGTTTGAATGAGAAAAAGGATGACCCAGATTCCGCTCGGTCGATAAAATTCAGAAATCGGCCCCAGGGTTAGCCCCGTTACCGTTGTGGCTGAGGTTGCTGTAAATAGCGCATCAATAATCACAATTTTGGAAGGATCGATCACCATTTGAGGAAGAGAGAGCAGCATAGTGCCCACCAAAATGACCAGGAGAAAACCCATCGTCATGGTCTGTGCGGGCCTCAGATGTAGGCCCCCCAGAAACCGCGCAATAATATTCAGACGGAGCCCGTAAATTGCAAAAGAAGACATAAAAAAAATCATGCTGTAAGCACGATAGGGATTGATTAAAAAGTCAAAGGACTCGCCCCACATCGAAAACAGAATCACAACTTTCTCAAAATAAAAAAGCAGACAAACCCCAAAGAGGGCGATGGGAATCAGCTTTTTTTGCCAGGAAAGACGCCGAAAGCGTAGATGTAACAGTTTTTCTTCAAAGGCAAGTTTGACCAACACACCTGCCTGAAAAAGAAGCGCGATGCTCCGACAAATCATCGGGAACCAAACTGAAAAATCGAGTAAGAGGGATAAAAGAAGTATCCCGGGCATCGAAAAATATTTCACCCCACGCACCTGGGTCGTGAGGGCTTGAGAGGCCTGGTTTATCTTGTCGCGGATGTGTTTAAAAACAATGCGTCTCACAAATTCGCCCCGCTTGTTTACACATAAATCGCGGATTCAAAAAAAACTAAATCCGCGATTTATCTCGAAAAATCCGAGCAGACACAAGCTTTAGGAAGCTAAAGATTATTTAGTCATGGCTTCGATCAGGATCTTGGCCACTTCTGGACGACTGAATTCTGGTGGCGGTTTAATGCCCTGGCTGAGCATTTCCCGAACCTTCGTCCCAGAAAGGGCGATACGCTGAGAGGCATCATGCGAACAGGTTTTTGCCGAGGCCATACCAATACAACGTTTGCAATAGAATGAATGATCAAAAAAAAGCGGCTGGATCCCAAGCGCATCCGCTTCAAATTCTTTAAAAATATTTTGCGCATCGTAGGTCCCGTAAAAATCACCGACCCCCGCATGATCACGTCCAACAATAAAATGTGTCACCCCATAATTTTTGCGGCAAATCGCGTGAAAAATCGCCTCTTTTGGTCCACCGTAACGCATGGCCGCCGGAAAAACAGAGAGCATTGTACGATCTTTTGGATAATAATTTTCAAGCAGGACTTTATAACAATCCATACGGACATCCGCCGGAATATCTCCCTTTTTTGTCGCCCCCACAATCGGGTGCAACAGAAGTCCATCGGTAATCTCCATCGCACATTTTTGAATATATTCATGAGCACGATGCACAGGATTGCGCGTTTGAAATGCCACAATACGATTCCAGCCTTTTTCTAAAAAGGCTTGCCGGGTTTCTGCTGGGGTCAAGCGATGCTCGGAAAAAGCTTGCGCCGCAGGTGGTCTCAACATGTCAATTTTCCCACCCAGGAGCACATCCCCCTGCGAATGCGTATACGCAACACCAGGATGACTGTCATCGTTTGTGCCATAAGCTGCGAGCGCTTCTTTTTCTTTGTCGAAGGGAAATTTCTCCTCAAGCTGCAATATCGCCAAGACAAGACCCTTCTGATCTTGCAGCGCAATCTCTGATCCTTCATTGAAAGAAGCCGCTTCTGCTGATGTCGCAGACAAGGTAATGGGCAAACTCCAAGGTAAACCATTCACCAGATGCATTGATTTGAGCACACTTTCATAATCTGCACGCCCCATAAAACCTTCAAGGGGTGAAAAAACGCCTGTCGCAATGAGTTCTAAATCCGAAATCTCACGCGCTGACAATTGAATGGTCTTAAGGGAACCGGCTTTCGATTCCAAGTCTCTTAGCCTCTCCACCGCGACAAAACGATTGATTAGCTGACCGCCATGCGGCACTGAAATACTCATCACTATCTCCTCAAATACATACCCTTATAAATGATCTGTTTTTTTCTTATTTCAAGTCGACAGCGTCTAGATCGAGAAATCAAGACCTTGCTCGCTGTCCTCAACCTGTTCATCCAAAGCGATTTTCATCACCTTTGTGCGAATCGTAAACGTCTCTTTTTTCCCACGAACATCGACCGCATCCCAAGTAATAAAATCACGGTCTTTGTGGATATGCGGCGCAAGTGTTGCCTCACGTGACCCAAACTGGTACGAAAGATGAAACTCAATGGCTTCTTCGGGACAGACCTTGATACAAGGGAGACAATCCCAACAATCTTCGGGGTATTTGAGATACGCTTTGTTGACACTGTGATCTTTTACAATAAGATCTCCGGGACACATTCTTAAACAAGGGGGCTGACGCGAACTATGACAGCCATTGCATTTATCCGGGTCAATCCAAACAGGCATTCTCTTTCCTCACTTTCTAAAATGAAACTTAAATAATGACGTCACAATCAGGGTTTATAGCGGTCTCCGGGAACAAGCTGCTCATAAGGCCGCGTCATCAACACTATTTTTCCACTTTGTGGGTCTCTCACCGAATTAACAAATTTCAACCAATTGACATCATCCCGCTCTGGATAATCCGTCCGTGTATGATAGGTCGGCCAACGGGTTTCTTTTCGATAAGCCATGTGCTCTACAAGCACTTGCGCCACATCAATTCGGTCAATCACTTCATGGGCCTTCATCAGTTGATGCAAATCCTCCGCAACCAAACCCGAAACTTCCTGCGGCAAATCTGCAAGTTTTTTTCGGGCGATTGCAAGCATTTCTTCATTCATCTCATAATAAGTGGATGCCCCGCCAGCATACTGTTCCATAATTTTCTGAAGTCGGGATTCGAGCTCTGAAGATTTAATGCCATGTTTCATTTTCGCATGATTTTCAAAAGGGCCAAAAGCACGACGCTCTTCTGCTGCAATACGCTCCTCTGAGACAAGCACCTTTTCTTCCATCCGCTCAATATCCGAACCCATTGCACGGGCCGCCAAGACGCCTTCCGCCCAACAACCAGAAACAAATTTAAAAGGCGCACCGCCTGCAACATCTCCCGCCGCGTAAAGCCCTTTAAGGGTTGTTCTACGATCCACATCCACCCAATACCCGGACTGGCAATGTCCACCCACAATATAGGGCTCCGTCGTCTGCACTTCAACGGGTTCGGCTCCCGGATCAATATCATTGGCCAACCAATACAGCACCTGAGAGGGATACATATCGAGATAGGCTTTTTTGAGATCCGTTACTTTTTCTGCACTGATCCCGCGCGTATCCAAGTAGACAGGGCCACGACCTGCTTTGATCTCTTGAATCGGGCCGTGGGCGCGATAAGGCGTAGGCGCGCCATCGCCTCCAATATCCGCATAACGAGAAACCATAAAACGCTCCCCCTTTGCATTCACCTGGGGTGCGCCCGCGCCAAGTGCAATCGTACCTGTGGGTGCGATTGCATCTTTTGTTCTCAAGGCAACATAACGCATTTCATAAGAAGTCATCTCCGCACCTGCACGAATGCCCATCGCATAACCTGCACCCGTATTGTAGGGAGAGTACCAGGTTTTATGGGAAGCATCTCCGGCATTATTAGGACGATAAAGCCCTGCTGCGCCACCCGTGGCGATGAGAACGGCCTTCGCGTTCACCACATAAAGTTTTCCATTTCTCAGGGAAAAACCCACGGCCCCCGTCACACGCTCTCCCTCAGTTAGAAGATTGGTCACCGTAATCCAGTTATAAACCTTTGCTCCCGCCGAGCGTGCGGCTTTCGCCAAAATAGGTTTAAGGGACTCTCCGTTGATTTTAATATTCCAACGACCCCGTGGCACATAGTCCCCATTTTCATCAGATAAAATCGGAAGACCCCATTTTTCAACTTTTTTCACACAATATTCAAACAACTCCGACATGCTTTTCACCAAATCTTCACGGATCAAACCGCAGGAGTCGGAGCGCACATAACGCACAAAACTTTCAGGCGTTTCACCTTTATTCAAATAGGCATTTATCGCATTCATCCCGCCAGCAAGACAACCGCTCCGGTCGATATGTGCTTTTTCAAGAATAGTCACTTTGTATTGCGGAAATTTTTCTTTGACCTCAACGGCTGCCATGCAACCAGCGGTTCCACCCCCGATAATAAGGATGTCCGTTTCAATCGTTTGGCGTTCAATCATAAGCTCTTGTATCCTTCTAATTTCTTTAATGTCTTAAATATGAAACATCAAAACGTCTTTTTCTTCCTTTTCTTTTGTCCGCAGACACAGCGCTTCAAGACTGATTGAGTTGAGATGAGCCTCAAGCCCGTCATTTATTTCGGCGTAAACTTCTTTTAAAACAATCTGTTCGACACTTCCATTTCGCGCAGAAGAGAGGTCCTTCGCAGAAATTGGCCCCTCGACCGCCTGAATGACTTCGCCAAAATAGATTTTATTCGGTGAACGTGTCAAGCGGTAGCCCCCATAAGGACCTCGCACACTTTCAACCAAGCCCTTCTTTTTCAGGGCACTCATGACCTGCTCCAAAAACCGAGGAGGGATAGATTTTTTTTCCGCAATACTTTTGACCTGCAAGGGCTTTTCCCCCGGATGCAAGGACAAAGCCAGCATCGCCAAAATTGCATATTCCCCTTTTGCAGAGATAAATCGCATAATTCCTACTATTCCGATAAACTTAATGTAGTATTAATAGTCGAGGATAAGGATCTTGTCAAGTCTGAACAGACAAAAATGATGATCTGAGTAAGATATTCTGAGCTTGTTTCTCTCCTAATGTCATATAAAAAACACGTATTATTTTGCCTTGAACAAGAAGGCTGTGCCAGATATCCTCCATTAAGTATCTGTTTTTTAAGAACTTATTGCAATAACAATCGCCTCAAAATGGATGCCAATTTCTTGACAAGCTTAGGGCCCTGTGGTACGGTTATTTCAGTTTTATTCTATTCGAAACAGACTGATTTTAACGACTTCTGGGATCTGAAAAATGCCGTTGCGCGTACTACTCGCCGATGAAAATCTTGCCGTGCAAAAGCTCGTTGAGTTGACCCTGAAAAACGAAGGCATTCAGCTCACTGCAACAGACAACAGCCTTTCTGCCCTTGATATCGCACTCAAAAAATCACCCGATATTATCTTGGCTGACTTTAATCTTGAGGGCTTGGACATCTTTAGTTTTGTCAGTAAGATTAGACAAAACCCCCGGCTTTCTGATATCCCCATTATTCTGCTCATCAATGCAGCAGAAACCTTTGACCCCACACAATTGAGTTCTGTAGGGGTACAGGCCTTTTTCAAAAAACCGCTTGATTCCAAAGAACTACTGGATGAGATCAAAAAATTAACAGGGGATGCTGTTCAGGCCAGCGAGCGATCGAATAGCAGCTCAAAAAATGCTGACTCAGGTGTGTCTCAGCATTTTTCTGAATTGGAACAAGAAGCAGAAAAAATGGAAGCAGCCCTCGGTTGGTCTTCTTCTGTGGCGAAAAAATCAACAGAAGAAACAAGCCCTACCTCTGCGTCCTCTGGAAATTCAGAAAAATCCAATCTCCCTTTACATGACAGCCTCCTTGATGAAGCGATTCGTAAAAAAGTCCAGGAGTCCGTTGAAAAAGTCGCATGGGATGTTTTACCCGAGCTGCTCAGAACAGCGCTTTCCAAAGAAGCCATGAGTCCCATTTTGGAAAAAGTGGCCTGGGAGGTTGTTACGCCCATCGCAGAAAGCGAGATCAAGAAAGAAATCGTACGCCTCCAAAACGGAAAATAAACCCTCAGCTGCATTTATTAACAAAGTTATCCCACCAAAAGTTTTACCCCCCAAAGATGTACTGAAAAATTCTTTTCTTAATGGTTTTATTCACTTCAGATTGAAGGGCTGCGAGTGATTTTTGTTCCGCCTCTTCCAAGGAAAGCTGGCCCTCCCTGCCTGTATTTCGCACACTGCCAATGACCCGCCCGCTTTCTTTTTCTGTCAGAATAATGCGTGTACTCCAACGCATAAAATGCCAAGTCGGGCTTTTTGGCCCTGTCTTTTCAAAACGGACCGCACCTGAGACAGAGAGCTTCGGCTCAGACCCAAGGCTGAGCCCCATTTGATTCAGGTTTTCAAGAATCGCCTTTTCGACTTCTGCCGCATGAGGGCCTTCCAAGGCAATCTCCACCTGAAAATGTGTCCGCAGCACCTCGTCCAATTGATTTTGTAAACCTGCACTCATCACAGATTCTTCCAAAGGGCTGGCATGATTTGGGACGATTACACGCAACTTAGCCTGATATTCATCCGCCTGTCTTGAAGCCCTAAGCCCCCGGTACAAGGCTTTCGCCACTGCCAGAGGCAGTTCGGCCTCCGTGGCCCGCTCCAACCACATTTCCGCCTCACGTTCAAGGCCAGACACATTTTTAAGAAAGACGACCTTGGTCTTATCTCGATTTAAAACGGCCAAAATATAATGCACTTTAGAAAGCGGATCAAACCAATCTTCAGCAAGTGTAATCTGTGCTAAGTCCTGCTTTGAACGAATACCCGAGCGAAAAACACGCACCAGCGCCTCGACGGCATTTCTTTCGGCAGACCGCTTGTCATCCGCAAAACCAAGCCCCCTCAGATAAACCGCTTCAGGGTATTGGAGGCTTGAACCGTCAATCCAGTCGGGTTTAAGATCTACGGGGTAAACCTCATCAAGCCCGCAAAAGAAACTCGCGAAAAGGGTAAAAACAACCAACCCAGACTTACTCAGAGGTCCCATAGGAGGACTACAAACTTGTCCACTGAATCAGTGGGGCGCAAAAACATCGGTGGTAGGTGAAAATACGAGGACCATTTGGATGATGTAGTAACCGACAAAAAGCATGGCGGCAACAAAAAAAAGTTGTTTCAAGAATGCTTTCATACAAACCTCTTTGCCCTTAGAAATTTACATTTTATTCAATTGGAGTAGATGATGTCAAATATAAGAAACCTCTGATTAAGTTTTGGGTCATTTTTTTAGGAGATAAAGTTTCCTGATTCAAGACGCAAATTTCAGGGAATAGCCCGCTATTTCCAAAATTTGAAACGCAGAAGCGGGGAATTTTTGCCCTCAAAAAACAAGTCATCACTTAATCAGAGTTTCCTAAACACAAAGAACCTGAGATTTATGGCATCTGGTCTTCTAGCATTTGTATCCTCAAATCTACGATATGGATTTCCTGAGATCCACCTGTTTTTTCAAAATAAACACGGGCCTTTTTTAAATGCGTAAGCGCTTTAGAAAATTCACCTTTCTTTTCGTGGATCGTCCCGATGGTGCCTTCAATTTCCGCAAGTTTCTTCAGGTTTTTTAAAGGGATCTGAATATAAAGGGCTTCTTCCGCCGCATGCAAAGCGTCTGAGTATTGGCCTTGATCACGATAGAGTAAACTTAAATTCAACCATGTTTTTGAGCGATTACGACTATCCTGTAATTTCTGATACCCCACCAAGGCCTTCAATTGCAGCTTGAGTGCGGTCTCAAAGTCACCGAGGTCTTTGTAAACAAAACTTAAAGCCGAGCGTAGACCCGCCTCGCTCAGCGGATCATCGAGCTTTTTGTATATTTTGAGCGCTTTTTGGTAATAATCTCGTGCGAGCGGCAAGCGCTGATCGCGATAATACAAACTTGCCAGTTGGCCCAGCTGTCTGGCCTCAAGCCAAGGGATGGGAACCGTCTCTGCAATTTCCAGGGCTTCGATATGGGCAGCCGCTCCTTTGTCAGCAGAACCTAATTTAAAATAAAAGGCCCCCAATTGCGACAAGGACAGCCCTTGTGCATGCCAATCATCTGTTTCTCGGTTGAGTTCGAGCGCCTTTTCGAGCCATTGCACCGCTTCTTTCCAGCGCTTGGACATGGAATAAACGAGCGCAAAATTTGCCATTGCCGCCGACTTTATCTTTGGGTGATCCGCCTTCTGAAAGGCCAAATGAAAAGCAGATATCGCTTGGGATTCTTGACCCAAGATGAGCAGACTATTGCCATATAAGATCAAAATGGCCCCACTTTGTTGCTCTACAGGAAGCAGATCAATTTCCTTTACGATATTCTGAAAATGGTTTTTTCGATAATGGGCATAAAGTGTCGAATAATGCAGAGACCTTCGCTCCGCTTCTGGCAAATGGAGCTCCCGCTTAAAAGCACTCAGATTGAGGTCTTTTAGGGCTTGCGCGGAAATTGCCGGGGAAGGTTCTGAAAAGACAGGACGACTGACAAGCGTAGAGAAGATCAGAAAAACAAAGAAAAACGCAAGCTTCCCTACAGAGTTCAAAATGGAGGACTTAAAAAAAGGAGAAGATACAAAATAAAAAAAGGGGGCGATTCTAAAAAAACCAGCCGATGGGATTAAGCTATTTTTTTGTAATAAACCCAATCTTCTCTTTCCGCTAAATAACGATCTTCACGTTTGTTAATCCTGGATCGTAACTCAGTAAAGCTTTTTCGATGTAGTCTTCTCACCGCATCATCCAGTACTTCTTGCACCGTCGGATAGGTTTCTGTATTGAACTTCATGCCTTCGTAGGAAAAACTGCCAGAATATCCATTTTCGTCGACATCAACCGCCACATCCCGATTAAACATCCGCATATCCCAATCAAATCCTTCTATATGATGTACTTCAAAAACCATTCTTTGGCCTCCATCTTTTTTCAAATCACTGATTCGGCAGATTATAGACAGTGCGATTTATCAAATCAACCCGAATTGCGTCCACAAGTGCAAGTCGTACAGATCACCTACTTTAATATTGAGGAATTAAGAATGCCTCTTAAGTATCCAATAAAAAATCAAAATCAGTTTTACTCAGAGCGTAGGCCTGACCCTTTTGCTCCTCACCACCCATTACGGCATCATAAAGTGCACTTTTTTTCTTCTTTAAGTCCATCATTTTTTCTTCAATGGTGTGGCGCATCAAAATCCGAGTAATGGAGACGTTTTGTTTCTGCCCGATACGGTGGACCCGATCCGAAGCTTGATTTTCCACGGCCGGGTTCCACCAGGGATCAAGATGAAAAACATAAGAGGCCTTTGTTAAATTAAGTCCCTGCCCCCCCGCCTTTAGGCTCAGCAAAAAAACTGAAGGCGTCAATTCTTCTTGAAAAGACCTCACCAAGGCCTTTCGTTGTAGGGTTGGGGTCGAACCATCCAAACGAGAATAGGGGAGCTTCCCTGGCGCCAAAGCCTCTTCGAGTAGGTCTAAAGCCCGTGTAAATTGCGAAAAAACAAGCGCACTATGGCCTTCTGCGTGCAGGGCTTGAAGCTGCTCAATCAGAAAAGTGATCTTTGGAGAATGTGCACTTTTTGTCTTAAACTCCAAACTAATCAAACGTGGAGAAACACACAATTGTCGCAATTTCATAATCGCGGTCAGGGCAATAATTTTGGCCTGACCTGTGGTTTTATCACGGTAGGCCCGATTGATCTGAGATGAAATCAAAGAAACCGTCTGCTGATAAAGCGTCTTTTGCTCTCCCGTTAAGCTGAGATAAATATTCGTCTCGATTTTTGGCGGTAAGTCGTGCAAGACCGCTTCTTTCATGCGTCTCAAAACAAAGGGCCGTGTCCGCCGTATCAATACGGTCAGCAGTGGAGAATCGGACAACTTGAGTTGGGACTTGAATTGATCGTATTCTCCAAGTAAACCCGGCAGACAAAGATCAATCAGCGAATAATACTCTCCCAAATGATTTTCAAGCGGCGTACCAGACATCACAAGGTTAAACATTCCCTTCAGTTGTCGAACAGCACCTGTGGTTTCAGCATATATATTTTTAACGGTCTGGGCTTCGTCGAAGATGATGACATGAAAGGGAATTTCTTTTAGTTTTACGATATCACGTCGCACAATAGCATAAGTCGTCAAAACAATATCGTAGCCTTCAAACCTCGTCCGCCGATCTTTTCCAAAATAGGGGTAGAAACTCAAGTCAGGGTAAAACCGGGAGATCTCCTGTTCCCAATTAAACAAGAGGGTCGGTGGAACAACAATGAGATGAGGTCCTTTTTCTGAGCCCGATTGAGCGGGGATACACCCTTCTTTTAAAGCCGCCAGCAGGGCGATCGCCTGTAATGTTTTGCCCAGCCCCATGTCGTCGGCCAAAATTGCACCAAAACGATGTTGATACAAAAAAGCCAGCCAATCAAGTCCTTCTTTTTGATAGGGACGCAAGGTCGCCAGTAAGTTCGGAGGCGTCTCAATTTGCTCAATTTGTTCCAATTGTGTGAGATGTTTGATCAATCGTTCGTCGGCTTCTGATAAGCGAATGTCCACACCTTCTTTTCTAAGCATGACCCAGTCTAATAACTGCATCCTCGGCACTTGTACAATTTCCCGTTTTTCACGCGGAGCATTTTTTGGCTGGTGATAAATAAGGGCCAGGGCATCGATAATTTTTTGCGCATTGGCATCCACAATCTGAATGGTGCCTTTGTCTTCAACAATGCCACGTCCCTGCAAAAGTTTTTGCCAGACGGCATCCGAGACCAGGACGCCGTCCGAACGAATTTCAGGACGAAGTTCAAACCAATCAATGCCCGAAGGCTTACGGGCATCAAAGGCAAAGTCCCATTTTACGGTTTGAACAGGTTTACCCTGATAATAGAGTGTAATTCCGACGGACTGACATTGCACATGAAGATGAGAGAGTTGTGCATCCAGTTGATTTGTGGGCAAGCGAATTTCGTGATAACGCGTCATCTCCCTAAAAACCTTGGCACCAAAACATTCAAAGGGGATTTTGTAGAGCAAGACCTCTTTTTCTTTTTCATTCGGAGCAATAAACCAATTCCCTGCGCTAAAATGTAGACGCGCGTCCTCGTCCTGTAAACTGCTAAAACAACGTTTCAGCAGTTCCCGTGCCGAGCGTTTTACGGCATATTCCGTAAAATCCCCATTAGAGAGGGCCTTTTTAATCACTTTAAGCGCCTCTTCTCTTTCCGTTATCTTGAAAAGAAGGAAGAAGGTTTGGTAGAGCACGGTTAATCGCTTGATCGCTCGAAGTGCTCCAGGTAGGCCCTGGGTATGGATATCCGTAAAAAAACCAAAGGTATGGCCTGTTGTCACGCCAACAGAATCCCCGATACGACATTCAGTGCGTAAACTTGTCGTCTCACCCTGCCTTGAGTCAATGGTCAAACGATGTTCATGTTTAGCGGATTGTGCTGCAGTGAACTGCCCCTCGACCTTCAACACCAGATGGGCCAAGGTGTCCTTCAATATCTTTTGTGTAATGTTGAGCTGTATGGATTGAAAGGTTTTTAAGGGAACCTTAAAGTGGGCGTTCGGGACGATCCATTCTCTTCCGGAAAGCCGCTGATCTTCTATTTCGTCCAATCGCTCAAAGGGACTAAGAGAAGAAGGCCTAAAAAGACGGTCAAGATGATCAAAAAGCCCCCAGCCCGCACGATCTCGGACACGGCCCAGGGTTCTTGTTTTTAAATCGACGACAAAATCCCAAAACCGTTCGGTGTTTTCACAAGGCACATCCCCTAAAAAAATACAGGCCTGTACCGCGACAGAATCCCCCAAAACATTGAGTTCAGTCTTGCTCTGATACATCAATTGAGGATCCCAGCGCAGTCGGATCTGGGATAAACGCCCCTCAAAAATTAAGGGATAACGCGATGCATTTTTTTTAAGATGTTCGAAAAACCCGTCTCGTAGAGATTGGTCTGTATGATAACGGTAGGTGAAAACGGACAAACCATCAGGTAAACCACTGAGCGTATCGATCACCCGTCCTCCTCTTCTCAGGAAAATAGCGGGGTAATCCTCCTTTGATTCAATGACAACCTCGAGGGTCTCTGCTTTCTTCGAAGAAACACTGCCCGATGGCAAAGTTTTCCCCTTCTGGGTCTGTGCCAGCTTGCGACTTACAAGACCTTGATTCCGAATCAAAACAGCCTTAAGTGCCTGAAGACGATTCTCATCCTGATCGGGCTGACTAAACCACTTGGGCGAAATCAGGTTCAGCAGTGACAACAGGACACAAATCACATGACGGCACTCTTGTTGCGACTGCTCCAATTGGCAGTCGCAACAAGAGTGCAAGTCTTTAGCCCTCACAGAAAGGGTCACCGTGTAAGATTTTGCTCCAGCAAGGGAGGCTTTTAAGAGGCTTTGGTTTTCCTGCCAAAGAATGGATTGCAGCCGCTCGGCCTTATAATCTGCAAAGCCCAGAAGAAAAACAGACTTTGAGGTCATTTGATACAGGCTGCTGGGCTGAAGTATCTTTAAAAGGGACAGCAGGTCTGGATCAAGAGGTGTATTGACAACTTTCTCCATAAACCGCTTGAAATCCGAAACGATTACTAATTTTGTTGCATGTATTTAAAAAATTCTGATTGCGGCGTGGTAACAAGTGTTGTGCCTTCATTGAAGACTTTTTTGTAGGCCTCCATTGAGCGCATGAATTCAAAAAATTGGGGATCTTTCCCATAGGCTTCGGCATAAATTCGGAACGCTTCTGCGTCTCCCTGCCCCATGAGTTTTTGTTGTTTTTTATAGGCTTCAGCCAAAAGGATCTCTTTTTCCTTTTCTGCTTCGGAACGGACTCTCTGCGCCGCTTCTTCACCTTCAGAGCGATAGCGTTTTGCTTCCCGACCCCGCTCCGCCTGCATCCGGTTAAAAACAGCTCTTTCATTTTCTTCCGGCAAATCGGCCCGTTTAATGCGGACATCAACAATTTCGATGCCATATTCCAAAGCCTTCTCATTGGTGATTCGCGTAACAGTCGCCATAATTGCTGAGCGGTTTTTTGAAATAATTTCGGAAAGATCCTGCAGTCCCAAATCGACGCGCAATTCCGAATAAATAATATCGTCCAAACGCGCCCGCGCGACCTGTTCCGTTCGAAAAGCCTCGTAAAACTTGAGAGGATCAACAATACGCCACTTCGCAAAGTTGTCGATGACCAAGGTTTTTTTGTCCTTGGTTACCACATCCTGAGGGTCAGAGTCATAATCCAAGAGCCGTTTGTCAAACTGGATTACATCCTGGATAAAAGGAATTTTAAAGTTCAGCCCTGGCTCAGTAATCGTCCGAACAGGTTTTCCCAACTGAACAACAATGGCGGTGTGAATAATATCCACGATAAAAAAAGGAGATCCACCCATTAGAATTAAAATGAGCAGCCCCAAGATCATCACCCCAAAGAGGTTTTGTTTTTTCATTTCGCCCCCTGCTTTAACCCTTTACCGAGCACCCCTCGGTCAAGTGGCAAATAGGGCAATACCTTTCCCGCCACCGCATCGTCTATGATCACCTTATCCACTTTGCTCATCACTTCTTCCATCGTTTCGATAAAGATGCGCTTTCTAATAATTTTTTCTGATTGTTTGTATTCTTTTAGGGTTTTCAAAAATCGATCAGCTTCCCCCTCTGCCCGTCGCACACGCGACTCAGAATAGGCTTGTGCTTCATTCACCATCTGAGCGGCCTCGCCCTTCGCTTTGGGAATGATGTCATTCCGGTAACCGTGTGATTCGTTAATCAGTTTTTCTTTGTCCTCTTTGGCGCTGGCCACATCCTTAAAGGCCGCAGCAACATCATCCGGTGGATTTACATCCTGAAGCTGGATCGCCGTAATTTGCACCCCCGCCTCATATTCATCCAATATGTTCTGAAGCGCGGTTTGTGCTTCAAGCTGGATTTGCGCCTTTCCAACCGTCAGGGCTTCATCAATATCTGTTTGACCAACGACTTGTCGAATCGAGGCCTCTGCGCTCTTTTTGATTGTTGCACCGATATCAGCCACATTAAAAAGAAATTCCTGCGCATTTTTAATCCGAAACTGGACGATCATCTCCACTGCAACGATATTTTCATCGCCCGTTACCATGAGGGCCTCAACCGGGATACGTTGAGAACTCGATCCCCGTGTGCGAAAACCAATTTCAATCCGGTGTAACTTTGTGATTTTGGGTAAAAGAACCTCTTCAATCATCGGAATTTTCAAATGTGGCCCGGGTGAAGTCGTCCGCACCATTTTGCCAAAACGCAGTACAACGCCTTGTTCATCGGGCGCGACAATGTAAAACCCCTTCCAGAGAAAGAATCCCACAACAAGGAGCAGTAGGATAATCTTCCAGCCCTTGAATATGGGGCCAGGGGCACGCTGTTTTAAAAACTTTTGAAATTCTTTCAGGATTTTGACAAAGGGATCTTCAAAATCACCACCGGGGCTTCTGGGCTCCCAAGACATAAGACATCCTTAAGTTTGAGGAGGGAAAAAGTATCGAGTGGGTACCTTAGCATCTACCATGACGGAGGTCAATACTCTCAGATTTTGCAAAATAGCCCGCGGATGAGGCGGACAAAACATGAGATGAATATTGAGACGCGCGTCTGGCAAGACAATCCCATGAGGGTCTCAGCGCAGCCCTCAGGACTTCCCTGCCTTGACGGTTTTCAAAGACCTATGATACCTTTGATTTATCATGCTTTTTGCCCAGAAACGTGCATCATTAAAAAATGACACACGTGTTTTTATCCTAAATACTTTGTAGGAATTTTTGGGCGCTAAAATGTTTTAGAAGTTCATCAATAAGCAAAATGGACGCTCTACCCAACAACTATGGCGCTTGAAGGCACACTAAAAGATTTTTCCCCGTTTGATATCATGGAACTCATCGATTTCAAACAAAAAACCGGCCTACTTTTTGTGACCGCCCCAGAGGGGGAAACAATTACGCTGGGCTTCGAAAAAAAAGGCCTGGTTCTCGCCCAATCCTCCACAAAAAAAAATGATCTACAGCTGGGAAACATTCTGGTTCGGGCAGGAAAAATTACCGAAGCCAACCGAGACAAAGCCCTGGAGATGCAAAAAGGAACACTTGATCGTTTAGGCTTTATCTTCGCCCGGGAGAAATATTGTACCGAAAAAGACATTTGCGAAAGCCTCCGCATTCAGATAAAACGTGTTTTTTTCACCTTGCTGCGATGGAGCGAAGGTATTTACATCTTTGAACCCCGTGAATCCATCGACTACTTTCACGAGTTCATCAAACCCGTCTTTGTTCAGCCCTTGAGTGTAAAAGGGCTCATGATGGAAGGCGCGCTCATGATTGACGAATGGCCGATGGTGGAAAAAGTCGTCAAATCACTCGACATGGTTTTTCGCCGACTTCCGGCCAAGCAGGAAATTAAAACCCTTACAGAAGAAGCGGCCTTTGATTTTGAAGGAAGCGCTACAAAAAATGACACTGCGATTCATCTCACACCGGATGAGAAAATCTTATACGACTTAATTGACGGACGTCAATCTGTTTCAAGTATTCTGGAAAAGACCCTATTTTCGGAATTTACTTGTTGTAAAATAATTTTTGATCTTGTCAAAAAAGATCTACTTGAAGAAAACAAAGAGTCTCCCCTTGAAGTCAGCCCTCCCTCAAAAAAAGATGCAGCTTCAGGGGATGTGCTCTCTGATGAAATCGTCCGGAAAAACTGGGAAGCCGCGCGCGTATTGGTCCAGCGTGCCTTGCCGGAGGCCCTCATCCTGGAAATCACCCTTTCTCAAAAGAAAGCAACGCTCTTGCAGGGAGAAACAGACCTAGAACAATGGCCAGACTTGATTATGGCCATTTACCAAGAAGCAAAACCACTCGGAAACCGCAGTGACGTCGGCGTTTTTGAATATGTTGCGGATGAAGTCGGAATCGCACTCTTTTGGGATCATCGCACCGATTACATGCTTGTTGTGGTATCGGCGCTCAACGGCAGCATCGGCGCGTCTCGCTTTCGTGCCCACGTGGCGACCGTCACACGTTGTGTCATCGTTTAAGTTGAGGATAAACCATGAGCCAGATGAATGACGCATGCAGAAAAGTACTGGAGAGTGTTGGTAATGCCCTCGCCTGCGGGGTCTTTGATCTAGAACGCAAACAGGCGATCGAGATTGTCCATGTGCCTGAATTTTCAGATGTGCAACAAGAGATGATCACCCACGCGATTATGAATCTCTTTCGAGGGATTAACGCAAAGCTCCTGGCAAATCGTGCGCACGAACAAATTGGAAAACCGGTCATGAAAGAAAAAGGATTCAGGGAAATCCAAATGGCTTTTGAAGAAAACTTTTATTTTTCAAAAACCATCAAAAATGGAAATGCAGCACTCATCCTGGTGACAAAAGAAAACACGAATATCGGCATGGCCTGGGTCCAACTTAAATCAGTGATTCCTATTGTTGAACCCCTCATTCCTTAAAAAATATTTACACTTCAGCACATAAAACAATCATCTCAAACAGAAGGGGGCCGCACGAGAAATGACATGCGGCCCCACCAGAAATGTTATTCAAAAGCAGATGCTAATAGCAGCGTGAGTAGCCGCAATAGTGACATTTTTCGCAGCCTTCCCCAAAAATTAATTCACAACCACATTCAGGACAGGGAAAAACCATTTTCTGTGTTTCCATGACAGGAGGTTCTGCAACGGCAACAGCAGAACCGCCTTGCGCTGGATAACGATCCTCCGAGACCTTCATTTCCAAAGACTGATTGAAAATTTTGGCAATGGCGTCCGAACAGGAAAGCACTTTTTCCGGGCCAACACCAAAAGGCTTGTTACAACGAATACCGATCAACTGCTTGACGATATCACGTGGGGTCACCCCGGCCCGCATGCACAGGGAGATGAGACGACCAATGGCCTCGTTAAAAGAACCCTCGCAACCCCCTGCTTTGCCCATTGTGGCAAAGGCTTCAAAGGGTTTTTTGCTCTCTTGGTCTTGATTGACGGTTAAATAGAGGTCACCACAGGAAGTCTGTCGCTTCGTGGTTGTGCCTAACATGACTTCTGGACGGGGTCGGGGCGTCACGATGGGGAAATACTCTTTTTCACTCCCTGCTGAGGCATGCTCGGTCGTTTTGGTCGCTTCGCCTTTTTTGGATTTTCCCACATTCATGACTTGATCGGGGCGACAACCATCTCGGTAGACCGTGATGCCTTTACAGCCCAAACGATAAGCCAAGAGATAGGCCTCCTTAATTTCATCCTCAGTCGCGTTTGTGGGCAAGTTAATGGTTTTGCTCACCGCAGAATCTGAAAAGGCTTGAAAAGCCGCCTGCATACGCACATGCCATTCGGAAGAGATCCCATGAGAGGTCACAAAAACATCCTGCCAATGTTGCGGCACCTGCTTGAGACCACGAACCGAACCCTTATTGGCAATAATTTGATCCAGTAAATCATCCACATAAAAACCCTCACGCTTGGCCACGTCGGTAAAATAATCGAGCGCATAGGGCAAGTGCTCCCCATCCATGACGTTTTTATACCAAACCAGTGAAAATTCGGGCTCACAACCGCCAGAGGTATCTGCAATCATCGAGATCGTTCCTGTGGGAGCAACAGTGGTGAGATAAGAATTCCTTAGCCGTCGCCCCTGCTCTTGATGACGCGAGCCCTCCCAATATTCATAAACCCCGCGCTGCTCCGCGAGCCGTGCAGATTCATCAGAGGCCATTTTATGTATAAAACCCATGACGGTACGGGCCATTTCAATCCCGCTTTCTGAGTTATAGGGGATCTCAAGCTTGAAGAGCATTCTGGCAAAACCCATAACCCCCAAACCGATTTTTCGGTTAGCACGTGTGATTTCTTCGATTTCAGGAATCGGGTAACGATTCATGTCCAGCACATTGTCCAAAAAATGGATAGAGGTACGCACGGTTTCTTCAAGTGCGGCCCAATCAATCTGGTAGCCGTCGTCCACTTTTTTAAGATGCCGCTCCAGCGTGATGCTACCTAATGTGCAGCTTTCGTAAGGCAGTAAGGGCTGCTCGCCGCAAGGGTTAGTCGCCTCCATGTCAGCAATATGGGGGGTTGGGTTTGTTCGATTTGTCGCATCAATAAAAAACAAACCCGGCTCTCCCGTTTTCCAGGCCTGCTCGGCGATTTTATCCATCATTTTTTTGGCAGAAACGGATTTCACCGCTTCCCCCGTTCTGGGGGAAATCAAGTCATAATTTTCGCCTTTTTTGTAGGCCTCCATAAAACGATCTGTAATCGCGACAGAGATATTAAAGTTTGTAATTTCAGAGGTGTCTGATTTACAGGAAATAAAATCCAGGATATCGGGATGATCTACACGCAAAATACCCATATTGGCTCCTCTGCGTGTGCCGCCCTGTTTAACGGCCTCTGTTGCATGATTAAAAACTTTCATGAATGAGATTGGCCCGGAAGCCACACCACCTGTGGATTTCACACGATCATCTTTGGGGCGTAATCGTGAGAACGAAAACCCTGTGCCACCGCCAGATTTGTGAATAATGGCTGCCTGTTTCACGGTTTCAAAAATCGATTCCATCGAATCCTCAACCGGCAAGACAAAACAGGCCGAGAGCTGTTGTAAATCACGACCCGCATTCATCAATGTTGGAGAATTAGGAAGAAAACGAAAGCTTGTCATCAAATCGTAAAATTGTTCTTCCGTCTCAAGCAGATCGCAAGTGTCATCATAAACATGTTCGGCCTTTGCAATATTATGGGCAACACGCCGAAAAAGATCTTCGGGGCTTTCGACAACTTTTCCTTGTAAATCTTTAAGCAAGTAGCGTTTTTCCAAGACCCGAAGCGCATTCTGCGAAAGAGCTATTTTCTCTTGCAGACCCTCCTCTGTTTTGATGGATGCGGTTTTTAACTTGGCGCTGCCATTTTTCTCGATCCCCTTCATGGATCCTCCCTATTCTGTATAAAAAAGTGTTTGAGATACCTCTCATTTCCCCAGAGGCGCTTTGATTGAAAGTAGATGTGAAACACACCGAATATAATTAAGCTATAAAATAATCCTGCGACTTTGTCAAGGGCTAAGATACAATATATAGACAAATATAAAATACAAACAACATCATCTTGTGGAATCTCTGAATATAAGCTGTGGAGAAGATGTGTAAGAAAAAAGGACATTTCCCTCTAAGTCACGAATTTATTTAGGTTTTGCTTTGTGGAAAAACAGGAAAAATACTCTGACGAAATAAATCAACTACTGCATGCGAAAATAGTAGAGCGTTGTCTGCTGCCCCGTACGCCGAACCACGGCCGAGACGGTCTTGAAAGTGTCATTAACCTGACCCGTGGCTCTGAGGGTGAAAAACTGGCTGTCTTTTCTCTGCCAATCCCCGATACGGTTGATCACATCGGTGGATAAGAGGTTTCTAAACTCTGAACGCCAGGTGGTCGCCTCATCAAAGGGACGTTTTTCGATAATGCGGCGCGCCACAGACTCATCCAAATCAAGATCAAAACTCTGCAAAACCAAAGAATCTGCCGTATTGATATTGATCAAACCCTCCCCATAAACCGTCAGATAGGGAGAGATCTGAGTATAGATTGCATTCGTAATCCCGCGAACCATGTACAACTCCTCTAAAGTCTGCATGGCTCCATTTCTCGCAGCATAACCCGGATTACCGGCTTGATAACTTGGACTTTCCGCACCATAAGGCATCGGAACATCATCCGGGTCGATCCAATCCACAATCGCATCCGTCAAATCAGGATTGATCTCTAGCAGCTCAAACAAGCGCATGAGCTGGTCTTGCCTTTTTTGAATCACCTTGCCCGTACTCTGATTGACCAACTTATTGATATTGATCTTGCGTTCTTCGTCTACAATAAATCCACTCAATAGACCATCCCCCAGGGGATATTCTGGAATGGCTGCGGCCCAGAACTCATCCACGCCATCATAAGCTGCGCTGTTTTTTGCATCATCTTTTAGCAGGGCTTCACCCGCAGAAAT
This sequence comes from Candidatus Manganitrophaceae bacterium, assembly GCA_013151935.1. Taxonomy (GTDB): domain Bacteria; phylum Nitrospirota; class Nitrospiria; order SBBL01; family JAADHI01; genus JAADHI01. The sequence continues at coordinate 79,202 of JAADHI010000124.1, forward strand.
CCCGGAACGGGCAAGATATTCGGCCTTTAAATCATCTCTAAAATTACCCGCAGCACGCAGATCCGCTCGAATCTGATAATCAGCCTCAAAAATAATGATCACCAAGAGCACAACGATCAAAAGACTCAAAAGCAGCGCAAAACCATTTTGGTTTCGCAAGCCTGTGCCGGGATATTTAGGAAGCAACCTTTTCATAAGAAAGGACCAGGAAAGTAACGTCCATCAAATCTGGATTCGAAAACCGTGTTTTCATGGAGAGTCGCTTAATCCGCAAACGATTCTTGCTGTTTTCAAGTGCAGCGAGGAAAGGGATGATTTCAGATAGCCGAACCTTTTCGACTTTGACTTCGACTGGAACTTCTCGGTATCGCGACAGGTGTTCCTGTGCTGCCAGTGGTCGGATAAAAGCGATATTGCCTTTGATCCTATTTTTTGCCGCGTGTTCTTCAAGAAAGGAGAGGGCTGAAAAGCTACTTTCTTCTGGAAGCGCATGCACAATGGCGTCAATTTCTTTCGAGACGCCCTGAAACGACTGCTTTAAGTCTATGAGTTCACTCAAGTCGCGTTCCTTCCGAGGGATCAAGCTATCCAACTGCTTCATGCGTTCCAGTGTTGGATCAACCAGAAAAAAGAAAATAATAAGAAAACTTGCGATAAAACCACCACCGCCCAACATCCATTTTTCCCGTGTGGAAAGACGAATCAAAAACTGATCAATCCTTCCTAAAAATCCACTTTTTTCCATTGCTTTTTATGTCCTCATGTTCCGCAAATGATGCCCAAAGCTTTTCACTTATTCCGCCGCATCTCGTACGGCCATCTTAATCCGAAACCGCACATGTGCCTTATTAGCGGCAACCTTCGCGTCACTCATCTCGACCTGTTTAAATTGGTTTGTCGCAAGCAAGGCACTTCGAATACGATCCACCGACTCAAAGGAGTCGGTCTGGGCCTGAATACGCACACTCCCGTCATCAATCACCAAATTGAAGACATCAATCGTAATCGTTTCAGGGATCGCCAGCGTAATATCGCTCAAAACCTGGAGTGGACTCCGCTCATTGAGCCCTAAAAAAGCCCCGGTCTTTTGACGTTCACTGATGGCCGTTCGGGTTTGAGCCAATTCATTCACCACATTTTTAACATTGGGGAAAATTTCAGTAAAGGCCATCCTGACCTCACTTTTCAAATTCTGGTAACGATTTTCCTTTTTTTGATAATGTAAATAAAGGTCTGCGCCCATCAATCCCAGTAGAAAAAAAACAATCATCGTCAAGCTGACAAAACGGTGTCGACGTGCAATGGTCTCTTTGCCAAAGACAAATTCACCCCGCCGAAAATTAATGGGTGGCCCCTCGCTTTCTTGCAGGGCCAGCCCAAAAGCCTGCGCATATACCGGAGCAATTTCTTCTTCAGGAACCCGATCAATCCCGGCAATGCCGGCGGCCAGACCTCCTTTTTCGAAATTAACACCGATGGCCTCCATTTCAAGGTTGTTTGCCAGTTGACGCTCAAAACCCTTGATCTCACTGCCTCCACCACACAAGTGGAAAACCCGCCGAACCGGACCTTGGGCCTCGTCCTGCAAACCCTGCGGCACATCCTGTTTACTTTCGGGAGAAAAAATACGAATGCTCTTCTCAATCTCCAAGCTTAAGGCGGAAAGGCCCTTCTCAAGGGCCTCCAGTTCGATGATCTCCTGCTCATTGGTCGGATCATCCATGGAGAGATCAATCTCGGTTTTTCGAGCTTCCGCAGCTTCCCAAGTCAGACCCGAAAATGCCATCATGGTTCGCGTAATATCGTCTCCACCCAAAGGGATGGTGCGGACCCAATTGAGGCTTGTCCCACGAAGATGACAAAGCACGGTACGAGTGGCTCCCACATCAACAAGGAAGGTTTCGGTCTCGCTGCCTTTTTTGAGTCCCAGAAAATAACGGGCGTAGGCCATAAGAGAAAGTGGGTTTTCACCCACCCAGGCGGGGTCAATGCCAAGCTCCGCAAGATCCTGCAAATAGGCTCTGATCAGCGTATTCTGAATGGCAGAAACAAGCAGGTGCGTTTCTTTTTTTGAGGCCTCTCTCCCGAGATCATCAGCGCTTTGACGTAAGGGTTTTTGAAGGAAGGTATAATCAATCGTCAATGCTTCTAAATCAAAAGGCAGCTCGCTTTCAACTTCATAGGGGGTAATTTGCTCGATCTTTTTGAGATCGCTAAAGGGCAAGGTCAACTCCCGCGTGGAAATAAAATCTCCGGGAATCGAAAGGGCGATCAAGTCCCCTTTTTTAATCTGGCCCTGCTCAACAAGTTCTGAAAGCGCGGCCATCTGAGCTGAATCTAAAAGACCTTGTTCTGGCGGCTCTGTTTCAGACATCACCACCGGCGCTTCAAAAACATCCAAGAGCCGCACCCCACGAAAATTTCGCGTCACCCGCACGCCCTTTACAGAAGCGCTACCAATATCTAAACCTAGAATCGTCTGTCTCATTACAAGCTGCGTCTACAGTCCAAGAGGGACCGCCTTTCCATTCACAGAAACCTGTGGCGCTCGGATTGGGCCATTGATTCGAATTTTCAAAGGACTATTGGCCGTGTAGCCTTGCACAAAGAGTTCCGCCATTTCTTGTAAAGATCCCTTTGGGCTAGCAAATAAAGAGAGGGTTATCATGCTATTTTCCGGGGGATTTCGAAGCAAGACCACGCCACTTTCACTCCTTAAATCAGCCATTTCACCCTTGGCTGAAAAAGCTTCAAGAACAACACGTCCGTCTTTCCAAAAAGCCTGTGCATCTATTTGTGAAAAGCTTATTTCTCCAATCGGAAGCTCAAAGCCGCCAAAAGACTTAAATCGTCCTTTTTTGATTCCTAAAAGAAGCTTTCCTGAACCTTTCATAACATCCTGGTTTTGCCAAGCACCTTCGCCCTGAATCGAAATCAGGGCAGAGAAACCCTCCTCTTCAAACATCAGTTGAGCCCCTTCGGTCCGAAGCGAGACGGCAAGCGCTTCTGCTTCCTCTTTCAGACGCAAATGCCCTGGAATATTGCCAAACGCCGAGCCGATTAAAAAATCAACCTCAAGTGTTTTTTCAAACAAAAGCGGCAAAAGCGCAAGATCCATATCCAGCGATTTCAATTGGAATGTAAGATCTCCTCGCCCCCGCAAACCCAAACGCTGCTTCGGACAACGCCCCGTCAAACCCCGCGTACGGATCTTTACAGGCAGCGCGTAGGTACTTTGCGCTACGGTCACGACACAACCCGTTTCAGACGTCAAGAAACGCAATGCTTGTTTTTCGGCAAGATCAAAAGGGAAAGTTAACCATAAGAAAAAGACAAAGGCCAGTAAAGCAAAGACACTATAAAGCAAAAAACGAACAAATTTTTCTTTTTGAATTTTCATCAACACTCAGAGTCCCATGGGCAGATCCACCCACGTTTTGAAACGACGCGGAGGATGACCCTCCACTTTAAGAATAAACTCAATCTCTACAACAGTCGGCGCTTTGGGATTTGCGCCAAGGGTCTCCCAGGTCTCGACCCATTCAGCGCTGTTTTTTGGCAAGTAACGAAAACTCAAACCCTCAATAGGCCCCGCAAGCTCATTGACCAAAATACTGCCATTAGAAAACCGTGTCTCTTGAATCAAATATCGGTTTTCAAGGGCATAGCGCATCACCAACTGCTCGGAGGCGGGGACATCGCCGATACGGCGGTGCGAAACGGTACTGAATTCAATCGCATCGTTCGGAAAAGTTTCATTTCCCTGTAAACGCTCACTGTTTTTTCCGTTAAAAACCATCGTCTTTTTCGCGTTGTTCCCCTCTGGGTCTTGTGACACAAAAAACATGCTCAAGTCATTGGCAATATAATAAAGACTCATGCGCGTCATTCGATAGCGCTCAGCATCGGCCTCCATTTGCTGAGTGCCCTGATGTACATTGCTAAACGTGCCATAAATCACAACAAAAATAATCGCGACAATGCCCAAGGAGATCATCAGCTCCAAAAGCGTAAAACCCGCTTGCCCCAAAGGGCTTGAGTGAGATGATTTTTTTCCTTCTACCACCGGACTACGACTCTGAAATGGGGGCTAAACTTCTGGCTTTTGTCCCGCGATCAAAAAGATAGGTGGTCACCGCCAGGGAAACCTCTCGATTGTTCTCCTGCCAAAGCACTTCCAGCATAATCTCCCGCACGACATTAAAGGGCGTTTGCACTACATCCTGACGCCAAGTGTATTGCGGAAAGTCTTTACCAAAATCGCCCTTTTTTTCGCCTAACTCAGGGAAACCCTCCGCAGAAACCTCTGTTACTTTTTGTCGTGCAAGCAAAGTGGCCTCAATAATATGACGACTTCGCGCCGCAAGCGTAATGCCCTGATTCCGAAGTCCCAGTAAAACAACTAAAGCAATGGACAAAATGGACAAAGCGATCATGACCTCAATCAGCGTAAACCCCTTTTTGCCATTTGCAGTGTCCAAATGGCAAAAAGGGTCTCTTTTTACACCTAAGTTCAAGTTACAGCCCTGCCCGTTCGATTTTTTCGATGTAGGAATCAAAGATCTTGACACGTCCGGTGAGGCTGTTGACGATGAGTGTCCAGACCGTGCCATCCTCCTCTTTGAGATGAATGGTTGTTTTTTCAACACCCAGGGGGAAAAACTCGGTATAGGCTTCACCGTCCTGCACCTTGCCGTGACGAAAGGTCACAACATCCTCAAAAACAAGACCATCCGGCAACTTACGACCTGCAATCAAATCACCCGAAACGGGGACAAATTCCCGACCTTGTAGGATTTTGACCGAATAAGCCTCTTCTTCAAAATCGTAATAGAGTCGATAATATTTTTTTGTTGCAAGCGATTCCTGAGCCAAATGCTGGATCAAACGCGAGAGATGACGTGTCGCAGCCTTTCCTGAATTTACCCCAAAAGCAGAGAGTTTTGGGAAGACCATCAGTGCGGTAATGCCTAAAATGCTCACGATAACCATCAGCTCTAACAGGGTAAAGCCTGCGTCATGCCGATGCCTATTAGTTGAGATTCCAGCTTTCGAGATCGGCATTGTCCCCTTCTCCGCCAGGTTCATTGTCCGTCCCATAAGAAACGAGGTCATAAGCACCGTTTGACCCCGGACTTAGATAGACATAAGGATTATCCCAGGCATCATCCGGTATCTTGGATAAATATCCGCCCTCCTTCCAATGTTTCGGAATCACACCGACGGTCGGCACATTCACGAGGGCATGCAATCCCTGCTCTGTACTGGGATAAACCCCGTTATCGAGCTTATACAACTGAAGCGCGCCCTCGATATTTTTAATTTGCGCCTTGGTTGAAACCCGTCGGGCCTGGTCGGTACGCCCCACCATCTTTGGCGCAACAAGTGCGATCAAAATAGCCAAAATGGTCACAACCACCATAATTTCAATCAAAGTAAAACCGCGCTCGCGCAAATGTCGTTTTTTTAGATTTTTCCTATTTGCTGATCTCATCACTTTCCTCAAATTCATTCCGATTGAAGCCCTCACTTAAAAATACCCTAGCCGACCATCTGGCTCACTTCAAAAATCGGCAGTAAGATGGCTAACACAATAAAAAGAATCGCAAACCCCATCCCCAAAATCATGAGAGGACCTAAGAGCGAAGTCATGCCGGTCACACTCGTCTCCACTTCATTATCGTAGGCTTCTGATACCTTTTGAAGCATGGTTTCTAACTCACCACTTTTTTCACCGATACTAATCATATGTGTCACCAAGGGCGGAAAAAGGCCACTGCGTTTAAGCGGATCGGCAATCGACTCCCCTTCTCGGATATTGCCACGTGCTTCTCGAATGGTCTCTTCCAATACTTTATTGCCCACGACTTCCTGCACAATTTCAAGTGCCTTTAGCAATTGTACGCCACTGGCCAACAAGGTGGCGAGGGTCTTTGTAAAACGGGAAATCGCCACCATTTTAACCACTTTGCCAAAAATCGGAACTTTGAGTGAAATCCGGTCGTATTTTTCCCGACCTTCAGGTGTTGCAATATGTCGCCTCAGAAAAAAGAACCCTAAGGCCAAAAGCAGAAAAAGCAGCCATCCATAAGCAATCACAAAATCGCTTATGGATAAAAGAATCACTGTCGGTAAGGGCAGGGCTTGATTCAAATCATCAAAAATCGAAGTCACTTTCGGCACAACATAGGCGACCAAAAAAAGGAGGATCAGGCCACTGACCACCATCATTAAAATGGGATAGGTCATCATGGAAAAAATCTTCCCACGCAAACGCACCTGATTTTCGAGATAGTCCGCGAGACGTAATAAAATTTTATCCAAGGCACCACTGGCTTCACCCGCTCGGACCATATGACAGTAAAGGTCTGAAAAAACCTTGGGGTGACGACTTAAGGCATCTGCAAAGGTACTGCCTTCTTTAACCCCCTCACGCACATCCACCCAAACCTTTTTAGAGGCCTTGTTTTCCGTTTGCTCTATCAAAGCGGCCAAACCTTCCATAATAGAAAGTCCCGCACCCGCAAGCGTTGCCATCTGACGCGTCATAAGCGCTGTCTCTGAAAGACTCACTTTTTGCCCAAAAGAAAAGGCTTCGCGGGCCTGCACTGCGGCAGCGGCTTTGGCCGTGATCACCTCGGTCGGGAAAATGCCACTCTGGCGGAGTTTGCTCCGGGCCTGACGCGGATTATCAGCATCAATCACACCCGCCATATTTTTTCCCCTCAGATCCAAACCCTTGTATTCAAAAACAGCCATCAATTAAATCTTCTCTTCTTGCGTCACACGGAGCACTTCTTCCGTCGTCGTCAAACCGGAAATCACTCGTCTTGCCCCATCTTCTCGTAAGCTATTCATGCCCTTTGAAAGTGCCGCCGCTTTAATCTGCGTCGAGTCTGCCTTTGAAAGAATCATGTTTCGAATTTCATCGTCGAGCAATAAAATTTCATAAATACCAGAACGTCCCTTAAAACCCGTATTCAAACACTCGGAACAGCCAGGGCCTTTAAAAAATGAATGTTTGGAATCCGGTGGTAGGCCCATTTTTTCATATTCTTCCGCGCTGGGCTGATAGGCCTTACGACACTCTTGGCAAATTCTTCGGACCAAACGCTGGGCAATCATCGCGACGACAGAAGAAGAGACCAAGAAAGGCTCAATACCCATATCCAGTAAACGTGTGACCGCACCCGCAGAGTCATTGGTGTGTAGTGTCGAAAAAACCAAGTGCCCGGTAAGGGAGGCCTGAATGGCAATGGTTGCGGTTTCGCTGTCTCTGATCTCTCCAATCATGATGACATCGGGATCCTGACGTAAAATAGAACGCAAACCACTCGCAAAGGTAAGCCCTATTTTTGAATTGACTTGAATCTGCCCAATGCCCTGCAACTGATATTCGATGGGGTCTTCAATGGTGAGGATATTTTTATCCGGAGAATTGATACGACTCAAAGCAGAATAAAGGGTTGTGGTTTTCCCACTCCCGGTCGGCCCGGTGACCAGAATAATCCCGTGGGCCAAATCAGTTAGATTTTCCATGGACTTTAAATCTTTGTCTGAGAGGCCGATCTGAGTCAAATCCAGTGACTCACTTGATTTTTCTAAAATCCGCAAAACCAAACGCTCGCCATGCGCTGTGGGAATATCAGAAACACGGATGTCAATCTCTCGCCCACCAATTCTGAGGCTAATTCGGCCATCCTGAGGCAGACGTTTTTCGGCAATATTCATGCCTGCCATAATCTTAACACGGGAGATAAGGGCGGACTGAAGACGCTTTGGCGAGGTCAAGACATTGTAGAGTACGCCATCCACACGGTAGCGCACCTTCACTTCGCGCTCAAAAGGCTCAAAGTGAATATCGGAGGCCCGTTGCTGTACGGCCTTAAAAAAGATGGAATTGACCAGTAATATCATTGGCGCTTCGTCATCTGTATCCAAGAGGTCTTCCGGTTCGCCGATTTCCTCCGCCAACACACTCAAATTATCCCCTGAAAAGTCGGAAATCGCATCTTCCGGGCTGTCCGTTGCCAACTCATAAACCTGATGAATACAACGCATAATTTCTTCAGAAGGCACAATCACAAGATCCATCTGGCTTTTGAGCAGGATAAAAAAGTCATCCAGTGCACGTAAATTCAGGGGTTTTGCTGTCGCACAAACGATACGTTTACCCTTACGTTTGATCGGCAAGAACTGATGACGTTTTGCAAAAGAAAGTGGAATTTTTTCAGTCAGTGCGGGGTCGATTTCGTTAATGTCCAGCTCAGTCTGATAAGGCAGGTTCCACTGTTCCGAAAGCGCTTCGAGTAAAGTCCCCTCTTTTAAGAGTTTAAGACGCAACAAAATATCACCAATCGAGCCGCCTTCTTCCTTTTGCAGTTCGAGGGCTTCTACAATTTGCTCCGCGGTGATCGCACCTTTCGCAATAAATATTTCGCCAATGAGGGGGCGTTTCTGATGTATCAAAGTAACCTCTAAGGGGTGTGAAAAACCTGTGACAAAACGGGCTTAGAAACCTCTGATTAAGTCTGGATTGGATGTTCCAAGAGAAACTTTTGGTCGATTCGAGATAAAAATCACGGGCAATAACCCGTTTGATTCAAAACTAGCACCAATAGTAAACGCTTTCGCGACGCAGAAATGGGACATAATGGCCTTAAAAACCGATTCATAACTTGATCAGAGTTTGTTTTACTGAGGGAGATCAATCATTTCACTAAACAGTGCTCCCTCGCCCTCCTCTCGTAAGTGGGACAAATGTTCTTCCATGAAACGTACCGATCCTTGCATTTTTCTTGCTCGAATTTCCTCTAGCTCTTCGTCATTGAGTACAATATGCGGTGTGAGAAAGATCATTAAATTGGTTTTTTCAATGCGATTCGATTTAAAATGAAATAACCATCCAATCAGAGGAATATCTCCTAATAAAGGGATTTTTCGATCCACTGCGATGAGGTTATCCTTGATGAGTCCACCGATGACAACGGTCTGCCCATTTGCAACAATGACGGTCGTACTGGCCGAGCGTTTATTCGTCGTCGGTCCCAGGTTTTCGGCACCCGCCGTGACCGCAGTCGCCACCACAGAAGAAATTTCTTGATAGACATCTAACTGCACACGGTTGTCATCAAGCACATCAGGCGTGAGCCTCAAAATAATACCGACATCTTTTCGCTCAATGGTCGTTTGAACATTGCCTCCCACGCTTTGGCTTTGCGCTCCCGGAAAAGGGACATTCTGCGCAACGACAATTTCAGCTTTCTGCTTGTCCGTCGTCAAAATCTGTGGGGTCGATAATACGTTTACGTCAGAGGAAGATTTCAAGGCCCTGAGTGCCGCAACAATATTGACCGCACCGATACTTAGGCCATCAACCCCCGCAATTGCTCCGAGACCTGAGACATCAACCGTGCTGTTAAAGCCACCCAGCACGGTTGCATCATTGCCCGAGGTATAGCCAAAAGCCGCCCCCAATTCCGTACCCAGCTCCCTAAATTTATCCGCCGATAACTCCAACACGACCGCCTCAACATAAACCTGCCGTCGTCTTTGATCCAGCTCTTCAATCACACCCGTCAAAATGGCATAGTCTGATTTTGTTGCCGTGATGACAAGGCTATTTGTCTCTTTATCGGTGAGTATCTGGACTTGACCCTGTAGCCCTTTCGAGTTGTTTTTTTTCTTTTTACCACGCCCGGCAGGTTTTGCAACCAAACCCCGTAAGACTTTTGCTATTTCTTCAGACTTCATGTTTTTAAGACGATAAACATAAACCTCACGATCCAGAGATACTTCGGCAAAAGGCCGGATCAGATAGACCAATCCACTTTCCACGACCGTAAGTCCTTTCAATTCCAATACGGAAAGAAAGACCTCATAAACCCGATCCAGAGGGATTTTACTCGGAGAAATGATGGAGATTTTACCTCTAACTTTTTCATCGATCACAAAATTTTTACCGGTGAGCTCACTGATGAGTCTGACCAGAACAGGAAGATCCACTTCACTGAAATCAAGCGTGACTTCTTTTGTCGCTGCTTTTTTTTTCGAGGCTTTTTGCCCCACCGAAGTCCCTGGTAAGGCCAATGTCAGGACGACCAAAAAAATAACCCAGTACAGTCCTTGCCTTTGTAAATTTCTACGCATTAGGTCCTATCGAATCTCATAACTGAATGTCTCTTTTTGGTTGTTGCGCATCAAGTCCACACTAATATTGGTTTCGTCTTTGAGTTGCCCAATCACTTTCATAAAATTCTGCGGACTGGTCACATCCACACTGTTAATTCGATGAAGAATATCCCCATTTTGAAGCCCTATTTTATCGTAGAGGCTATTCTTTGCAATCGCAAAAATCCGAAAACCGTCGGGCTTGCCGTCCTTAAAACTCGGAATGACACGGGCCTTGGTCAAAAGCTGAGGTAGGTTTTTGAGGGAATCATCCAATTCTCGCCGATCAAGCACCCACTCATTATCCGAAATCTGCTTAATGGTATCTGAAGCCTTGGGTTTCACACCGCCTCCACGACCATTCGAGCGACGAGCAATCACCTTCTTTTTTTCAGATTTGGCTTTGACTTCCAAAAACTCTTTTTGTCCGCCACGCAATAGCTCAACCTTGTTCCGCTGAATACTCACCAGCTTGGCTTTGTTCGCATTATTTTCCCCAATGACCGCCCCGATCACATCCCCTTTTCGATAAAGCTTCTGTTTTTTTTCCTTAGGGCTTTTGATGATTGCAAAAGGGTAGGCTGTGCCAATAAGCGTGAGATTAAGTGGCGGCAGAGAAGTGACTTCTCTCGACGTAAGCGGATCAATGCCAGAGCGTACAACGGGACTCGACTTAGGGGTGGAGTTAAATATATTCTTTTTTGCAATAATATTATAGTTTCCAGAACTTCGAATCACACGGTCTCCCGCGACAAAAGAAGCGGTGGGTGGAGCCTGCGAAGGTTTTTCTAACATGGATTCAAGATGTGATGAAATGCCAAGGTTGGCCATATCAGCCATAAAATAGGCCCCTGCGACAATCATTGTAAGATGCAATATAAGATACGAAACTTGGGGCATGCTTTTATACTCACACCTCTCAGAGAGACCAGAGGTTTCTTCCCGAACGACACAAGTGAGGCCTTGGGAAAAACGAGCTTCGACAATATGCCTTAAAAGTAAGTTGGACGACGTGACAATGCGATTGTATCTTCATTAAGAAGCTTCTGTTCTGATTATAGTTAGTTTATAGGCAAAGTCAACAAATGCTCAGGACAGATCTCGATAAAATTAAATGACTTGAAGTCTCATCCTTAAAGTGATTTATGAGGTCTTTCCCCCGGCATTTTTGAGAACGAATCAAAAAGGTAGGGCATGAGAAAACTTCAAAAATTCCCGAGGGCCTTTCATCGAGGACGTTCCCCCAGTCGAACCGAAACTGTTTTTTTTGTTTTTCCGCGCCAGAGCGTGAGCACAATCGGATCGCCAGGTTTTTTAGATTTTAAAACCTCATGAAATTCCACACCTGTCTTCAAAGGCTTTCCGTTGAGGGCAACAATGATATCGCCTCCAACAATAAAAATGGCATTCCCGACTTCAACCCGTCGACTGCCGCCACGAATACCCGCACGGTGGGCTGGCCCGCCCCTGGAAATTCGTGCCACCATGACCCCATGTTGCACGGGCAAAGACAAGGCTTTTGCAAGATCAGGAACGAGCATTTGCGTTTCAATGCCCAGCCAAGGATAAGCAACGTATCCCTTTTCAATCAGCTCATTCAAGATATTGAGTGCGGTATTGATCGGCACGGCAAAACCAATGCCCACACTGCCCCCCGAGGGGGTGAATATTGCCGTATTGATTCCGATCATTTTCCCATCCGAATCAATCAAAGGCCCCCCTGAATTTCCGGGGTTAATGGCAGCATCAATCTGAATCACTTCTTCCATTTCGGAGGCATCTGTTTTAATGTGTTTCCGAATCGCACTGATAATCCCAGTGGTGAGCGTTCGCTCCAAACCAAAGGGATTCCCAATGGCCAGCACCTTTTGCCCCGGACGTAAATGATCCGAATGACCCATTGGAATGACTGTCAATTTTTTTGAGGGAGCCTTTATTTGAATGACTGCAAGGTCAGAAACAGGATCTGCTCCCACAAGCTTAGCCGCCCATTTACTGCCATCGGAGAGCGTGACCATCAGACGTTTGGCATCTTTTACCACATGACTATTGGTCAAAATATGGCCTTGTTGGCTAATAATTGAGCCTGAACCTGAAGCTTGCGACGGGATGGGATTCATAAAAAAGTCATAGGTCACCGCAATATTGGTGATATTGACGACGCTGGCATTGATCGATTCATAGATTTGGATCGTATTTTTTTCATCCTGAGTCAAAGCCTGCGCAGGATGAGCGGCGCAGAACAACAGAAGAACAATCTCGACAATGGAAACGAGAAACCTGCTTTTTAAAAGAAGATATTTATCGTTCATACCAGAAGCCTGTATTTCAGTTAAGATGCCTTGGGTCAACACGAGCCACATTTTTTGTACTCGCGCTCAAAGTGCTAAAAATACGCAAGCCCTTGTTAAAAATCAACTTCCTTGGTGTTCGCGTATGAGAATCTTTTTGTGACTCAGAAAACAGAATCTCCTCGGTTATACTATGCTTAGCCGTAAGACCAAAGGTCATTTTATTTCATGACCGCAGTAGTAAAGGTTGCTCATGGGTACCAAAACTCAAAAGCCTCTTCCCAAAAACAAGAGGCTCAAAGACGAAATCGCAGTCCTCAAAAAAACAGAAAAACACGACCACATTCTCAAAACATTAGCGCACACCTGCTTTTCAATCACTCAGGACGAAGACATGCTCGAAGCGGTACTGCAAATCGTGCTTGAGGCCTTTAAGTGTGATCGGACATGGTGGGTTTTTCCCTGTAATCCCGAAGCAGAACAATATGCCCTAATCAAAGAGGTCAGCCGTCCAGCCTGGCGGCGGCCGATCGCGGCGCTTCGTGGTCTTCCGGTCACACCAAAAGATACCGAGGTCTTTAAAAAAGCACTGGATACAAACTATCCACTCAAACACGACCCAGGAACACCTTGGCCTGTAGCTTGCTCCACGCTCAATGCCACCGACGATATGCAATCCATGCTTTGCGCCGCAATCAAACCGAAGACAGGACAGCCTTGGTTGTTAGGGATCCACCACTGCGCCAAAGCGCATCACTTTACAGCAGACGAAGTAGAACTATTTGACGACATTGCCAGATGTCTCAACGAGGCATTGAACCCATGGCTCCATATCAAAGAACTCGAAAAAACCAGATCTGTGCTGGAAGAAGCACAACACATCGCGAAAATCGGATCTTGGGATCTTGATTTTCTAAAAAATACCCTGAGCTGGTCAGACGAAATTTATAGATTGTTTGGGCAGAAACCCCAAGAGTTTTTAGCCACCTATGATGCCTTTATTGAAACCATCCATCCAGATGACCGCAAAATGGTCAATACCGCGTATACAGAATCCCTTAAAAACAAAACACCTTACAATATTGTCCACCGACTTCTACTCAAAGACCACACTATAAAATATGTCAGCGAATGGTGCGAAACCTATTATGATGCTTCAGGTATTGCCATTCGCTCTATTGGGACCGTGCAGGATATCACCCAACAAAAACGAACAGAGGACAAGCTCCGACAATCCGCCGTCATCGTAGAGAATATGGCCGATGCCGTCATTATCACAGACAAAACAAATAAAATTATTGAAGTCAACCGTGCCTACCTTGAAATCACAGGGTATTGCCGAGCCGATGTCATCGGCCAAACCCCAAAACTCTTAAGATCCGACGTACATGACCAGATATTTTATGCAAATCTTTGGAGAGACCTCCTTGGAAGAGGGTTTTGGCAAGGAGAGCTGTGGGATAGACGGAAAAACGGAAAAATCTTTCCGACCTGGGCCACAATCACCGCAGTTCAGGATGAGGAAGGTTACAGCAGCAATTTCATACAAGTTTTTTCCGATATCTCCTCCATCAAACGCTCTCAGGATAAAATCGATTTCCTGGCCCATCACGATCCTTTAACACATCTTCCCAATCGCCTTTTATGTCAGGACCGACTCAAACATGCGTTGGCTGTCGCAAAACGCAATAAAACACAAGTCGCAATTGTTGTACTCGACTTGGATCGATTTAAAAATATCAATGACAGCCTGGGGCATACGGTTGGGGATATTATCTTGCAGGAGACCAGCAAACGCATTCAGGAAAATATACGTGCAAGTGATACCATCTCACGTCTTGGCGGCGATGAATTTGTCATCATCATTGAACACGTGGACAAGATACAGCACATCAGCATTGTCGCCAGAAAGTTGCTAAAAATGTTTTCTTCCCCTTTTGTCGTCAATGATCAAGAACTGCACCTAACGGCAAGTCTGGGCATCAGCCTCTATCCAGGTGATGGACGCAAGGGAGAAACACTCATCCGAAATGCCGAAACGGCGATGTATCGTGCAAAAGAAGAGGGACGGAATAACTTTCAGTTTTACACCACGTCGCTCACGATGGCTGCCTCTGAACGCTTGAACCTCGAAACAGCATTGCATCACGCCTTGAAAAATAAGGAATTTTTATTACATTACCAACCACAATACGACCTCAAGACAAGAGAAGTCACAGGCCTTGAAGCACTCATTCGTTGGGAAAACCCAGAATTAGGACTTGTCTCCCCGGATCGCTTCATTCCATCCGCTGAAGACTCTGGCTTGATTCTACCCATAGGAGAATGGGTGCTGGAGACGGCTTGCAGACAAATGCAAGTTTGGCTCAAAAGCGGATACAATTTGAAGTATATTTCGGTCAATGTCTCTGTGATTCAAATTCAACGCGGTGACATCGTAAAGACCATCAAACGGGTCTTAAAAAAAACGGGACTCCCGGCTCACTGTCTCGGTCTTGAAATCACCGAAAGTACGGCAATGCAAGAACTGGATCGTGTCATTCAAGATTTGGGCCTCCTCTCAGCTTTGGGCATAGAGATCTCAATTGATGACTTTGGCACAGGACACTCTTCGCTCAGTTATCTCAAAAAATTACCCATCAAACATTTAAAGATAGACCGTTCCTTCGTAAAAGATATCCCGCAAAACAAAGATGACATGGCGATTGCACGTGCCATCATCGCCCTCGGACAAAGCCTCGAACTCGGGATCATTGCCGAGGGCATCGAAACCGAGGCACAAGAAACCTTTTTAAAAGAACAGGGCTGTAACGCAGGACAGGGCTATTTATTCAGCCGCCCCTTAGCCGCAGAACGCGTCAGCAAATTTTTCAAGCGGCATTAAGAAATGCTTTAACAGAAATCCCCTTTTTTGACCTAAAACCCCTAATAAAATAACTGACATCACAAAATCGAACCTCTCCCAATAAACAACATCCACCTCTGCTACACTTGGCAGTTCCTTCCAATTAAGACTAAAATGCTTATTTAATCGGAGAATCTAAATCACATGCCCATCAGCAGCAGACAGCTAAGCCTGCTTATCTCTGAAATCGAAACAGATCTCAGAGGCGGCATTATTAAGAACATCGACCAGAGCAATGCCAATACCCTCATTTTTGAGATCGTGCAGGGAAAGCAGCGCCATCGTCTTCTTTTTTCTTCCCATCGACATTTCACCCGGGCTCACCTGGTTCAGCAAAAAAACCCACAGGCTAAAATGCCCCCTGGGTTTTGTCAACTATTACGCGCCCATTTGCGTCACAAACGTATTGAGCGTATCCAACAAAAAAATAATGATCGAATTATTGAAATATCTTGTGCCTGGTCAGAAGAAAGTCCAAACACAATGCGCTTTGTCGCTGAGTTGACCGGGACATGCGCTAACTTCTATTTACTGGACACAAAAAAACACATACTCGGCATGCTGAGACAAGCCCCCCCTTCTCGGAATTTACACCAAGGCACACCTTATGTCCCACCCCTCCTACACATCACAACACGTTTTCAAGAAACACACATTCCGCCAGTCGCTTCAGAGGCCTTTCCTCTCAATTACGCCCTTGAGATCTATTTTTCAGAATTAGAAAAACAAGAACAGAAAATACGGAAACAAAAAGAAACACTTCTCCGGTTTGATACCGCAATCAAAAACTTAAAAAAACGCCTAAAACACCTACAAGCAAAAGCGAATGCCACCGAAAACTCACTTCGATACCGAGACTACGGAGAGCATTTAAAGTATCACCTGCATGAGGTTTTACCCGGAGCAAAGGTGTTTTTTTACCCCAACTCACATTCATCCGATCAGGGAAAATACGCTGTCCCGCTAAACCCCGCCTTATCTGCAGCACAAAATATGGCACAATTTTTTAAACGCTACAAAAAAGCAGTAAGAGAAAGATCCATGCACTTAAAATTACAGGAGGAAACAGAATCCAAATTAAGCGGACTCAAGGTAGGAAGAAAAACTGTGGCAGAGGGAGCAGTTCTCAGATTAGAGGACTTTCCTCTCCTTTCTGCTCAAAAAAAACCGCACATAAAAAAGACAAAAAAAGAACTACAGACCTACCTCTCTTCTGACAATCTACGACTCATGCTTGGAAGAAATAGTCTTGAAAATGACACACTCACCTTTCGTCTTGCACGGGGAAATGATCTTTGGTTCCACGCACGTGGAGTTTCAGGATCTCACCTTGTGGTGAAAATGGAGAAACGCAAAACACTCCCGCCAAAAACTTTGCTCGAAGCCGCAACTTTGGCGCTTTATTTCAGTGCTTACCGAAAAGCGGGAAAAGGAGAAGTGATGTACACCTATAAAAAATACCTACAACGCCCCAAAAATGGAAAACCAGGTTCGGTCATTTGCACACAGGAAAAGACCCTTTTTATCGAAATCAATCCGGCACGTTTATCAAGCATTTTAGACAATAGATTGCATGACATTCAGGAATGAGTGACTATTTCTTTGCGACAGAAACCATGTCCCGCCCTTTTCTTTTCGATTCATACATGGCGCGGTCTGCAAGATGAATCAAATCCGTTCTGTTTTTGGCATGTTCGGGATAGCTTGCAATTCCAAAACTTGCGGCAATGTGCAAAGAGAGACCTTCTGTCTGCAGAAATTTAAAATCCCGAATGGCGACTCGAACACGCTCGGCAACACGTGTGGCCTTTTTAAGTGGGGTGTTGGGCAGCAAAACAACAAACTCATCTCCCCCGTAGCGCACAACAACATCCACAGCACGTAGACTCTCGATCAAAATATCCGCAATTTCAATCAAGACTTGACTGCCCATGATATGACCATGATTGTCATTCACTTGTTTAAAATAATCGAGGTCAATAAAAATAAGTGCAAGCGAACTTTTATAACGCCGACTCCGCTTCATCTCCACTTCTAAAATCCGATCAAGATATCTTAAGTTATAGAGATGCGTCAGGTCATCGGTCGTCACAAGATCCGACATTTTTTGCAGTACATCCGAGCGTTCGATCGCCTGAGTGGATTGATCCAATAATTTTTCCAATAAGAGACAATCGTTTTCAGTAAAATGTTCTTCCTCAAGGCGATTAACCATCTGAATCACACCCAGTACTTGGTTTTTTGCCAGGATGGGTAAACAGAGCACCGAGCGTGCACTTAAGTGAGGATAAAAACGTGCAGCATCATAACGCTTTTGTTTTGAAAAATCGGGAATCAGAAGCGGACGGCCTTTTTGGGCCACCCAACCCACTGGCCCCTCTCCAAGTCTATACTGCAATTTTTTGAGGTCTTTTAAAATAGCCCCCTTGGTCAAGGCGTAATGTAAGGTATTCTCGGTCGGGTTGAACAACAGCAGAGACCAATCTTCACAACGCACAAGCCTTCTTGCGGCAGACAAAACAACTTGAAGTACCTTTTTAAATTCAAGCGGGGCACTTAAGTCCTTCCCCGCCTTAATAAAATGGTTCAACTCACGTTGTTTTTGACGCAGCGCTTTTTTCAGATCCTTGTTTTCTTGCACAAGCAAAGACAAGCTTTTCTGAGACACGGGTGTCATGCGAGACCTACTTGTTGTTTTTTTCTGTGATTATCTGCCGTGACATTTTTTATATTTTTTTCCGCTGCCACAAGAGCAGGGGTCGTTTCGGCCGATCTTTTTTTCTTGACGTTGAATGGTCTTTTGAGGCGCGGCAGATTCTCCGCGGTTCATTTGCATCGCCTGCGTTTTTTGAAAAACAGACGCAATTTCTTCTTCTTTTTCTTCTTCATTGACGATCTGGACATGAAAAAGTTGCTCAATCGTGTCACCCTTAATTCGGTCGATCATCATCGAAAACATGTCAAACCCTTCTTTTTTGTATTCACTCAAAGGTTCTTTTTGCCCATATCCCCGAAGACCAATACCTTCCTTGAGCGAGTCCATGCCCAAGAGATGGTCCTTCCAATGCACGTCGATCATTCTGAGAAAAAGCTGTTTTTCGATAGACTGAAACAAGTGTTCCCCGATGGTGCTGCGTTTTTCTTCATAGCGCTGTTTGACCGCTTCTAGCACCTGCTGCCGAAGCGCTTCTCTTCCAGTATTTGAAAAATCAAAATCCTCGGCCTTGCTCTTTAGCGCAAACTGATGAGACAAACCTTCCGAAAGACCCGCTGCATCCCACGTTTCAGGATAGGCATCTTCAGGGCAATGGATTGACAGTAGATCATCGACCTGCTCGTCAAGCATGTCTGCAATGTCTTCACTTATTTCATCTTTGGAAAGGATTTCGCGGCGACGGTTATAAATCACCATCCGCTGCTTATTCATTACATCATCATACTCAAGCAGTTGTTTCCGAATATCGAAGTTATGTCCTTCAACCCGTTTTTGAGCATTCTCAATGGCTTTTGTCACCATGCCGTGTTCGATGGGAACCCCTTCTTCCATGCCCAGACGACTCATCAAATTCGAGATTTTATCGGAACCAAAAATACGGAGCAGATCATCTTCAAGCGACAAATAAAATCGGGATGAACCCGGATCGCCCTGACGCGCTGCACGACCACGTAGCTGATTATCGACACGACGCGATTCATGACGCTCCGTGCCGATAATGTGCAAGCCACCCGCATCAAGCACTTCTTTTTTTTCAGCTTCTGTCTCTGTAATCAAATTCTTATGCGCTTCTTCCAAGGCTTCTGATGTCGCATTGGGATGTTGGCGCTCATAGAGCTTCAAAAGAAAATCGGGATTTCCTCCCAGGAGGATGTCGGTACCACGACCCGCCATATTTGTCGCAATCGTCACAGCCCCCTTTCGACCTGCTTGAGAAATAATTTCGGCTTCTCTTTCATGATATTTAGCATTCAAAACAAAATGGGGGACGCCTTTCCGCTTCAAAAGCGCACCCAAGTGCTCTGACTTTTCAATGGAGATCGTCCCAACAAGCACCGGACGTCCTGCTTCGTGCAATACGGCAACTTCATCGACGATCGCTTGAAATTTTTCTTTCTCAGTTCTGTAAATGACATCAGGATCGTTCGCACGCTTCATGTCTCGATTCGTGGGAAGCACGATGACTTCAAGTTTATAAATCTTCTGAAATTCAGCCGCTTCAGTATCCGCCGTCCCCGTCATCCCGCCGAGTTTTTCGTAGAGCCGAAAATAATTCTGAAAGGTCACAGAAGCCAATGTCTGATTTTCGTTGGCAATTTTAACACCTTCTTTGGCTTCTGTGGCTTGATGCAAACCATCACTCCACCGTCGCCCCGGCATCATCCGACCCGTGAATTCGTCGACGATAATCACTTCCCCGTCCCGAACCACGTAATCAACATCACGCTTAAAAAGAACATGGGCTTTCAGACCCTGCATGACATGATGAACCAGAGATAAGTTCTTTAAATCGTAGAGATTATCGACCCCTAATAATTGCTCAGCCTTTGCATTGCCTTCTTCGGAAAGGGTCACCGTTTTGGTTTTTTCCTCAACGGTGTAATCAATTTCTTTTTTAAGACTGGGGATGATTTTATCAATACGTGTGTAAAGATCGGTGGAGTCTTCGGCTGGCCCCGAGATAATGAGGGGCGTCCTGGCCTCGTCGATTAAGATACTGTCCACCTCATCAATAATCGCATAATGCGGGTCTCGCTGGACAAAGTTTTTGGAATCAAACTTCATATTATCGCGCAGGTAATCGAAGCCATATTCGTTATTCGTCCCATAGGTGATGTCAGCAGCGTAGGCCGCCTGTCGATCTACATCAGGTTCATCGTGTTGGATGATGCCAACCGTCAGGCCCAAAAATCGGTAGAGCTGTCCCATCCATTGTGAATCGCGTTCCGCCAAATAGTCATTCACCGTGATCACATGAACCCCTCGACGTGTGAGGGCATTGAGATAAACCGGCAGGGTGGCGACGAGCGTTTTTCCTTCACCTGTCTTCATTTCAGCAATCTTGCCTTCATGCAAGACCGCACCACCAAGAATCTGAACATCAAAGTGACGCATACCCAAGACACGCTTAGAAGCCTCTCGCACAACAGCAAAAGCCTCTGGGAGAATCGCATCAAGCGCTTCGGCGAGTTTTTTTAGATCAATCTCTGGCAGAGGCCCTGTTTCAGGGATGCCTAGTTTTTCTCGAAAGGAAGCCGTTTTAGCTTTTAATTCTTGATCTGAAAGTACTGAAATAGAGGCCTCCAGTGCATTCACTTGCGATGTGATTGGCCCGAGTCGCTTCAGCTCTCTATCGTTCCTGCTCCCTACCACTTTCCGGACAAGCGTACCAAGCCCCAACATCTTTTTCTCCCCTATTTTGAAAATAATTTAAAGCATTTTAGCATAGGCTTTTTCATCTTGCTATTGGAAAAAAACCCCGGCAAGAACTCACTTACCGGGGTTTTAAAATATCAGGACTTTACTATATCTTGTTTTCAGATGGATTGCAGATCGGCTAATTCAAAATGTAAGTCATCGGGTTGATTGGCACTTTATTCACAGAAACTTCGTAGTGGAGGTGTGGACCAGTGGAAAGCCCTGTATTTCCGACATAAGCAATAACGTCTCCGCGCTTAACCTTCTGACCAACCTTCACGTCGACCTTAGATAGGTGTCCATAATGGGTCACAACCCCATATCCGTGATTTAATTTGAGAAAACGACCAAACCCGCCATTGAATTTAGAATAAGTTACAACACCCGACGCAGGTGCAATGATCGGGGTTCCAGGACGCGCGGCAATATCAATGCCATTGTGGTTTGCAAGACGCCCCGAAAAAGGAGAGATCCGTTTACCAAAAGAAGAAGTCAACCAGCCAGAGGTTGGCCAAATCGAAGGGGTCGATGCCCAGAGAGATTGACGATCATGCACAACCTCTTCAAGCTCTTGAAAACTCTTGTCCTGTTGCACCACATGAGATTGAAGTAACTCCAAATCCCGGTGGATCACCTCCAAGGGCGCCAATGCCGCATAGGATGAAATTTGCTGTTCATCCGAGCCGCCGACCCCGAAAGCACTCGTATTGCTTTTTGGCGGTCCAATATCTGTCATCACACGAAGTTTGCGATCAAATTCAACCAAACGAACCACTTGATTTTTCAAGTCTTCGATGGTGTTAGAAAAACCTTGAATCTGAACTTTCTGGGTTTTATTTTCTGTCCGAAGACTCGTAACGTCTTCCAACTGGTCCCACATCAGATAATATTGGAAAGAAAATGCAGCCAAAACCATTGAAAAAACAACGGAAAAACCAATAAAAAGTTTGATCACCCCTTTTTTAAGGGAGAGTCGATAAGGCTCGGAGGTTTTTGTCCCTGAGAAGATAACAATAGAGTAAGAATCGTTTGATTGCGCCATACAATAGCTCCTAAAAAAGACTAAAAAAGCCTATCATGGGGGTATTTTTGTGTCAAGAAAACAAGGGGAGATGAGGACATCCAGTCAAGCTATCTTACTATTTTACAGGCCTCTTCACGAAAGAGACTTCCTTAAAAGAAATGGTGGGCGCGGCCAGAATCGAACTGGCACGAAGTTACCTCCGGCAGTTTTTGAGACTGCTGCGTCTACCAATTCCGCCACGCGCCCGAAGTAGGCCTCGTTCTATCACACCGTCCCTTTTTTATCAAGAACTTGAATCTTCACAAACCAGTACCACAAAATGAAAAATATTCCGTTCCGGCGATATTGCTGGCCTATACTTCTTGTGCTATGCTTTTCTTGTGGAGGCATGCCTGTTTTGAGTGTAACGATTTTTATTTTTGGCCTGATTATTGGGAGCTTTGTCAACGTCTGCATCTATCGCTTGCCTCGAGACGAGTCCCTTGTTTTTCCCGCGTCGCACTGTCCGCATTGCAAAACAGACATCCGGGCCTGGCAAAACATCCCTGTCCTTAGTTTTTTAGCGCTCCGTGGAAAATGTGGCACATGTAAAAACCCAATCCCATGGCGTTATCCTCTGGTCGAGCTGCTACACGGTTTCGGTTTCCTGTTTATTTTTTATGAATTTGGGCCGACACCACAAACCCTCATTTATCTTCTTTTTTTTGCATCACTGATTGCTGTCATTTTTATCGACCTCTCCCATCAAATTATTCCCGATGTCATTACCCTTCCCGGCATCGTGATCGGGGTCATTGCAGCCACGACAATCCTGCCCCCGGGTCTAAGAAATTCTCTGATCGGACTCTTTTTAGGCGGCGGACTGTTTTACCTTGTCGCGATTTTGTCTGTTGCCCTCCTCAAGAAAGAGGGCATGGGGGGTGGGGACATCAAACTCATCGCAATGATCGGTGCCTTTTTGGGATGGCAGGCCGTGCTTTTGACCATTTTCTTGGCGGCCTTGTCGGGCTCAGTCATTGGGATTTTAATGATTGTGACGAAGGGTCGAAGCCGTGCGGACATGATTCCGTTCGGGCCTTATCTTGTTTTTGGCGCACTCACCTCACTCTTTTGGGGGAAGAACATCTTCCAGTGGTACTTTTCTTTGGGACGTGTGTAATTCTGGTGTCGTTTTAGAGATAGGAAACAAGCATCTTTCTCGAAATAGATTCATCACTAAGTCCGACAGCTTCCTAGACGAGACCCATCTCGGACGGACGCTAGCAAAAATGAAAAGAGTAGGTCTTGATTTCTGACAAAAAAAAACCCCAAGGGCGCCTCTTTACATTCACCAGTTTTGGCACCTTTCTTTTTTTAATCCTGGCCTTACTCAGTGTGCTTTTTCTCAAAATTTCTATTGTACTGACCCCTGCAAGTGAAGAGACAACAGCCGACGTCATCCTCTTACTTGTAAAGGTTTTTAGTGTCGCAGGCATTGGGCTTTTTACCTTTTCGCGTTTTCAAAAATCACTCCTTAATCGAGTCGCAAGCGAGGTGCAACCAGGGGAACATCGCCCCGACGGATTTGTAATCAATACCTTTGAAGGTCTCATTCAGGAACTGAAGGCCAAAGAAGAAGCCCTGGAAATTCTAAAAAAAGCAGCAGAAGACCGCGCAGTGGACATCGAGAGTTACAATGAAAATATACTGCAAAGTGTGCCCAGTGGAGTTTTAACCTTCAACTGCGAAAAAATCATTACAACCTTCAATCCAGCAGCCGAAGCAATTTTAGACCTCCCCTCCGATCAGGCGCTCGAAAAACCCTACGAGACGATCTTTGAAAACAATCCCAAAATGGTGCATTTGCTCGATAAAACACTGGAAAGAGCGCAAGACATTTTGCGTCAGGACTGCATGATTGAACAAACGCAGGGCAAAAAAATGTGGTTGGGATTGAGCACCTCTTTACTGCGCGATCGTCACGAAAAAATAATCGGCGCAACGCTTGTTTTTACCGATCTGACGGAAAAGAAGATGCTTGAAGAACAGGTCGAGCTTAAAAAAAGACTGGTCATGATGGGAGAAATGTCTGCCTGGGTTGCCCATGAATTTAGAAGTTACATGGGAACGATTTTGGGTTTTGCACGTTTATTAGAAAAAAAACTGGATGAAGGAGATGAGCGACAGCCGATGGTCGCATCTATTACCGACGAACTTTTGTCGATGGAACACCTCATCACAGAACTGCTCTCCTACAGCAAAACAACAGTCATTGCACCCACCCCCACCGTGCTCACGGACTTACTCGAACGCATCAAAGATCAGTTTGATGCGGGGGGGCTATACCCAGAAATAGACTGGAATCTTTCTTTTGAAGATGACTTTCCAGAAATAAAACTTGATCAGGTATTACTAAGGCAATCTTTTACAAACCTCATTCAAAATGCCTTAGACGCAATGGAAGGACAGGGCTGCCTCACGATTAAAGCTTTTTTTCGACATGCCGCCCGACGGGTGCAAATTGAAATCTCAGACACAGGGCAAGGGATTTTAGCAGAAGACTTACATAAGGTCTTCCTTCCTTTTTTTACAACAAAAACAAAAGGCACAGGTCTTGGTTTAGCGCTCGTGCATAAAATTATTTTGGCACATAACGGACACATCACCGTCGAAAACAAACAAAATAAAGGAACACTTTTTACAATCATTCTTCCGATTAAACAATCGCAGACCATATTAAAGGAGCCCGAATGGAAACAATTTTAATCGTTGAAGATCAAGAGGGTCTTGCAAAAATGCTCTCACAAGCCCTCAGGGAGGCGGGGTACCACACCCTTTGGGCAAAAGATGGACGAGAGGGCATCGCGACACTCAGCGAAAATCGCATTGACTTGATCCTCACAGACCTTAAACTCCCCCACAAAAGCGGCATGGATGTCCTACAGGCGGCAAAAGCCCATCACGCCGCAACCCCCGTCATTATCATGACTGCCCATGGTAATTTTTCAATCGCGGTAAAAGCGGTGAAAGAAGGGGCCTTTGATTTTATCCCCAAACCCTTTGAGCCAGACCATTTGCTGCTTCAAATTGAAAAAGCCATGGAAAAACAACGGCTTTTGACCGAGAACTTCATTTTAAAAGAAACCTTTTCAGCACAGCTGTCTTTTCCAAAAATCATTGGAAAAAGCCAAATCATGCTCGATGTATTAGAGCAAGTCAAAAAAGTCGCGCAAGGAAAAACCAGCGTACTGCTGCTGGGCGAAAGTGGAACGGGGAAAGAACTCTTTGCCCGCGCCGTACACATGCTCAGCCCGCGCAAAGACAACAATTTAGTCACAATAAACTGCGCTGCGATTCCGCATGACCTCTTAGAAAGTGAGCTTTTTGGTCATGAAAAAGGTGCGTTTACGGGAGCCGGCACAAAAAAGATCGGAAAATTTGAACTGGCGGACAAAGGAACAATTTTTCTGGATGAGATTGGCGATATGGAAATCAGCTTACAAGCAAAATTGCTACGCGTTCTGGAAGAAGATGTCCTCATGCGTGTGGGCGGCACAAGTCGTGTTCCCATTGATGTCCGTGTGGTCGCCGCAACAAATCGTGGTCTAAACAAGCTGATTGAAGAGAAGAAGTTTCGGGAAGATTTATACTACCGACTCAATGTCTTTCCGCTGAGCATCCCCTCCCTGCGCGAACGCACGGAGGATATCCCTGCCATTGCTGAACATTTTATTGAATTTTATGCCAGAGAAATGAAAAAAGAAAACAAACCCCTTTCAAAAAAAGCCATGGATCTTTTAATGGATCACCCTTGGACTGGAAATGTGCGCGAGTTGCAAAATGCAATTGAGCGCGCAACCATTCTCTCCGATGGAGATCAAATCTGCCCGGACGATCTTGTCCTGAGAACAAGGTCAGAAACCAGACCTTCCATCAATAGCATCCCCCTGGAAGGCTCTCTCCATGAAGTCAGTGATGCCGCCAGTCGTATCGTTGAAAACAAGATGATCAAGAAAGTCCTCAGGCAAACCGCAGGGAATAAAAGTCGTGCGGCAGAAATTCTACAAGTAAGCTACAAAACCCTATTGACTAAAATAAAAGACTATGCTATAGAAAATCAGAAATTAGTCTGATATTATGGAATTTTTATTCCTATTGAGCATAGACTTGGTATTCTCATGGGGTCAAAAAAGGGATATACCTTCATTGAACTGATGGTTGTTTTGGCACTTGTTGGCCTCGCATCCTCCATCGCCCTTTCCAGCCATCTGGCCCAAAAGCCACGTGCGCAGTTGCGTCAGGCCAGCCGAGAAATACTTTCACAGCTTAGAGGCATCCGGCAACAGTCCATCACAACAGGTCAAGTCACCACAATCTGTTTTTCAGATGATGATGACCTGCTTCAAATTAACGGCGATAACATCGCCGTTGCGGATAATGAATACGTGATCATTCCGGGCAGAACAAAAAAGACGCTCCCGTCCAAGATACGATTTGGCTACCCGGATGATGTCACTGAAACGCCCAGGGGCGGGGCACTCTCGGTGGCATCACAAGATGGCATTACTTTTAACCCCTGCGTCTCCTTTCAGCCAAATGGAACAGCAAATAGCTTAAACGGACAGATCTATCTGACCAACGCAAGCGACAATCCAGAAGATAACCTCCAACACGAGTCCTTTGCAATTGATATCAATGTGACGGGGCAGGTGCGCTTATACAGGTGGAAGAACACGCAATGGCAATAACAAACAATAAAGGCTTTTCTCTCATCGAAGCGATTATCGCAACCACAGTATTGTCGGTGGGCTTGCTGGGTCTTATTGGCCTATTTGGTGCTGGCTATCAAGCCCTCGACGGGGGAGACAAACGAAGCATCGCGGCAAAACTCGCAAGGGATCAAATGGAGATACTCCGCTCAAGATCTATGTCACGGATCAATCCGCCGATGGAAGATTTACCCAGTGGCCCTCCAAGCGAGGACCACCCTGAAGGCCAGACACTCGGGATGCGACGACAATGGTCCATTCTGCGAAGCCCTGATGATGCAATGATGTGGGTGATTACCGTTGAAGTTTCTTGGGATGGCTTAAAGGGACAGAACAAAAAAATAACCCTCAAAAGCCTTCGTTCATCTTGAGAAAAGCGCTGAGAATTCGCTAAGAGTTTAAATGCAAATCAAAAAACAAAACACGGTGATTAACAATGAAAGGGGGATCTCCCTACTTGAGACCCTCTTTTCGATCGCAATTATCATCACAATCGCTGCATCTTTTTATCAATTGCTCGGCTCGTTTTATAAAAATTACGAATTACAGGAAGCCATTGCGGAAACACAACAACAGAGCCGCGTCACAACAGACCTTTTTTGGCAGGAAATTCGAAATGCAGGCCTAGATCCAACAGGCACACTTTTTGATCCTGTGAATGCAAGACAGACAAAAAACCGAAAAATTTTTAATGGTGTCGCTTGCCTGAGCGCTCAGCACAACGTGCAGAAGGTTTTTGAAGCCACACCCACCATGTTCCACTTTATCGCCGACTTGAATGGAAATGGCGGAGTGGATGGTAATGACCCCCAGGAACATATCCGCTACGAGTGGGTTGGGGACAGTGCCGCGGACGATAAAATTGGAACGGACCCTGATGCCTGCGGCATAGAACGCCTTTCTTACACCCTGTACCGGGATAGCGGGGGAGGCATGTACCCCGTCGCCTCAAATATTATTGAGTTTAACCTCGCCTATTTCGACGAAGACGGGATTCAGTTGCCCAGCCTTGTGCTTGATGCAGCGCAAAGAGCGCGAATTAAACGCATCCTCATCTCACTGAGCGCGCAAACAGACCAGTCCAACCCAGGAGAAAAGCGAAGACGTGAGATGCAAACCCATATTTTCTTGAGGAACCTATAGATGCGATCTCTCTTAAAAAACAATCAACAGGGAATCGCCATGCTGATCACACTCATGGTACTGAGTCTTGGCTCAAGCTTCGCACTTTTGGCTTTTCAAGTCTCCACAACGGATTTATCCATCGCACGCTACTCCGAAGGCGAGGCCGCTGTACAATATTTAGCAGAGTCCGGTGTAGAAAAAGTCGTCTCCTGGGCCTACACCCCTGTCGACTCCCCTGATCCTGTTTTTTTTGAAAACCTGCTCACAAATAATTGCAGCCAAGAAAAAACAAATGCTGATTTCCCAAACGCTGCGAATTTGCGTATTGCGCCATTTCCAGATTTTCCGGCCTACTTAGGTGACCCAGACAATGGTCCTTTTGCTGAGCTCAAGGACATTGGGAAGATCACAAACATCCAGCTCTACGCCCCGACCCATGCCACAAAGGGCATCTGCACTGTGGAGGTCACCGCGACAACTCCCCAAGGGGCCAGCGCAAAAGTAAGGGTCAATATTGCCACAAACCCGATGGGAAATATCACTTCGGGGATTCAAGGGCGTGGTAATGCTGGACGCATTAGGGACACCGACCCCGTCTGGGCTCATTGGGGCAAGGTTCGCTACACTGGTCAAGCAAAACTGGGGGAAGATATCAGAATCGTGCCCCAGAAGGATCCAAACTTCCTACCCAACAGCAACCGCTACGACACCGACAACTACGAAGAAAACTTTGATCCAATGATGGAACTTTTCGTGGAAAATGAAATTATTGGGCCGCTTCCAGACGGTGACGATGGCAACAGCTACAACGACAGACCCAACGTAATGCAAAATAAAGGTTCCTCCGTCAAATTAGATGAAATCGATTTTGTCCAACTCAAGTCCTTCATCCGCAAACATGGAGAGTATTATACCGTTTCCGAAGATGGGCAACATTTACTCAAAAATGGACAGCATATTTTAGACCAAAATGGCGATCATGTGGACAGTTTTGACGCCATATTTCATGAAAGGACAGACAAACACCAGTTGGTTTGGATCGAAAATGCAGGTGCTCCCCGGCTCCAAATCGAAAAAGGACGATTCAAAGGCTATTTTTATTTTTCAGGTGGGGTCTATATAGAAGGACGTGTTTCTGGCCGACGGACAAATGGAGTCTCTCCTCCAGTAGGAGGATACCCTGATGGGGTACCGCTTGAGCTCAGTCACATCAACCTTGAAGGTCTTTTTTTCGTGCAGGATACCGTGTACCTACAAGATTATTTTAGAATCTATGGTGCTTTCTATAGCTTAGGAGGGTTTATGGGAACGGGTTCATTTCAACTTCAAGTTTGGTACAATTCGAGCTATGCAAGAGGCATTTATCCGGGAGTGAGAAACATCACCCCACTCGCTGGTACTTGGCAATCCATCCCGCTTGATGGCTAAACCCTATTGAACCCGTCTCATCATCCCTTGTGTTGCTTTGGGTCTAACATATCACGCAGCCCGTCGCCCAAAAAATTGAATGCCAACATCGTGATAAAAATCGCAAGACTGGGAAAAACAATGAGATGTGGATAAAATTTCAAGGCTTTCCAGCCTTCATTCGCAAGTGAGCCCCAGCTGGCCGCAGGCGGTGTTAGACCCAGACCGATAAAACTAAGTGTTGATTCCGCCAAAATGGCGGAAGGGATACGAAAGGTGAGCGTCACAATTAAAACACCGAGGGTATTGGGCAGAATGTGCTTTATCAAAATCCTCATGTCCTTCACACCAAAAGCGCGGGCCGCTTCAACATAAGCATTTTCTTTTAAACGCAAGACTTCCCCTCGAATCAGACGAGCGACCGTGATCCACCCCACCAGACTCAAAGCCAGAAAAACCCCAGTAATACCCCGCCCAATGACCACGGTGATCAGAATAATCAATAAAAGATCGGGAATGGCGTACAGCACATCGACGCCTCGCATCATCAGATTATCAAGCCGCCCTCCCACATACCCCGAAATCGCACCATAACATGTCCCCAAAAGGAGGGCCGAAAAACCCGTCAAAAGACTTACGGCCATCGAAATTCGTGTGCCGTAAATCAATCTTGAAAACAGATCGCGTCCAAGCAGATCCGTGCCCATCCAATGTTCTGCACTTGGGGCGAGCAAACTCTTATCCGCATTTTGTAAATCATGCGCATAGGGGGTAATAAGATCTCCAAAAACTGAGATGAGCAACAAAACCACAATAACAATGAGGCTCAAAACCGCCAGAGGGTCACGTCGAAATCTCAGAACAAAAATGGATTGCACCTGAACCCCATCATCCTAAGTTAATACGCGGGTCAATGAGCGTATAAAAAACATCAACCACTAAGTTGCACACGACGATCAGTAATGCATAGACGAGCGTCACGCCCATAATAAGCGGATAGTCCCGATTTGTTACCGCGGTGATAAAAAATTTACCCATGCCCGGCACAGAGAAAATGAATTCAATCACAAAGGATCCTGTAACCAGGGTTGCGGCCAGCGGCCCTAAAATAGTAACCACCGGAGCAATCGCATTTTTAAGGATATGTCCGAACAAAATGCGAGCTTCAGGCAAACCCTTTGCCCGGGCTGTACGCACATAGTCTCGGTGTTTCTCTTCCAAAACACTGGATCGTGTCAAACGCGCAATATAGGCCGCTGGCGCCAGGGCCAAGGCAAATGCAGGAAGCACAACACTTCTGGCATCTTCCCAGAGTGCAGGGGGGAAAATCTTAAGGTGATGTGAAAAAACAAGGATCAAAAACGCACCCAATACAAAATTGGGAATAGAGATCCCCGCCGTCGCAAAAAACATACTCAGTTTGTCCCAAGGGGTTTGAGCAAAGGCCCCCGAAGCCATGCCCGCCGCTAAACCCAACGTCAAGGCGATAAGCAGCGCCAGCGCGCCAAGTTGAATTGAAACAGGCAGGGTATCAGCGATCACATCATTAACGGTGCGCCCCAGATATTTATACGACGGCCCCAAATCTCCCCGCAAAAGCCCTTTCAAATAAAGTCCATATTGCGTGATGATGGGTTTATTCAGATGATATTTTGCTTCGATATTGGCTTTAATTTCTGGTGGCAGTTTTTTTTCACGATCAAAAGGTCCACCCGGCACCAAATGCATCATGAGAAAAGTCAAAGTCGCCACAATCCACAAAACAGGAATCGCCCATAAGATACGACGAAAAATGAACGACAGCATCAGGGTTTCACCTTTTTTGCGTCTTCTCGATTGACATCACGGCGTCGTACTTTTTTAAGGTGAATAAAATCCATTGCATTCACTTTCAGTCCTTCGATGTCTGGACTGATCAGGAGATTTTGTGCGGCAAAAAAAAGCGGCATGATCGGGACATCGCTTTCAGTCAAAATCCTTTGAGCGCGATTGTAATCCCTCAAACGTTTTTTTGGATCCCCCTCACTTGCTGCATCAGAAATAAGCTGGTCATAAGTCGCATTCGCCCAATGGGTATAATTGTTGCCACTCGTGCTTGTAAACAAGTTCATAAAATTATCAGGATCGGGATAGTCTGCCCCCCAACCTAAACGAAAGATCTGAGGCGTTTCTTCTCTAAGCCTCTGTAAGTAGACCTTCCATTCCAGATTGTCGAGCAAGATTGTCACCCCTAAGTTCTTTTTCCACTGGGCCTGAATATTTTCGGCAATGAGCTGGTTTGTCGGATCTGAGTTAAACGCGAGAGTAATGGGCGGGAGGCCCACACCATTTTCATAACCCGAATCTGCCAAAAGACGCCGTGCCTTTTCGGGATTAAAAGAGAGACCGATCTTTGCGTTATGGGCAAACATCCCTTCTGGAATCCATGAAGTCGCCGGGATTTCACCGCCTTTTAGAATTTTAGGGATCTCCGTCCGGTCAATTGCCATAGAAAAAGCACGCCGAATCTTCACCTGATCAAAGGGAGGGATTTGAAGATTAAAGCCATAATAATAGCCTCGAAGAAAAGGGGCATGCACATAATCTGGATGTGTTTTAAACTGAGGGATGGCAATGGGTGGAAGACTCACACGATCTAAATCACCGGTTTCATAAAGCGTGAGCGCAGTGGTCTCTTCGGAAACCACATAAAAAATCACTTCATCCAAGGCAGGCCGCCCCCCATAATAGCGCTCATTTGCGACAAGACGCAGACGGTATTCATGCCGCCACTCGGCCAAAAGAAAAGGGCCACTGACCACCAAGTTTTCAGGTGACGTCCAACGATCACCAAAGCGCTCGATAAGGTCTTTCCTTTGGGGAAAAGTGGCCGTAAAAGTCGTAATCGAAGGAAAATAGACGGCCTGTTTTTTGAGATCGACGCGCAAGGTACGGTCATCCAGAGCCTTAACACCCACTAAAGATGCATCTTTTATTTTTCCCGCGTTATACGCTGCCGCATTTTTGATATCGTACAAAAAATAAGCGTATTCAGAAGCCGTTTCAGGATTGAGCAGACGTTTCCAAGCATACTCAAAGTCATGCGCCGTCACCTGCTTCCCGTCACTCCAAAAGACATCCCCTCTTAAGTAAAAGGTGTAGACACGACCATCTGGAGAGATATCCCAGCCCTCCGCAATGGCAGGTTGCGGGCGGAGGGCTTCATCGTAAGATGCAAGACCTTCCATAAGATTTTCAATGACACGAATAGAAACATTGTCGGTCGCTAAAGACCAGTCCAGTGTAGGCGGTTCTGCCGTGAGGTTCATACGAAAAATGGCCTGAGTTGTCGTTTTTTCCCCATCCCCTGCTTGCCATAAAAAAATAACAAGCCCGAGCAGACAAAAGACAAATATAAACAAGCGTTTCATAGGTCTCATGATAGATTCTTTGATGAAAAACGTCAAAAGTGTCGTCATCTGAGTAAAGAAAGAGCAAAGAAAATTTTCGATCTCAAAGCCAAGCCCTCAGTCTTCCGCTTATCCTCAATAAAATGCTTCCATTTTTCTTGACAATAAAAACACATTTGAATAGGATTAGGCTGATACGACCCTTGAAGGCGCGTAGCTCAGGGGGAGAGCGCTTGCTTGACACGCAAGAGGTCGGCGGTTCAAAACCGCCCGTGCCTACCATTACAACTTTGGAATTTTGTGAGCCATTCAATAAAATCCTCCTCATGATGCACACTGATGCGCATATCGAGACCGTCACATTAGTGTTGCCATTTTACTTTTCAGGACAATC
This sequence comes from Candidatus Manganitrophaceae bacterium, assembly GCA_013151935.1. Classification (GTDB taxonomy): domain Bacteria; phylum Nitrospirota; class Nitrospiria; order SBBL01; family JAADHI01; genus JAADHI01. The sequence continues at coordinate 112,068 of JAADHI010000124.1, forward strand.
TTGAATAAAGAAATTACCCTTCGTCTTAGCGGAGACATTGAAAAATGTGTCCCGGCAGGAACGCCTTTTTTTGAGGTCGTCAAAATGCTGGGTCAATCAAAAGACACCGTGGGTGTCTTAGTCAATGGACTGGAAAAAGATTTAAGCGCGATGGCTGAAGAAGACGCCAAACTTGAGCTGCTCACAGTGGATTCCCCCGAAGGACTGGAGATCTACCGACACACTTCGGCCCATGTCATGGCCCAGGCGGTTAAAGAAATCTTTCCTTCAACAAAAATCACCATCGGCCCTGTGATCAAAGATGGATTTTATTACGATTATGATTTTGAACGTCCCTTTACCCCGGAAGATCTCGTGCTCATTGAAAAAAAAATGAAGGAAATTATCAAACGCAGACTTCCTATTTCACGCATTGAGCTCACAAAAGAAGAAGCCATCGCCCTCTTTAAAAAAAGAGATGAACCCTACAAAGTCGAGTTGATCGAAGACGGACTCACAGAGCCGATCACCGCCTATCAACAAGGCGACTTTATCGATCTCTGCCGGGGCCCACATCTGCCGTCTACTGGAAAGTTGAAAGCCATCAAATTACTTTCAACCGGTGGTGCTTATTGGCGCGGCGACGAAAAAAATAAAATGCTACAACGCATTTATGGCACATCTTTTTCAAGCCACCTTGCACTAGACGCTCATCTCAAAAAATTAGAAGAAATAAAAAAAAGAGACCATCGACGATTGGGCAAAGACCTAGACCTCTTTTCGACCTCCGATCAAATCGGCGCAGGGCTCATTCTCTGGCATCCCAAGGGAGCCATCATGCGTAAGGTGATTGAAGATTTCTGGCGGGACGAACATCTCAAAGCTGACTACGACTTTGTCGCCACACCCCACATGGCCAAACGCGAGCTCTGGGAACAAAGCGGACATCTTTCCTTTTATAAGGAAAATATGTACGAGGGCATTGATGTGGATGGCATTCCCTATCAGATCAAGCCCATGAACTGTCCCTTTCACATTATGATTTATAAATCCAAGCTCAGAAGCTATCGAGATCTGCCGCTTCGCTGGAGCGAGCTTGGCACGGTCTATCGCTACGAACGCTCCGGCGCACTGCACGGCCTGATGCGTGTAAGAGGATTTACTCAGGATGACGCCCATATTTTTTGTTGTCCCGATCAGATCGAACCTGAAATTCTAAAGGTGCTCGATTTCACAACCCATGTGCTCGGAACCTTTGGTTTTAAGGACTACGAAATCTATCTCTCAACACGACCGGAAAAATATGTTGGCTCACTTGATCGCTGGCAGCAAGCCACTGCGGCCTTGGAATCCGCCCTGAAACAAAAAGGCATTGCCTATGAGATTGATCCCGGAGAAGGGGTTTTTTATGGTCCAAAAATCGACATGAAGATTAAAGATTCTCTGGGCCGTTCCTGGCAATGCACAACCATCCAGGTCGATTTTAATCTCCCTGAACGTTTTGGCATGACTTATCGTGGAGATGACGGCAAAGCACATCAACCCATCATGATCCACCGTGCTTTGCTAGGTTCCATTGAGCGGTTTTTTGGGGTACTCATTGAGCATTACGCAGGTGCGTTTCCGACTTGGCTTGCACCAGTACAGACAAAAGTGATACCCATTACAGAACATCATCAAGAATATGCGAACCTCCTTCAAAAGAAACTCCGAGATGTAGGAATTCGCAGTGAAGTAGATCACCGAAATGAAAAGATGGGGCTAAAGATTCGAGAAGCCCAATTGCAAAAAATTCCCTACATGCTTATCGTCGGCGACAAAGAAATCGCAGAACAAAGTGTCTCCGTCAGACAGCGCAGTGGGGTAAACACAACGGTTCCTTTAGACCTTTGCATTACACAAATCAAAGAAGAAATCGCCTTAAAGCGAGCCGTCTAATGGAGGGGAATGCAGCGAGATAGAAGAGGCCCACAAGCACCAAAAATGAGGGCGAACCGGGACATCCGGGACAGAGAAATCCGTGTAATCGGTCCAGACAGCGAGCAACTTGGCATCATGTCACCCTTTGATGCCATGGCAAAATGTGAAGAGTACGGTCTTGATTTGGTTGAGGTTGCCCCCACAGCAAAACCTCCGGTTTGCCGGATCATGGATCTTGGCAAGTACAAATATGAACAAAGCCGAAAAGAGCGTACACTCAAGGCCAGCCAAAAAGGGGGACACCTCAAAGAGGTGAAGTTCCGTCCCTATACGGGAGAGCATGATCTTGAATTCAAAATCAAGCATGCCAGAGATTTCCTTGAAGGACGTAATAAGGTCAAGATCACCCTCATGTTTCGAGGCAGAGAGATGGCTTATCGACAAAAAGGCTGGGAAATAATGTCCAAAGTGCAAGAAAGACTTGAAGATGTGGGGCAAAGAGAATATGCTCCAAAGTTTGAAGGGCGAAATATGATCATGGTCTTAGCCCCGAAATCGATTAAAGGAGATTAGCGTGAAAAACAAAATTAAAACTCACCGGGGTGCGGCAAAACGCTTCAAAAAAACAGGTTCAGGCAAGTTGAAACGCAATAAAGCAGGCAAACGACATCTGCTCACCCATCAATCCAGAAAACAAAAACGCAATTTAAGTGGCAGCACCCTTGTTTTTAAAGGGGAGGCCAAAGGCCTCCTGCGTGCACTGCCCTATATTTAGCAAGAAACACCGCTTAGTTTTAGATTAGAAGGAGTCAAAGTATGCCAAGAGCAAAAGGAGGTCCCAAGACCCGCCAAAGACGCAAAGCCCGTCTCAAGATGGCAAAAGGGTACTACGGGGCAAAAAGCAAATTATTTAGAACCGCGACAGAAGCTGTCGATAAGTCGCTTTTGTATGCCTATCGGGATCGGCGCAATAGAAAACGTGCCTTTAGACGTCTTTGGATCACCCGAATCAGCGCAGCTGCAAAATTGAACGGACTGAATTACAGTAGACTAATGGACGGCCTGAAAAAAGCAGGTATTACACTCAACCGAAAAATCCTGGCCGAAATTGCCGCACACGACCCAGCAGGATTTACACAAATTGTAGAAAAAATGCAGGCAAGGACTGAGCCTGCAAGCGCTTAACACTCTCCCTCCTTATTAGGGCGATAAGTCCACATAAAATAAAATCAATTAGCAGTCAGAAAAAGTGATTTCCAAATCGCGGCACTGGCTGCTAATTTTTTGTACAAACACGACCGCAAACAAAGCCCATCATTTTCCACATTTGATTTTCAAGTCGCTTCCGTGTATCGTTTCTCTTTGTTATCTTTTGATTTTATCTTTAGAAAACAATGACTTATTTAGAGAAACGTTTCAAAAAACCTCAGATGATCATCGGCCTCCTTGCCTGTGTTGCATTCTCTTCGTGTGACTTATTTCCAGACCCGCAAAGTACAAAAATCTCCATACAGCCCGATTCCACCTATTTAGAAGATGCTGCGTTCTCCCCCAATCCGACCATTGTCCATTTTGGTGGAACCGTCGTTTGGAAAAATAACGATAAGGTGATTCACTCTATCGTGGGCGATGCAAAATCAGGGGTTTGTGCCTTCAAATCGGATGAAATCAATCAAGGAAGAACCTACAAGAAGACCTTCCTAAAACGGACAACCTGTAACTATTATTGTGGTGTTCACGGTAAAACTATGCGCGGAAAAATTATTGTGCGCTAAATCTAAATCAAGGAAAAGGACAAAAAAACAAGTGGGCTTTCAGGACTTCTTTAAGGAGAAACAGTTGGGTCGTTATCTGAATTTACATGGAGTGAAATATTATCACTCGCAATCGTTGGCTCACAGAGAAAAATAAAGCGTGTCACCGGGCTCGTCGTGCCAGTGCAAGTCAGTTTCAATATTTCTGACTTTGCCTCTGCTGTTTGTTGAAAAAGCAACCTCACTTTATCATCACCACGACTCGGAAGAAATACGGGGCGCTCTGCATTGGCCTCCCCAAAGGTCAATTGTGTCGGAAAACCCGATCCGTCACTATTAACCACCCAAAGTTCTTTTGTAAGGGTTTGATCTCTCGCAAAAATGACCTGAGTACCATCAGGAGAGAAAATGGGATCAAGATCAATATCGGCCCCGCTCGGAAGGGCAATCTCGTTCGATCCATCCAAGCTGTCCATGATAAATAAATCGGTTTCACCGCTTGTCCGCTCTGAAGCAAAAACAATCTTACTCCCATCTGGAGAGTAAGAAGGACGACTGTCGTTCACAGCGTTTGCTGTTAAGCGTATCATATTGCTCCCATCCCGGTTCATCCGAAAAATTTCAAAATCTCCGTCCGGATTTGAAAAAACCACACTATTGAGATTGGATGCAAAAATAATCGAATTACCGTCTGGAGAAAACGCGGGATCTTTGTCTGTTGCGGCATCATTTTGAGTGAGATCGATGGGATTCGTCCCTGTACGACCCGCAATAAAAATGTCTTTGTCCCCACTTTTATTCGAAACATAAACAATGTCTTTTCCGTCCGGAGAAAAAGCAGGTGATTCGTTGATTTCGTTTGCGGCAGGCTGTTGCCCTTGCTGTCCCAGGGCATTATTGGTCACTTGTTTGATATTAAAACCACCGATCGACATTGTAAAAATCTCAAAATTTCCCGTGCGATCCGAGGAAAATGCAAGCAAAGGCGTGTAACGAAAACCATTGGGCTCAACCGCGATTTGACCGCCTGTCGTCACGGTGACATCAACTAAACCGGAAAGAAGTACCGGCCCCGCCTCAGCAATGATAAAACTTGGATCTTGTACAAGGGTGCAAGGGGAAGCCTTGTCCCCAAACAAAACCACGGTGTCCGCACCAAAATTACTGCCGCGAACAAAAACGGGCGTGCCGCCTTGCACCGCCCCTTCAGCAGGGCCTCGCTGTGTCGAGATCGAGGTGATCGTCGGGATGGCATCTGCGGCCCGAACCGTATTCAGACTGCGGAGGCGCGCCGATCCATCAAGGCAACTCGAATTGGCACCACCACTCGTGCTGCAACTCAGGAGAGAAAGGGAAAGCAAAAAAAGATTCACAGGCACAAAGCGACGCATCCCCTCTTTACTCGTCATGCGCAAGGACCTCTTTGGCGAGCGCAATATAGGCCTGCGCCCCGCGAGACAGTGCATTATAAAGCAGCACGGGTTTACCATAACTGGGTGCTTCGGCCAGAGTAATATTCCTCGGAATGACACTTTTGAAAACTTGATCTGAAAAATGACTGGTGACTTCTTCTGAAACCTGTCGGTTCAGATTATTGCGACTATCGTACATCGTCAACACGATTCCTTCTATTTTGAGCGCAGCGTTGAAAGATTTCTGCACAAGCTGCATCGTTCTTAAAAGCAGCTTCAAACCCTCCAAAGCATAATATTCACACTGAAGAGGAATCAGCAGGGTATCTGTCGCCGTCAGGGCATTTAGGGTCAAAAATCCAAGGGAGGGGGGACAATCGATAATGATGTAATCATAAGTACCACGAATGTCTTCTAGACCCGCTTTTAGAATCGTTTCACGACCCTGCATCTCTGCCAGCTCGATCTCGGCACCGACCAAATCTATCCCCGCAGGCAAAAGATCCAAGTGGGGGACTTCGGTTTTAATTTTAATTTCCGAAAAAGATTTTCGGCCGATTAAAAGATCGTACACACTGCTTTTTAGTGTATCACAGTCAATTCCGACACCACTGCTTGCGTTACCTTGCGGATCAAGGTCAAGCAGTAAGACACGTTTTTCGGCGAGGGCAAGAGAAGCCGAAAGGTTAATCGCCGTCGTCGTCTTTGCGACACCTCCTTTTTGATTGGCCACCGCAATGATCTTACCCATAAATTTTCCCATTCCCATCAAAAAATAGCCTCAATGCCTTGGCACTTCCAAGGCTCGATATCGTAACATAGCGATTTTTCAAAAGGAAGAAAGACACCCAAAATAGGGGATTTAGGCTGAAATTTAGCACCGAGAAAGAACACTTCTTCCTAAAAAGCTTTGAAAAACCTCAGACAGCAGGGCGACTAAAAAGGCCAGAGTTTTGGGATAAACCAGGTACAGAGCAGCCAGAACATAATGTTGAGCGGTGTCCCCACCCGGAGAAAATCTGAAAAACGGTACTGACCTGGCCCATAAATAAGCGTATTCGTTTGATAACCCACCGGGGTCATAAAACTGAGAGAAGCACCAAACATGACGGCCATCAAAAAAGGACGGGCATCCCAACCCTGAGACTCGGCCGCCACAATGGCAATCGGAGCCAATAACGCAGCACTCGCATTATTAGACATGGCTTCGGTGAGAAGATTTGTAATAAAGAAAAAAGCAGAAAGCATCGCAAGCGGCCCCCAGGGGCCAATGTAAATCACAAGGGCTTTTGCAACCAAAGCCGCCGCACCGCTTTTTTCCAAGGCAATGCCCAAGGTCAAAAGCCCTGCAAGTAAAAAGATCACTTTCCAATCAATGGCTTCATAAGCCTCTTCCAAGGTCAAACACCCACTTAAGATCAAAATAATCGCACCCACAATGGCACTCACAACAATGGGTAATATACCCAAAGCGCTTACAATCACAACCCCAAAAACCACCGCTAAAGCAGGAACAACCTTTTGTTTACGAAAAGTCGGTTGTTCGACTTCAGAAATAAAAACAAAAGCGGGATGTTTTTTGAGCTGAACAAGGTGATCCCGCTTCACCTCAATGAGCAAGGCATCCCCCCCGCGCAATATCGCCGTTTCCAGTTTTTCGTGCTGCACTGCACCGCTGTGTCTTATCGCAAGAGGAGAAGCCCCAAAACGATCCCGAAAACCAATGTCTTCAAGCGACTTTCCATCCAACATCGAATGAGGTGCAATCACGGCTTCAACCAAAATGGCATGTTCGGATTCAAGATCTTTATCCCGCCACTTCAAACCGGACTTGATGACAATACCTTCCCGCTCCTGAATCTCACGAATTTTGTTCACATTTGCCCGCACACGGAGGACATCATATTCTTGTAAGATGATTTCCTGAGAAGGCATGGGCAAACGTCTTCCGCCCCTGAAAACCTCCAAAATATCGATATCCAAATCTTGTACCAGAGGAGAGTTTCTCAGAGTTTTGCCCACAGATTTTGCCTTTTGTAACAAAATAATCTCAGTCAGATAATCACCCATGCCAAATTTGTCCGTCAAATCTTCTGCCATGCCTTTATTCGGAATCATCGGAACACCGATGAAAATCATATAAACAATGCCAACAAAAAAAATCATCAAACCAATCGGCAAAAATTCAAACATACCAAAAGAACCAAGCCCTTCACGCTCTGAAATTGAATTCACAAGAATATTGGTGGATGTTCCGATGAGTGTGCAGGCGCCGCCAAAAATCGACGCAAAAGAAAGCGGCATCATCAATTTAGAAGGACTGACTTTGGCTTCCCGCGCAATGCCCAGAACAATGGGCATAAAAATCGCCACTGTCGCTGTATTATTCACAAAGGCCGAGATGAGTCCGACGACCAACATCATCGCAATGAGCGCGATCCAAAAACTGTGTCGGCCAATGCGCTCCAAAGTCAAAGAAACCACGTTAAGCGCACCTGTTTTAAACAAACCCGCACTCACCACAAACATGGCCGCGACCGTCACCGTCGCCGTATTGCTAAAACCCGAAATACCCTCTTCAAGAGAGATCACACCACTGACCAACAAGGTGGCCATCACCATAAGCGCCACAAGATCAACAGGGAATCTTTCTGTAACAAAAAGCAGGACTGTACTCAGAACGAGGACAAAAACAAAGGCAATTTCGAATGTCATGAAGTGATCCCCCCCTTCATTCAATCAAACAAGTCGTCGGTATTGTCGTGGGCTGGCATGACAATGTACCTGATTTGGCTTTCAGGATACAAATATCAGTGGAAGGGGATCTGTCAAAGCATCTTTGAGGCCTGCACAAGACTTCGGCAGCGCGCCTGAATATCATCTGCCGTCGAAATCTCCGAAATCATTGCCACACCATCGGCACCCGCCGAAAAAATATCGGCCAATCGACTTTGATTGATCCCCCCAATCGCAAAAAAAGGCATTTGGACTTCTAATACCGCTTGTTTCAAAACAGAGAGGCCAAGTGCTGCGCCGTAAGACCGCTTTGAAGGCGTATCGTATATCGGCCCGAAAACAGCAAAATCGGCCCCTAAAGCTTCAGCCTGTTTGAGTTCTAAAATGGAATGACAGGAAACCGCAATCCGTTTATCAGGCCCGACGAGAGCGCGCGCAAGACCAACAGATAAACCCGTCGAAGGCAAATGCACCCCTGCCGCATCCAGAGCAAGACAAAGATCCACACGATCATTGATCATCAAAGACACGCCATAATGATCTGTGACTTTTTTTACCTTCACTGCCAAATCAAACTGTTTACGGGGTGAAAGATCTTTTTCTCGAAATTGAATGACTGAGATCCCGGACAATGCGGCTGCTTCAATCACTTCCAGCAAAGGGCGACCCGCCGTCTGATGGCGATCGGTAATCATGTAGAACTTAAAATCAAGCAAGGTCATTTAATTGAGACGAAGCTCTGATGCAAATATAAAATCGGGCGTGCAGACAAAAAAAGCCTTTATTCGATCATGCCTTCGATGGGGCTACTGGCTTGTGCGTAGAGTTTTTTGGGAATGCGACCCGCAAGATACGCAAGACGTCCGGCTTTTACACCCAAATTCATGGCTTCAGCCATTTGAATCGGATTTTCTGCACCGGCAATGGCGGTATTCATCAAAATACCGTCACAACCCAACTCCATTGCAATCGCAGCATCCGAAGCCGTGCCAACGCCGGCATCGACGATAATCGGCACAGAAATTGTTTCCAGAATAATTTGAATGTTGTAGGGATTGCGGATGCCTAAACCAGAACCAATGGGTGCGGCCAAGGGCATCACAACAGCGGCGCCAGCATCAACCTCAACCAATTTTCGAGCCATAATAGGATCATCATTGGTGTAAGGCAGGACAATAAATCCTTCTTTTGCCAGAACTTCAGTGGCTTCTAATAGCGCTTCATTGTCGGGAAAGAGGGTGCGTTTATCCCCAATCACTTCAAGTTTGACCATGTCAGAAATTCCCGCCGAACGGGCCAGACGTGCGGTACGGATCGCCTCTTCTGCGGTGTAACAACCTGCGGTATTGGGGAGAATTTTATAGATCTTGGGATCGAGATAATCCAGCAGATTTTCCTCCTTGCGATCCAAGATGTTTACCCGTCGCACTGCAACGGTGACACAATCTGCCCCAGAGGCTTCAATGGCTTTTTTTGTTTCTTCAAATGAGGCGTATTTGCCTGTACCCACGATTAAACGTGAACGAAAGGGAATCTCTCCAATCACCAAGGGTGTATCAACAGGCATTATTTTCCTCCTCCAATAAAACGAATAATTTCTACGGTATCACCATCCTGCAAAACTGTCGCATCATAAGCTTGACGGTCAATCACAGTCAAATTTATCTCAACCGCAATACCCTCTGCCGCGATTTCAAACTGCTGTAACAATTGCAGCACATTTGAATTTGGCGGCATTTCCTGTTTTAGACCATTTATTTCAACTTGCACAGGAAACTCTGATTAAGCCTAGGTGAATTTTTCGAGAATAGAATTAAAATAGCTCATTTGCAGTAAGACTAAAGGAGGTGAATGAAGCAAAAAAAAGAAACAATCAGACCCATACAATCTTCAGGGGTCTTAGTTAAAAGATTGCCCACAGCCACAGGTTGTTTTAGCGTTTGGATTTTTGATCGAGAAACCGGCATTTTGCAAGTCATCCAAATAATCGACTTCAGTTCCCTTTAACATCGGCGCACTAAAAGGATCAATAAATACCTTTAGACCATGCATCTCAACAACATCGTCTTCATCTGTTTCGATTTCCTCAAAAGCCATCCCGTACTGAAAACCAGAACAACCCCCCCCTTCAACATAAACCCGTAAACCATAACCCACCTTTTCTTCGGCTGCCATAATTTCTTTCACTTTTTCACTCGCACGTTCCGTAATGATAACCATAGTTTACTCCTGTTTTCCTCAAATGCCCTCTTGGATATTATATCAAAATACGTGCCTGCGATGCCTAGAAATACCTAATGTACAGGCTGGACGATTAAAGGACAGCCCCCTGCCGTAACATGTGCTTCAAATTCATGACGAAAATGACTTAAAATGCTCTCTACCGCAATCGCGGCCCCTGTCAATAAAAAACATTGCCCCCGTCCTTTGACCATCTCACAGGACTGTTCAAGGTGTGTGATGTCACTCTCTCTGCCATCACCTGCTTCGATTTTTTCTAAAATTTCCGATAAATGGACTGTTCCCAAGCTACAGGGCGGACATTGGCCACAACTTTCATTTGCAAAAAACCGGGCATATTGGATCGCAACTTGAACCATGCAGGATTCTTCCGACATGACAATGACTGCACCCGTACCCAAGCCCGTGCCGGCCGCCTTTAAGGTATCAAAATCCAAAACAAGATCTGCTTTTGAAGCAGGAACCACTGGCACCGACGGACCACCCGGAAAAACAGCTTTTAAAACAAGACCGTCTTTAATTCCGCCCCCACAATCAGAAATCAGCGTTCGCAATGAAGTCCCCAGCGGACGTTCATAAAGCCCAGGACGATTCACATCCCCCGTCAAAGTAAAAATCATCGTTCCGGGAGAACTGGGCGATCCAAGGGACTGGAAAGCCTCTGCGCCCTCTCGGACGATAAAAGGCACATTCGACAAGCTCTCCGCATTATTAACAACCGTCGGTTTGCCATAAAGACCATGCATCGTCGGATAATAAGGGGGCTTCTGTCGTGGTTTGGCTTCCCGACCCTCAATCACCTCAAGCAAAGCCGTTTCCTCTCCCGCAACATAAGACCCCGGGCTTTCACAAACCTTGAGCACAATACCCGAAGCAGAACCCAGCCCCCAATGCCCCGCAGTTTTTGAAACACGCAGGGCTTCGGCCATAAATACAAGCTCTTCGGTATAGCGACAATTGATAAAAAGATAGGCTTCATCTGCACCCACTGTAAAAGCTGCGATGAGCACTCCCTCAATCAATTGGTGGGGATTTGTACGTAACAAATAACGATCTTTAAACGTTCCCGGCTCGTCCTCGGCGGCATTACAGCAGAGATAACGTTTCTTTTCACCCTGCTGCATGACCATGTCCCACTTTTTCCAAGTCGGAAAACCAGCACCGCCGCGGCCACGCAAACCTGCGGCCTTCACAGCATCTCTAACCCCGGAAGGTCCGAGCGTGTCCATTGCCTTCGAGAGCCCCAGATAACCCCCTTTAAGGGAATAGGCCTCATAACTCAAAGGCTGAACGGAGGGCAGCCTTTCAAGGGAAACATCTCTTTCTGTTAGAATCCGCGTTTCTTCCAAAAATACAACCTTCGACAATTTCCTTTGAAAACGGTGCCTAGTAAGACATCAATTTTCGATTTCTAGCTTGATGATGCGGACGATTCTCTCGGTTTGAGTGGATTTGGGGGTCAAGAATCTCACCACAGGCCATACAACGAAAACCTGCAAAAGAAAGCTCGCCTGTATCACTTCTTAAATCCTCAAAACGCTGAGGAACCATAAAACCACTACATCTAGGACAACTCATTTAAACCTCCTTGTGGATAGAATAACGTTTGTCACAGATTTAAAGCAATTTTTATGCCAAACAACAGAGACCTGAAATACCTTATCAAATCAATGCGTTCAGTTTTTTAACGTTCCACATTCACGTTCCAATGTGAACCACCACTATATCAATTGTTTCACTAAGAAACAACACCGGGCTTCCTCAGACCATAAGTCTTGATTTTTCTCCAAAGTGTTGTTCGACTCATTTTGAGTCTTTCGGCTGTTTTTTTATAATTCCACTTTGTCTGCGTGAGCACCTTTAAAATCAGGGCCTCTTCCATTGCATGAATCGGGTCTTCGTCTTCAACCACGGTATTGATGACGCTTTTTCGCGCAGGTTGGATCTCTTTTTGAAGATGTTCGGCTTCCAGCGTATCTCCGGTACAAAAAACCATGGCATGTTCAATAATATTCTCTAGTTCACGAATATTTCCCGGAAAATCATAGGCATCTAAGATCGCCATGACCTCAGGCTCGACCTGAGTCACTTTCCGACCCATCTCTTTATTAAATCGCGCAATGAAGTGATCCACCAATAAGGGGATATCATCTTTTCGGTCACGCAAAGGGGGCAGGAGAATCGGCACAACTTTCAGACGGTAGTAGAGATCATGCCTAAACTCACCCATTTCTACGGCTTTTTTCAAGTCTTTGTTCGTTGCGGCAATCACACGCACATCCACTTTAACGCGTCTTGCATCACCCACTTTTTCGATTTCACCATCTTGCACCGCACGCAAAAGTTTGGCCTGTGTCGAGAGACTAATTTCCCCAATCTCATCCAAAAAAAGCGTGCCACCGTCGGCCAATTCAAAACGCCCCAATTTGTGTGCCACGGCACCTGTAAATGCACCCCGCACATGACCAAAGAGTTCACTTTCCAACAAACTTTCTGCCAATGCCGCACAGTTGACTCGGATAAAGGCTTTTTCTTCTCGTGTGCTGTATTGATGGATGGAATGAGCAACTAATTCTTTTCCGGTGCCGCTTTCCCCTTCAATCAAAACAGTGGCCTTTGTGGTCGCAATTTTGGGGATGAGCGCGTAAATGGCTTCCATTTTTTTGTTTTTTCCGATCATGTTCTCAAAGGAGTAACGTGCTCGGATGGTTTCACGCATCATCTTGCTTTTGATCCGCTCTTCGATCAACTGCCACATAAATTTTGCAGCCAGACCGCCAATCACTTCAATGCCTTCACGCTCTTTTTCAAGCGCTTCCCGCACGGCGTTATTGCCCGTCACATCAATGACAAGATCCACATCGCCTTGTAACAATTCGTGGTAGTCTGTCACGGCAAGAATCTTATGACGACGCGCCAAATCAAGCCCCGGTGCTTTTGCATAAGGGTCGGCAATACCCACGATCTGAACCAAAGGGTCTTTGTGTAGAATTTCGATGAGGGACGTCCCCCCTTTTCCTGCACCAATAATGGCAAGTTTTGTCAATTTTTTTCTTCCCTAAAAAGATCGCAAACGACCTTGAAAAACGCTTAGAGGACTTCTCCGGCAATTTTGCAGAGATCTTGGACTGTTTTTGCGGATGCAGTGAGTGCGGAGGCTTCTTCTGTGCTTAAGTTGATTTCGTAAATCTGTTCAATACCTGTATTCCCTAATCGGACAGGAACACCAATAAAAACCTCATCCAGTTTGTACTCTCCCGTGCAAAGGGCCGAACAAGGCAGAATTTTGTTTTTATCTTTTAAAATGGATTCGACCATTTCAACAATTGCGGCAGACGGTGCATAATAGGCCGACCCCGTCTTGAGTAATTTAACGATTTCAGCACCGCCATCCCGGGTCCGCTGCACAATGGCATCTAGGCGGTCTTTTGAAATGAGCTCCATAATAGGAATCCCTGAAATTGTGGTATAACGCGGCAGCGGCACCATGCTATCTCCGTGCCCTCCCAAAACAATGGTCTGAATATTTTCAATAGAGACATTCAACTCCATCGCAAGGAAAGCCTTAAAACGTGCCGCATCCAAAACACCCGCCATACCCATCACCCGTTTTTTGGGGAAGCCGCTGGTGCGATACGCCACATACGTCATGGCGTCCAGTGGATTTGAAACAACAATCAAAATTGCATCCGGCGATTTTTCCACGGCTTTGGCGGTCACTTCGTTTACAATTTTTGCATTGACACGGAGTAAGTCGTCTCGACTCATCCCTGGTTTCCTCGGCAAACCGGAGGTGATGACCACAATATCGGAATCGGCACTGGCCTCATAATCTGCCCCACCAACCAAACGACTGTCATAGCCATAAATAGGCGCTGCCTCAGCAAGATCAAGCGCCTTTCCGGCAGGCATATCCTCATGGATGTCAATCAAGACCACATCAGCCATTTCCTTTTCTGCGAGACCTTGGGCGGCCGTTGCACCTACGTGCCCCGCACCAATAACCGTCACTTTTTTCCGTGTCAGCATTTTATCGATTCCTTTGGCTCAAAAACGTTCAGAAATTAAACAAATGTGATTGTACCGAAAAAATGACCTTGACGCAATACTGAAAAGGGCTGAAAAAGTGGCGATATCCTATCGATCATAACCTGCCAAAACAATTTTCCCTCTGGATTTTCCAGATTCCAATAAAGCATGGGCTTTGATCAGATTTTTCGCATTAATTGTTCCAAAATTTTCCGTCATCGTTGTCTTAATCCTTCCTTCGTCAACCAAGTCGGCGACTTGCGTGAGCAGATAGTGTTGCTCAATCATATCTTGTGTTTGAAAGAGTGAACGTGTAAACATCAGCTCCCAGTGAATGGCGATACTCTTTCTTTTAAAAGGCATGATATCAAAGGTTTTGAGGTCATCAATCACAGCCAAGTCCCCCTGCGGCGAGATCAGCGATGCGATCTCAGACAGGTGGGTCGCCGTATGGGTCAAACTTGCAACGTAGATGACATCACTGTATCCCGAATCCTGTAATTGAGAGACGAGAGATTGATTGTGATCAAGCACATCATCAGCCCCGAGCGACAGAACCCATTCGCGTGTTTCGGGTCTTGATGCGGTTGCGATAATGGTTAAATTTGTAAGCTGCTTGGCAAGTTGAATCATAATGGAGCCAACGCCGCCAGCGGCTCCGATGATCAGTAAGGTCCCCTTTTGTTTTGTTGTGATTTTAAGACGATCAAACAGCAATTCCCACGCGGTAATCGCAGTCAAGGGCAATGCCGCAGCTTCGAGATAGTTGAGGGATGAGGGCATTTTAGCGACAATCCGTTCATCAACCAGATGATACTCCATATTTGTTCCAGGACGATTAATTGCCCCTGCATACCAAACCTTATCTCCTGGAGAGAATTGTTTGACCTCACTCCCGACTGATTCAACGACACCCGCAGCATCCCAGCCCAGAATTTCAAACGTCCCCTCAGAGGCGTTGTCGCGACCCCTGATTTTTGTATCGACGGGATTGACGGATACCGCTTCAACGCGAACCAGAATATCCTTTCCACTTACAAGCGGCCTGGGTAATTCGATATCTAGCAAGGCATTTGCGTCAGTGATGGGTAGTGCATGTTGGTATCCGACTGCTTTCATCAAAATAATCCTCCTTGAAAAATTGTCCATTCTAATTGCCGTGGCAAGCTTACCCCCTTTTGCATCAAGCGGGTAATAATAAACCGTGCTCTGCATAAAATAAGCGGCCAGCATGTACTAAAAATCTTCTCCGTCCATCATGGCGTCTATTTATCCCATATTCACAGTACTTCTAGCACCACCCATTAAGCCCTTCTTAAATTGACGTGCTTCAGACGGCTGTTATACTTTTCTCAGGGGATTTCTCC
>JAADHI010000147.1 GCA_013151935.1 Candidatus Manganitrophaceae bacterium
TAACGGGCAAGACATCCGTTTGAGTTGGTCGGAAGGCTGGGCCACCTTTTTTCCCGCTGTCGTCTTGAATTCACCCTTGTATGTGGACACCAAACCAGGCGGCACACTGGCTTCTTTTAATATTGAGGATTATTCCGGGATTTCCGCACTTGCCGACCGTGCCATTTACACCACAAATGAAATCGCCGTAGCCGGGGTCTTGTGGGATTTATTTGATCCGGTCGATAACAACGAGGGTGATACATTGGCCTTGAGTTTCTCAAAAATATTTCAAACGGTCTTGAACTTTCCGGCTTCGCCAAAACCCACCACATTGGAAACATTTTGGACGACTTTTTCAAGTGAAGCCCTGACGGCAGGATCCAGCACTGCTTTTCAGTCGATATTGCAGGGGCGGCAGATTGCTTTATTTCAGGATACAACAGAGGCCACGGAACTGACACTCACGGGTGCTGCGCCTCAATCACACACGCTCTACAAAGAAGGTGCTGATCCTAGCGGAGATGTGGATGTGATCCCTTTTAATGTCACAAGCGGAACAACCTACACGGTGAGAACGTTTAATCTTAACAATGGCGCCGATACCTTTTTAAGTATTCGTAATGATTCTGGAGTGATTGAGAGCAACGACAATGAAAGTGGCTTAACTCATCTCAATTGTGGCATTGTGTTTGGGGGGGAGAGCAATTGTCCTGCTAATAATACCTTAAACCTTTCTTCTTCCATTACTTTCACGGCCCAGGAAACCGGATCGTTTACCGCCGAAGTCATGCGTTCGACAGATGCTCCGCCATCGGCTGGTTTGCTGGGTGCATACGAGATTGATTTATCCACTCCCTGAGGAGATTTTTTATCCATTGCTATGAAGAGTTTTAGTCTTGAGGAGTCCACACATTTCATCGACACCGTTAAGGTGCTCAATACCATGGATCAACAAAATGTGCATCAGTTGAATCGACCCCAGAAGATCAGTAAAAATCTTCTAAAAGAATTTGAAAAACGAGAGAAAAGGGTCAAAATTATTACAGATGATGGCATGAGCTACATGACACATCTCATCAGTGTGGATTCTCGTGAGTTGGTGATTCGATTGCTTGATAATTTGAAAATACGTTTTAAGAGCCATCTACTTCTTGTTTTTCCAAGCGAGGGAAAAGACTACGTTGTTCAAGGTTTTGTCAAAAAGGTTTTTTTACCGATTGTTGTGCTCGCTTATGTTGACCCAAGATACGGAAAACGATGGACACTGAATACCGAAGCGCAGGTCCACTTGTCTCCTGTTTCCGACCAGGTGCTGACATTATTCATGAACGAGGATTTGAAGTTGATCCGGCGTTCCGATGTGATTCGTCCTGCGGCACTCTCTGGCAGGGATGGGGAACCTGAAGAAAAGGAGAAAGTGGATGTCGCTTTAGCGATTGAAGACGTGCTCTGCACCCATGTTGTTTTTGATGATGCGCCTGAGGATGTTCAGAATGTGGTGGTTTACGAGTATGAAGAGGCAGAGTGTTTTGACTCTATTTTATCGCAAAGTGTGACCTTAGGGCGGATTCATGATATCTCCCCTTCTGGTCTTGCGATGATTGCCAAAAAAGGAGATGCTCTTGGTCAAGTCGGGGGCTTGGTTTCTCTTGAGTTCCACGATTTATTATCTAAAAATCAGAAGTCTGGAATTGATGTTTTTAAGTTGCGTCTCTTTGGGATTGTGCGATATCAGCGCCCTTTTGGCGAGGAAGATGAGCAGATTTTCGGAATTAAATTTGTAAAAACGATTAACGACACACGTTTTTTGAATTTTCTTGAAGAGACAGCAGAGGCCCTTACTTAAGTTCAGATCGAATCAGAGCTTCCGCTTCCTTCCGCAAGTCATTTTAAAATTTTTAAACGTGGCCTTGTGCCAGGGGTGTTTCTTCCAGTTTCCCGACAATGCCAGTGCGTGTGTGTGCATTCACTTTTTTCATGATCCGTTTGACATGGTCTTTTACGGTGTGCACACCGATATTGAGTACCTCGGCAATTTCTTTATTCGTAAATCCTTTTTTCACATAATGCAGAACCGCTTCTTCCCTTGGTGTGAACTTAGGTCGAGATTGAGCCAGCACCGCGCTCCGCGTTCCTCGATGAAGTGCTTCAATAAGAACCATCACAAAGTCCGATGTTCCGGCATCGCCTTTGAGGCCTTGACCTCGAAGTGAAACAGTGTGTTCTCTAAAGGAAAAGAAAGCTTTGCTCGCATGCTGATCCGCGTTAAAGTCAATTCTATTGATCTGGGAAGATACTGTGATCTGCAAACGATTTAATATTTGTGTAAGTTGAAGCCGGGCCTCGTGCTCTTCGGCAGTTTTTCCTTTATTTTCAAGGAGTTTTAGTACGGACGATTCCCCGTGACTTACAAATAAGATATGCCCTTGCCGACCGATAACAATGACATCGGGTGTCCTGCTTTTGTTTAAAAACTCATCATATTCAGCGTGCGGACTTTGCGGGGCAATCGCATCGTATGTTTGCTGGTGGTCTTCGACTTTTTCTAAAATAGCAAGTTGCATCATTTTGCTCCCGGGAATTGATGTCTCTTTTAATGTTCGGTTTGATAGAGGGTGCATCTATGTTTTAAGGCTCCAAATGCTTCCTTCATGAGGTTAAATTCTTCTGTGAGACGCTCTCTTTGTTCTGCTTTTGTTTGATCGAGAATTTCATCAATGCGTTTTAATAAACCCCGTATCCATGTCGGGTTTAGCTGAAGGTTAAAAGAGAGCATGTCCAGTTCTCGGCGCATTTCTTCTAAGCGCGGACCGGCATCTTTTTTTGAGAGTTCGATATTTTTTAAACGTTTGTAGAGGTGACGACGATATAACTTTGGGCAGCTTTTCCATGTTTCAATATTTTTGAGAAGTTGCTGTTTGTGGTCCCGCAAACCTCGAAGCATATCGGAGTCTGGTTCGGATCCTTTGTTTTGTCGGGCGCTGTGTTTTTCAGCTAACTTTGATAGGTTATCGAAATTATACTCAATGCCATTTTTAAAGCGAACTTCACTCTCTATCATGCCTTCCCCTTTTTTAATAAGCGGTTTGCTCTTCGATTGTTTCAATTCCTAGAACAATCCTTGGGAAAGCAATTCATATGCCTATATTTACTAAGGATATTATTTTCATAAGTTATTGAAAAAATTGCATTTTCTTTTTTGTCCGAATGGCGAGATATTCCTATTCTTGGAATAAATTCCGAAAATCGGAATGCTTCGCCATCCTGCTTCCTTTTATTTTTAGACCTGTTATCATGCCGGAATTATTATTCTGGAATTTCTCATGCGGCTAAAGCGTCTAGAAGTATTTGGATTTAAATCCTTTTTTGATAAAACGGTGATTACTTTCCAGAAAGGAATCACTGGAATTGTGGGTCCTAATGGTTGCGGGAAAAGCAATTTTGCGGATGCAATTCTCTGGGTTTTGGGGGAGCAGAGCCCCAAAAGTCTAAGGGGCGAGCGTATGGAAGACGTTATTTTCAGCGGGACGGATCAACGAAAAGCCCTTTCCGTTGCCGAAGTGTCTTTAACCATTGGGGAGATTGCCAACGAATTGCCACCCCCCTATACCCCCTATGCGGAATTGACACTCAGTCGTAGACTTTATCGTTCGGGAGAGAGCGAATACCTGATCAATAAAAGTCCCTGCCGACTGAAGGATATTCGGGATCTTTTGATTGATATCGGTGCGGGTTACCATGCACACACCATTATCGAACAAGGTAAGGTTGATGACATTATTACAGCATCACCGATGCAGCGCCGAGAAATTGTTGAAGAAGCCGCGGGTATTGCAAAATATCGTCTGAGAAAAGCGGAGGCCTTGCGTAAATTGGATGCCACCGAACGAAATTTGACACGTGTGACAGACATCATTGGTGAAATCAAGCGGCAGCGAAGCGCTTTGGATCGTCAGGCAAAAAAGGCTGAAAAAGTGCAAGAAATGAGTGTGATGCTCAAAACCTTTGACCTGCAAATTGCGCGCGATGAATGGTCTGGATGGAAAAGTGAGCAGGAGACGCTTGAAGCAGCAGAAGTAGATCTTAAGCGTCAATCAGAGGTTTATTCGGGCCAGCTAGGCATGCTGGATGCGGCCCAGGCAGAGAACAAACTTTTAATGACGGAAAAAGAGCAGGGACTTTCTGAGCGCGCACGCGCTTTGTCTGATGTCGAAAAAAATATCCAACGCTGGGAAGGGAAACTTGAAACCTTGGGTGTCCAGCGCCAGGAATGGCTTGCGGCCCAATCCCGGATGCATGAGGAAATTGAGGGGCTTAAAAATACGCTTTCGTCGCTTGAAAGAGAAGGCATCAGCTTAGATGAAGAGGCTGTATTGATCGCAAAAACCTTGCCTGAAGCAGAAGCGACACTGGCTGAACATGACCTGCAGGCCCGGCAGCTTAATGATGAAGTGCTTGATGTTAGTACGCACTTAGAGTCCTGCAAAGTGAGCCTCTTTGATCTTTCCGCTCAGGTGACGACTTCAAAAAATAACCTGGCCCATTTTGAGGCGCGTTTAGCCGGTCTTTTGAAACAGGAGGAGCGGCTGGGTCTTGAGCAGGAGACCCTTGAGGAAAAGCTTGCGGAATCAGAAGCTGCATTAAAAGTGCTTA
>JAADHI010000068.1 GCA_013151935.1 Candidatus Manganitrophaceae bacterium
AAAACTTTGATCCCGCCTTGGGTTTTGTCCAACAGACGGATTTGGACGAAAGTGTCGGTTTTATCGACATTCGCCCTCAACCTAAATCCGGGCCGATTCGTGAGCTAGGGTTCAAGGCAGAGATGACTTATCAGGGCGATACACAAAATAACTTTCTCTATCAAAGTAATTACAACCGCATTCAAGCCGATTTCAGATCGGGCGATTTTATTTTGATCAGTGTCGATCCGCAACGTGAACGCCTACCGGACGATTTTGAAATCCGTAAGGGCATCGTCATCCCCGCAGGCACCTATAAGTACACTCACAGCAACGTCATCTTGACGAGCGACGAACGTCGTCCACTCGCAGGAGAACTGAATGTTTTGTGGGGTGGATTTTACGGTGGGCGAAAAACATCACTATCATTTACCCTGACCGGTGCTCCGCAAGAAGGGGTGAAAATCGGCGGTGGCTGGAACGTCGATTGGGTACGCCTACCACAGGGGGATTTTTCATCCCAAGTTTTAAGTGGCGATATCACCTGGTCTCTCAGCAATGTACTTCTGCTTCAAAGCTTATTTCAATGGGACAAAGAGGACAAATCTCTCGCGGCAAACCTCCGTCTTTCATGGGAATATAAAGACCAAAGCTGGTTTTATTTTATTGTAAATCCTTCACGTCAAAACGGGAAAGATCGCTTGCTCGTCCTTACAAAACTGACTTTTCGTTGGAACCCCTGAAGCCTTGTGAATACGGATCTCGCCTTGTATTTTATGGTAACATCTTGTGGAAAAAAAGGAACGATCCCGTGATCGCCAAGATGTCCTCTTGTTTGTGGTCTCGGTGTATCCTGCTTATTAAAAAGGAGATCTTATTGATGAAAATTCAGAAGTCTGTCTTTATTCTCGTTGTTTTATTCCTTTCTTTGGGCTTATTTTTGCCGCTTCAGGCGGCTCCCCTTGCCCTGATGAAAATCAAGGTTCACGCAAACACGGATGGGAGCTACACTTATAAAATTAAGCTTAACAATCTCGGGCCCATCCTGCCCGAGCTGACAACCCCAGCAGATCACACAATATTCGACTGGAATACTGGCATTGAATATAATGCCGGAGATAAAGTGTTGGACGATGATGAAAATATTGTTTTATTCGGAATTGACACAGGTCGAGATGATATATCTATTTGGGATATACATGACGGTCACAGCCGTTTTGAGGGAGCAGAAGAAGTGGGTTTTCTGGATAGTGATAACGACGGCATTCCTAATCAGACGATCGGATGGCATTTGCCATTTTTTGGCTGGACACTTGATGATACGATTCGCCCCCATACAAAACTCAAGGAGATCTCATTTAAGGCCGACGCAAGAATAACGCATTTTATTTACTGGGTCGGTGGCAGTGATGATGCAACGATCTGGATTGATCAAGATATTATGATTGAAGATCGATTTGGAATTTACAACGCAAGTCGAGGCGAATACAGTTCCGTATTTTTTGAAAGAGAAATTCACGTAAAAAAACTGAAAAGAGGAAGAAAACATCGTTAAGATTTGGAACCCTCACCCTGCTAAGACCAATAAAAGGCCATAATTCATAAGGAACTAAAATAATAAAGATAAGGAGTCGTGCCGATTAACGCAAAACGCGCTGAGTGGGATTCAAACCTTGCTCAGATCAAAAAGATGTTATGTGTCATTCTCTTTTTGAATTTTGCGATGGCGCTGGCCAAGTCGCTCTGGGGTTATTATAGTCACTCAATCAGTATGCAGGCCGATGGCATCCACTCTTTTTTGGATGGAGCGTCCAATATTACAGGCCTGATCGGTCTTTGGTTTGCCGCAGACCCACCGGATGAAGAACACCCTTATGGTCATCAAAAATTTGAGACCTTTGCGGCCTTTTGTATTTCGGTGTTTCTCTTTTTTGGATGTTATAGTGTCTTAAAATCGAGTTACGGTCGCCTGCAGGATAGTGTGATCGCCGAGGTGAGCTGGGCCAGTTTTGCCATCATGATTGTCACGCTGGCGATGAATTTTTTTATTACCCGATGGGAGGGGCGGGAAGGGAGAAGGCTGCGTAGCGAGATTTTGATTGCGGACGCAGCCCATACAAAAAGTGATATTTATGTCTCACTTTCGGTCATCGGGAGTCTGATCGCCGGGAAAATAGGGTATCCGCTTCTTGATCCTTTGATTGCTGTACTCATTGCAGGGATCATAGGAAAAGTCGGTTGGGGTATTTTGTTAGAAAGCTCAAAAGTTTTGACCGACGTTTCACGGATTGATGCAAAAAAAATTATCGCCTTGGTGATCAATATCCCAAAGGTTGAAACCTGTCATGCGGTGCGCACACGGGGCAGCATGAATCATGTACATGTGGATCTGCATATTCATGTGCACCCCCAAATGTCGATTGAGGCCGCCCATGAACTTGCCCATGAGGTCGAGGAAAAAATTATGGAGATTTTTTCAGAGGTGGCGGAGGTCATTGTTCATCTTGAACCGCATATTCCAGGTCTTAAAAATGACTGAACCCCTCAGTAAAAAACCGGGTCTTCAAAAACCCACCATTGCGATCACGATGGGCGATCCTTGTGGGATCGGTCCCGAAGTGATCGCCAAAGCTTTGTGCGATCCTGGCCTAGATGAAATCTGTCGGTTTTTTGTGATTGGGGATCTTGAAGTGATGCGTCACCAGATCACACGTTTTGCGCCGCAGAAAAAAATGATTGCGATTGAGAAAGTATCTGAGGCTATTTTTCAGGGGGATTGTCTGAATATCTTAGATATTGGAAGCGATGAAAGAAAAGCGGGTCGGGCGCGTTTTGAAGTGGGTGTCATGAGTGCTGATGCGGCGAGGGCTGCTTTGGCATCGATAACCCTGGCGGCCAAACTGGCTTTGCGTGGAGAAATTGATGCGATTACCACCGCGCCCATCAACAAAGAAGCAATGAAGCGGATCGGTTTTTCCTTTCCGGGTCATACTGAGTTTTTTGCTGAGCATTCGCATACAAAACAATTTGGCATGATGATGGCGGGAAGCGGTATGAAGATCATGTTGGCTTCTATTCATCTGCCATTGGCCGATGCCATTTCAGGCTTAGATGCAAAAAGATTGTTTGAGATCATCCATCTGACCCATCACAGCTTGAAACGAGATTTTGGTTTGGTACACCCTAAGATTGCTGTCGCAGGACTCAATCCTCACGCGGGCGAAAACGGCATTATTGGGAAAGAAGAAATAGAACATGTCAGGCCTGCGATTAAAATGGCTCAAACAGAAGGATTCAATGTGAGTGGGCCTTATCCTGCGGACACGCTTTTTTTTAAACTCCACCAAGGTCAGTTCGATGCGGCAGTTGCGCTTTATCATGATCAAGCCTTAATTCCGATCAAGCTGCTTGCTTTTGGCGGTGCAGTGAATATTACCGCAGGCCTGCCCTTTATTCGTACATCGGTGGATCACGGGACGGCCTTTGATATTGCAGGGCAAGGCATCGCCGATCCGGGAAGTTTAGTTGAGGCGCTACGATGGGCTGTCGAGATGGCCCGACATCGTTTGTCAGGGGCTTGTCTTTGAGTTTTATCCGGTCATGAAGGACAACACGAAATCCTTGAATCAAGCGCATAAAATCCGCGCTAAAAAAAAATGGGGGCAAAATTTTCTCACGGATCCCAATATCGTAAATAAGATATTGGATGCTGCCTTGCTTCAGTCGGGTGAGTCTGTTCTTGAAATTGGCCCCGGAAAAGGATTTATGACCCGCCGTATCTTGGCGCGTGGGGCGCGGCTTAAGGCCATTGAAATCGACCCGGACTTGGTGGCCTTCATTCAATCCGAAATAATGGCCCCGGATGAAACCTTTACCCTGATTCACCAAGATGCCTTACGTTATGATTATCAAAATATGTCTGCGCCTTACAAAGTGGTCGCGAATCTACCTTACAATATCTCCACGCCCTTGCTGTTTCGTTTATTAGAGGAAAAAACACGGATAACGCAGATGGTCTTGATGTTACAAAAAGAAGTGGCGGAGCGGATCACGGCTTCTCCCGGTACAAAATCTTATGGGGCTCTTTCGGTCATACTCCAGTTTTTTGCCGATGTAAAAATTCTTTTTAATGTTTCACCGCACTGTTTTTATCCCAAACCCAAGGTCAGTTCTGCGGTAATTTCTATCATCCCACTTCAAAAACCTCGTATTGTAGTCCAAGATGAAGGGTTCTTTTTAAAAATTGTAAAAGGGGCTTTTCTGTATCGCAGAAAACAAGTGCTCAATGCCTTAGTGTGTGCAGGTTTTTCTGAAGAGCACCTTAAAATTGCTTTTGAAAACATGAAGTGCGATCCGAAACGACGCGGTGAAACATTCACTCTTGCCGAATTTGCATGTCTTTCAGATACGGTCTATAAGTATCTGTATTAAGAATTTCGCAAAGAACGATTCTTCCAGCAAAGATGCAAAGCCAGCTTCTGGTGCATCAATTGATAATAGAAAATGTCTGTGATAAATTTGAGACATTTGAGGAGCTTCTTAAATCCGTGGCGATACGTGCAAGACATTTAATCCCGAAAGTGACTGACAAAACCTATATTGATGAGGTTGTTGGTATCGCGTTCATTCTCTTTGCGCTGCTCATCGCAGTCAGTTTGGCCTCCTATTCCCCCGCAGATCCCTCTTTTTCGACCGTCACATCGAACATTGAAGTTCAAAATGCAGTTGGAAAGATCGGCGCGGGTTTTGCTGAATTTTTTGTCCAGATTTTTGGTGTTTCTTCTTATCTGCTTCCGGTCTTTTTTTTGATCATCGGGGTGACGCAAATTCGGGTCAAACCCGCAGCACGCAATAATGCATCTCTCATCACTGGCTTTGCCCTCATGGCAATTTCTTTGGCCACCTTAAGGCAGATTGTTTGGAAAAGCCCTGTGGAAACCACCTTGCTCATCGCCGAGCCTTACAACAATGGCGGGATGATTGGTGAAATTGTTGCGGGTTTTTTTCTGCATTATTTTGCCTTGACGGGGGCTTATATTATTTTCTCATCTCTGCTTCTGATTGGTGCCATGTTGGCCTTTCCATTTTCTCCGACCCGAAGTTTAAAACAGGGCCTTGGCATCTTGCACGCCATAAAAACAGGAGGTCTTCGGGCATGGCGCGGACACAAAGAAAAAAAAGATGCTTTCGAAGGAGAGGGGGCTTTGTCGCCCGCTCAACAAGTCGTGGCGGAGTTGGAAGAAGCGCCGCGTGTCAATCGCCAACCTGAAATCGCATCCCCTCCTCCCCAGATTGCCACAAAACCGAAACAGGAAATCTTTGATTTTGATCAAGAAGATATTGGGGACTATCGTTTACCTCCCCTGACACTTTTGAGTGATCCTCCGCTGATGACAGGCGGGATGAGCCAGAAAGAGTTGATCGCGCAATCCCACATCCTTCAAAAAAAATTACGGGATTTTGGGGTGGAAGGCCGTGTGACGCAAGTACATCCGGGGCCTGTCATTACCATGTTTGAATTTGCACCTGCAGCGGGGGTGAAGCTCAATAAAATTACCAGTCTCTCTGATGACTTGGCCTTAGGGATGCGCGCGCTTTCTGTGCGTATTGTGGCCCCTTTACCGGGAAAACCTACGGTGGGCATTGAGATTCCAAATCCAAAACGCGAGGCCGTTTTTCTAAAAGAGGTGCTTTCATCGCCCGCGCATAATCGCATTAGCTCCATTTTAAAATTGGCTTTGGGAAAAGATATCTTTGGTAACCCGTTTTCGACAGATCTCTCCAAAATGCCCCATCTTTTGATTGCGGGGGCGACGGGTTCGGGGAAAAGCGTGGGTTTAAATTCGATGGTGCTGTCCATTCTCTTTTCGTCGACACCTGCAGAAGTCAAGATGTTGATGATTGATCCGAAAATGTTGGAATTTACCCTTTATGATGGTATTCCGCATCTCATCACCCCGGTGATTGTTCGCCCGAAAGCAGCATCGGCTGCGCTTAAAAAAATGGTCGCAGAAATGCAGCGTCGTTATGAGTTGCTTTCAGAAAAGAGTGTGCGAAATATTGAGTCTTACAATAAATTGGCCGCCCAATCTGAAGATATGGATTTGCTCCCTTACATTGTTGTTTTTATTGATGAGTTAGCTGATCTCATGATGGTGGCCTCAAAGGATGTCGAGGACTCTATCGCACGTTTGGCGCAAATGGCGCGGGCGGCAGGGATTCACCTGGTTTTGGCGACCCAGCGTCCTTCTGTTGATGTGTTAACGGGTTTGATTAAGGCCAATTTCCCGGCCAGGATTGCTTTTAATGTTTCTTCAAAGACTGATTCCAGAACGATTTTGGATGCCAATGGTGCGGAGAAATTACTCGGAAAAGGAGATATGTTGTATCTCTCTGCGGGCACGGGCAAGCTGACGCGTGTCCATGGGGCTTATATTGCGGAAGATGAAGTCAAAAAGGTGGTCACTTTTATAAAAGAGCAGTCACAGCCCTATTATGAATCCGCTTTTTCTGAAGGGGAGTCTTCGGAAAAAAAATATTCCGATGAGGCTTCCGATGACCGTGATGATCGTTACGAAGATGCACGCGAGTTGGTGATTTCAACCCGACAGGCTTCCGCCTCTTTTCTTCAGAGACGTATGCGTGTCGGTTATCCCCGCGCTGCGCGTATGATTGAAATGATGGAGGAAGATGGTCTCATCGGTCCCGCCGTTGGAAGTAAACCGAGAGAAGTCTTTGTCCGAAAGGAAGAAGGAGATCATGTTTAAAATCATCCAAAAAAATATCTTATTGGTGCTCATTGTTCTTCCAGGGGCACTTTTTTTACCGATCATGACTGTATCGGCCGAGGAAAACAAAGCGGTTCAAAAAGTCGTATCCGATATCCAGGCATCCTATGAAAAAATCAATGACCTGCAATCTGATTTTGTTCAAACGGTGGAAATCGATGGTTTTGATACCACTTATATTTCTAAGGGAAAAGTGTTTATCAAAAAAGGAAAAATGCTTTGGGACTATATTGAGCCGGGCAAACAAATGATTTATGTGAATGGAGACGGTTTTGATTTTTACGTGCCTGATCACAAGCAGGTGATTCGTAGTAGAATCGGAGGTCAGTCTGATGCCCATCTGCCACTCAAGCTGCTTTCAGGTTTGGGGCGTTTGGACCAGGATTTTGACGTTTCTTTTGAAATTGAGCCGCCCAAACCCGGGGAGGCCGTACATCTTAAGCTTATTCCTAAAAAACATATCGGGGTCAATCAAATAGTGATTACGTTTATTCCCTCTGAAGAAATTAAGGGTTTGGTGATCGATCAAGTGGTTTTATACGAAGAAAATGGGAATATTTCGACCTCCATTTTTGAGAAAGTACAGATCAATGCGGGTCTGAATGACGATTTATTTGAGTTTGAAATTCCCGAAGGTATTGAGATTATCCAAGGGCCCTAAGTACCAAATCGATTGACAGGAAGAAGGTTGATCTGTTAAAAGTGCGCTTCATCTTTAGCCGCTTTAAGATTCAGGGACGGGCGATTAGCTCAGTGGTAGAGCGCTTCCTTCACACGGAAGAGGTCGCAGGTTCGATACCCGCATCGCCTACCAATCTTTTCAAAAACCTCCAACAAAATCAGTCTTTTCCAATATTTAGTATGTGCATGACAAGATTATCAAAGTGATAATCTTGTGGCGGATTCATGTCTCTGCCGTATTTCTTTGAAATCGTTTTTAAAAATATTTCAAAGGTGAATCACATTTAATATCTTTAAAAACAAATACTTAGAATTATGTATGTCTTTAGGATATTTGTGGCATCTGTTCTGCAGTACCATCAGGTGTCGCAAGTTTCTTTCTTCCCCTGAATTTCATGATGTGGCACTGCCTGTGTCCGGGTGATCTGAGAAAAGCGGATTTAAAGATGTATCTCTTCTCGCATTGAAGGGTCTTCTCTTTCGAAGTAGAAGACCGGAAACAGCGCTCATTCTCATAAACATAGATGCAAGCACGGGTGGGGATGTCCCATTTTAGCCTGTCGCTTGACATTAAACCTATTTGTAAACACCTGAGGTTCTTATGTCACCGTTCAATCATAAAATGATTCTTCTGGCCGATTGGAAGTCTGAAAGACGTCGGCGCATTAAAAAAAATCTACATCCCGGATTTAAACTTGAAATGGCTGAAAGCCCGGAAAAAGTCATTGCGGCCGTAGAGCGAAGTTCACCGCACATCGTTATTTGTCCGCTACGCTGGCATCCTTCCGAAGCGATTTCACCCTTGGCGCGATGCGCAGGGTTTAAAGTCATGCAGCGGATGTCTGTCTTAAAGCCTCACCCTGAAATCATTCTTTTTGATTCCGCAGTAAAAGCACTGTCCTTGTCTGATTATTGTCTGCCCTTTCAAAAGGGTGCCGCTGCATTTTGGGATGAAAATGATCCCGGTTTTGCGGAAAATTTAAAAAAAGTCACCGGAGATTGCTTCGCGCGTCATGCACATCCCCCCGGTGTCTCAGTTGATATGGGTTCACAATCCTTAAGACTTGTGGGCGATAGCCCGGCGATGAAAAATGTTCGGGATTTCATTAAAAAGGCAGCATTCTTGAGTGATTTTTCAGTCTTAATCACTGGGGCATCGGGCACGGGAAAAGAGCTTGTTGCACGCGCCATTCATCAACTGGATCCCAAACGAAAGGACAAGCCTTTTATTGCTGTTAATTGCAGTGCTATTACGCAAAGCTTAGCCGAAAGCCTCTTGTTTGGGCATCGACGCGGGGCCTTTACCGGGGCGACGACTGAGCAGCTGGGTTACTTCCGCGCTGCGCAGGGCGGGACTCTTTTTCTTGACGAAATCAGTGAACTTGATTTGGTTTTGCAGCCCAAAATCTTGCGGGCCCTTCAGGAGAAAAAGGTTATCCGTGTGGGAGAAGAGCAGGAGCAGGCAATCGATGTGCGCATTATTGCTGCGAGCAATAAAGACTTGACTCAGCAAGTTAGGGAAGGTGCTTTTCGTAATGACCTCTATCATCGCTTGGATGTGCTCTCCTTTAGAGTGCCGACTTTGAAAGAGCGAAAAGAAGATATTGCCCCTTTGTTGCAAGCCTTTGTGAAAAAACATGCGGCATGTTATCCCCGTGTGATTGAGGGGATTCACCCCCGCGTCATTGAGCTGCTGAAAACACTTGAATTTGAGGGCAATGTGCGGGAGTTGGAAAATCTTGCACGGAAAATCCTTTTTCAAAAAACCGTTGGCGATATCATCGAAATGGCCGATCTCCCATTAGAGATCCTTAAACGCAGGGTTCCGCACGAGGTGTCTGAGGAGGACACGACGCTTGAAACCTTTTTAGCCAATCGGATCAGGCAGGGGGCTTCCATGTCTCAAGTTATGGCGGAGTGCGAAAAACGCCTGCTCAAAGCAGTGCTTCATCAAGGCGGGAAAGCTCGGAGCCAAATCGCGGACCAACTCAAAATTACACCGCGAACACTCTTCAACAAAGTCCGGAGCTACAATCTTTAAAGGTCTTTCTGGCATGCTCTCGGGCAATCGGAAAAACTTTTCCAACGAATCGGAAAAATATTTCCGATTTTTAAATTTAATCCTTAAAAAAACAATGAAATAGACTTGGAGAACCGTCCGGAATATCGGGTGCTTCATCAAGTAAACCGGAAAAGTATTTCTGATTGTGTTTATTCTACTCACCTGTATCTGTGTCGGGATAATTGATCTAAACGTATTGAAAAGACTGTGTAATTTTTATTTTTGACTGTCGTGATGGTTTTGGTTCTACATTTGCATAACAGAAAGAATCGTAAGTATGTCGTTCAGAAAATTCGTTTGAATGTATTCACAGAGACAGTTTAAATCGTTTGTACCTAAATGATCATTTCTGTCATTTATTTTCACATAGTCTGAGATAAGTTATCCTAAATAGGAGAATAAATATGAATAATCTTACTTCATCAATACTAAAAGTTTTTCCCATGTCTAAAGATGCATTACAAGGAAAAAAACAGGGGAAAAAGTCGGATGTATCGGTTTCTCAAGAGCAAATCAAGACGGTTTGCCAAGCATTGTGCGATATCGTCGACGACTTCCAGAAAAAAGATTGCAAAACAAAAGCATTTGATGCAGAGAAATTGCTCAAGGGAGAAGGTTGTGCCTGCGCAGGCGTCAATGAGAATGCAGAGGCTGTCGTCGATCTTGTTGTGTTGGTTGATACCTCCGGCTCTATGGCTGCTGCTGCTGCAAACGTATCCAATGCAGCGGCAACGGCCATCGCCGCTGCGCAGCAATCTTGCCCCACCGATTTGCGATTGGCTTGGTTCGGGCTCGAAGGGACCTGGCCCGGCACCAACTTCTTAACTACGTCTCGGAATCATCTGCTTGGCTTGGGTGTTAACGCGGGAAATCTAAATACCGTGACAAACGAAGATGGCGCAAAGGGTGTCGGCGATTTAGCCAAACACTACGATTGGCGTGAAGGTGCATGCCGCGCAATACTTTATATCGGCGATGAGGGAATGGAGCAAGGTGATCCTCACGACGGAGCGGATGACGCTGCCGTTACGCAAGCGATTGCGGATGTAAATATGAGTAATGTACAGATTTTCACGCATCGTGTATCGGATACGGGTGTTGTTGCGGATCCTGCCAAAATTGCATCCTACCAAAGCCTCGCAACACAAACCGGTGGTAAGTTCTTTAACGGGCCCGCAGGAGTTGGCGACTATGAAACCCTGGTAACGGACGTCATTTGTAACGCCTGTGGTGTCTGCAAACATGCGCCAATCGACGATATTGAACCTTGTCTATCGTTATCTTGGGGCGACAGCGATTGTGATAAAATCGAGACAACAGATTCTGAAAAAATCTGTATTACCGCTTGTAATTGTTATGACAATATTACCTTCAAGGATCTGATTGTGAAGGCAGTCATAGTCCTTGATGCACAAGGTCAACCTGTTGCGACACTACCGGACGGGACTCCATCTGCCGATATTACCCCGCTTGGGCCAATCTGTTTTGGCGATATTCTTCCTTGCGATCAGGAGGGTGCGACCTGTGTTTCACGGCAGGCTTTGTTGCAAACCTGCGGTGCAATTCCAGGGGATTACCTGATTGCGATTTTCTACTGTTACGAAGCGACATTTCACGGCTTGGGTGCGCAAGGATTTAAGGTCAAGCTTTGTGCCAGCTAATGGAAATGGGTGTGGGGCGGGCCAGCTATGTCCGGGGAAAACAATCTTTTATCCGGACAAGGTCACAGCGAAATGATCATCTCATTCTTTATATCCTGATGGGAATCGAAGACCTTCTCTAGCCGATGGATCCTAGAGTCCGTAGCAGCTTTTAGCAATCCCATCGGAAAATATTTTCTGATGGGATTGCTTTGTGTGTCGACCAGTGTTGAACACATACTGCAAAACATATTGAAAAACTAGAGAACAATTTTTATTTTTAACCTCGAGGAAAATGTCAATACTCCGTTTGTGTTGTAAGTGTTCATGTTGGTTCAGATTTTACTCATTGCTCGAAAGAGCTTAACCATAAGGAGAGTGTGTCATGAATCTAGAGAGTTCACTAAGCGATCTGAATCACGAAATATACGTATTATATCCAATTATTGCAGACAGGGAAAAAATAATTTTTAGACAGAATAATCGGAAAATGGTATTTAATTTTATGATTATTATTGCAATTTTATTTGCAAATTATGCTTCTGAGGTATTTGCTCAAAGGAGCAGTTCAAGTCGTCTTCCATCACACTCATTATCACCGAATCCCAAAAAAAACGACGATGATAAAAGGCAGATTAAACCTGTGTTTAAAATGCCTCGCCAAAAAATAATAGGCAGGGCATCTGACAATCTTTATATAAGATCAGAAAACTACCTGGGATGTAAGGTAAACAGAAATAGGTATGATACTGAAAATCAAATTAATAAACGTGATGAATGTATTAATAAAGGCACTTTTTTCTCAGAAGAAAAAGAAATTGTTTTACCTGCTGAAAGTAAAGGTTTTGTTGATCTTCCTAGAATGGCCAGCAAATTTGTTGCTGATAAAAATAATACCGGAGTAGCCATCACCTTTTCTGCTTTGGCAGATAATTATGCTTACTTTGACAATCCACTGTTAATCAGAGTGTTAGTTGATGGAGAAATTGCTGAGCCCAACGAAATTACATTACTTGGCGGTAATGACAATCCATTTACTGAACAAATAGATAATGTCCGTTCATCGGTTCAGTCGTTTACGTTTATGACTAATGTCGATAAAGGTACTCATACTGTTCAGGTTCAATATTCAACTGCAGCTATTGATTCTGGCAATTCTTTTCTTCGTAATGCAAGCTTGAAAATTAATACTGAACTCTCTGGTAAGTCAGTAAAAACCTATATATATAACAACAGCACAAATTGGTCTGATATTCCTCTTCCTGAGCTAGAATTTGAAGTTCCCGAAAATGGAGACCTTGTTATAAACTTCTCAAGTGTCGTTAAAATTGAGCAAGGTAACAGTGTTTTACTTAAAGCCATTATTGATAACGGGGCGGTCGAATCCTATCCAGAGCAAATTGTGCTAGCAGATAAAACTTATCATACTGAAGCCAGAAGTGTTGGCTTCACAGCAAATAATCTCTCTCCTGGTACTCATTCTGTCCGATTTGAATGGCGTAATGTTGATGCCGAAACAATCACTCAGTTGACAGCCTGGTCAGCCGTGGTTAAATCCACAACACAAAAAGATGAAGACAGCTTTTTTGATGTTGTCCCTCAAACTGATTCCTTATATACAAATGACTATGAATATGTGCCTGTTCCAGGCCTGGAAAGCGATGTTGAAATTGATGAAGTATCCGACGTTGCTGTAACACTTAGTGGTTACTTTAGTGGAATTCACTATGGTGTGGCAACAGTAAGTATAGATGGAGTCCCTCAACTTGACCATGAAGTCTCCATGCATTATGGAACACGGGATTGTTTGGAAGCGGATAAATCCGGGTTCTTTTGTGTGAAAGAAACAGCATTGGAAAATTCTGGTGCCAGAAGTTACACCTTTGGAATTAAAAATTTACCCCCAAAGAATTCACCTTATAAAATTGGTATAGCGCTTAGAAAAGGTGGTGGCACAGTAGTTGATCCACCAGGTGGTGGAATATATTTCCACGCCATTATTGATGATTCAATAATGGTAGTCGAAAAGAAACGCAGAGTGGGTCCTGATTTAGCGGTTGGTCCAAACATGGGAAGAGGTTCTAAAAAGTTTGAAACTATAATCGAACCCATCTATGGGACAAGACAGTTGCTCACAATTATTATAGATCCTGTGTATGATTCCAATCCGATTGATACATTGTTTTATGTAGATATTGACGACACGATCAATGGTGATGCAAGCAGTGTCAAAGACTACTACCACGTCGTATCCAAGGGTAGATTACAAATAGAAAAAGCCGGATTGATGGGGCCATATTTTGCCGAACACGCCGGTGAAATCAGTAATGGAGTTAATTATTATAAAGACAAATCTAATTTTGGATGTGATGAAGGTAAAGAGTTTAAGTCTGGTGGTGATGCCATACATGCTGAGGCAATTTTACAAGCTGATAATAGTTTTGATTTCAGTCAATTTGATCTCAACAATGATGGTAAATTAGTGCCCAGCGAATTGGGAATATTAATCGCAATTCCTGCTGGAACAAACGCTGGATCTTCAATCGCCTTTAAACCTTATTGCAAGGGGAAATTAGTAGTCGATGGCGTTGAAATAACTGAGATGGTTCATTTCAATGCTCAGGTCACGAATTTCGGTGAAGATCTGGACAAAAAAAGCAATAATATGATGACTGCTGCTCATGAGATTGGTCATCACTTCCTGGCTCTAGATGATATGTATACAGAGGGAATGTTTACTACACCAGGAAAACTTTCGACAATGGATCAAATTTTTGATTCAACAACTCACCTGGATGGTTTTCATAAACTACATCTTGGCTGGGCAAGGCCCAGTATTTTGGATGAATCTAGAGAATTTACACTGCTTGACGTTAAAAAGAATGAAGATGTATTCATTTTACCGAGAAGATATACTGATGCCCGTGAATATATCGTTTTAGAATCAAGATTTAATGAATCAACTATAGATTTTGATCAATATGATTACAATATTTTAGATTCCGGGCTTGGTGTTTACCATATAGCTGAACCCGAGGAGTCATGTAAAACTAACTATGAAGAGTTAGATTCTCCGTTGGATGCTGCACCGGACTGTAAACCACTTCTAAAACCGATTTGTATGTCTGAAGAAATATGGTTAGGAGGTCATTTCAGCAACTTCATTCGCACAGGTTTTAGATTGATTTCTCCCGACCTGTCGCATAAAGACACAAATGGAAACACTGATTATACTGAGTCTCTATTTGGTGTTGGCGGCGGAGCGACTACTGTTGATTTGCTTGATGATGGAGTTATGTCCTGTCCGGCTAATATAGGGGACCCCCTGCCAGATGGTAGTTCACCCTATCTGTTTTGGGTGGATGGAAGCCCAAGTGGGTATAGACTATTTGACATTGAGATAGATGCAATTGCTAACAAAACAAGCTTTTCTTTAAAAATAGATTAATTTTAAAGTATCTTGAAATAATAAAAAAAGGGAAGCTCAATTGAGTTTCCCTTTTTTTATTTCGGATGAAAATATTATTTTTTATGCCGATTACCAAGACTCAGTAGCTGGAATTTAATCGAATAAATTCAATTTATTCGGAGGTAGACGATGAAAATGGAGTAAGTCAGTTTTCTTGAGTGACAAGAGCGTTATGGTCGCGAAGTAGCGTGCATAGCCTCAATGGTGTTGGTTGTGTAAATAATTCTGAGAATGTCTCTTCCGGATACTTAAAATATCGCGAGAGACGCTCCGAATTGTTTCGCCATGAGCGGATCAGAAAGGGGTTCATCTTACGTCTCTTCTAGACGATCAAGCTCAGAAGCCGCCAGCCAGAAATTGCTCCCTCCATTTATCTCAGATTCTAATTGACGGGTTTTGTGCGCTTGTTAATCTTGCGGTCTTATCTTTGAATGTGTTAATTTTCTGCGGCATTATTTGGACATTTTTTAAGGAGAATTAAAATGAAGTTTATATTATTAGCAATCACGGGTTTTTTTAGTTTTTTTGTCGCTTTAAGTTCGCCTGCCACGGCTGCCCCGATTGGGGTGCCGGGGGCAACAGTGGGTACAAATCAATCCACGTTGGGCTTGGAGCTTAATTTTATGCTCGACCGCGATTTTGAAGGCCCGGGTGATACCGAAAGCATGAGTGTGTTGGCAAAAGGACAGGTGGGTATGTCGGAGCGCGTCGACTTTCTTTATCGTGCGGGCTTCGGGCGTTTTGAAGTGGGCGGAAGAGATTCCGATGCCGGTCCTGCTTTTGGTTTTGGCACAAAGGTGACTTGGGCGACATTAGATGACATGAATTTAAAGATTGGCTCTGTGGCGCAGATGCTTCAAGTGCGGGCGGACGGAGACAGTGGTGGTCGAAATAGCTTCACCGAATACGATTTTGCCCTGGGGGCCTATATTGATGCTGGCGGCGCAGCCGCACCCGAAGGCCGTTCCGTTTTGACGACTTACGGCGGTTTTGTTTTTTCCAGTCTTGAAATTGTGACCAGTGGTGGTGGTGTGGCGCTAGAGGATAGTAGTTTTGGTGCTTTTGCTGGGCTTTTAATGAAGGTGAATCAAAAAACGGAAGTGGGTGCCGAGTTACGTCTGTTAGATCAGACGGCATTGTCCTTCTACGTTGCCTTTGCTTTTTAAGGGTTCATCTCACCTGCCTTGCCACGAAGAAAAATCCAGGCAAGGTGAAGGCTTAAACGTTCACCTTTTTCCTTGATTTAAGCGAGACGAAATCTAAATGCTGAGCATTGACTGATGATTGCCATTGACATGCACGTGCATCCGGGCACGAAAGAATATCTCGTGGATTCCGGGGGGAAATACCTCAAAGATGCCCTCAAGTATTTTCATAAAGAAGATGTGATTGTCAGCTTGGAGGAAATGGCGCGTTATTATCGTGAAGTCGATATGCTGGGTGTGCTTTTAGCTTGGGATACCGAGACTCAGACGGGTCTTCCCCCTGTGACGAATGACTATGTTGCGG
Source organism: Candidatus Manganitrophaceae bacterium (assembly GCA_013151935.1). Taxonomy (GTDB): domain Bacteria; phylum Nitrospirota; class Nitrospiria; order SBBL01; family JAADHI01; genus JAADHI01. The sequence continues at coordinate 16,129 of JAADHI010000068.1, forward strand.
CTGCGGTGGAAAAATATCCCGAATCGTTTATTGGTTTTGCCAGTGTCGACCCCTGGAAGGGGCGGATAGCAGTAGATGAATTAACCCGTGCGGTCAAAGTCTTGGGTCTGCGTGGACTCAAACTGCATCCGATTTGTCAGGCATTTTATTTGAATGACCGCCGTTTTTATCCGCTGTGGGAGACCTGCTCAGCCCTGAAGATCCCCTTGCTGGTGCATACGGGCACGACGGGTGTGGGCGCGGGGGTTCCGGGTGGTAATGGTCTCAAGCTTAAATATGCCCGCCCCATTCCCTCCATTGACGATGTCGCTGCGGATTTTCCTGATTTGACCATTATTGGTGCGCATCCTTCCTGGCCTTGGCAGGAAGAGATGCTTGCTTTGGCTGTACACAAAACCAATGTTTACATTGATCTTTCGGGTTGGTCGCCCAAATATTTTCCGCCTTCTCTTGTGCGTTATGCCAATACCCTGCTTCAGGATAGAGTGCTTTTTGGCTCGGACTATCCCTTTTTAACACCTGAGCGTTGGCTTGCAGATTTTGAAAAAGCAGGGTTCAAACCCGAAGTGCGCCAGAAAATTTTGTTGGATAATGCGAAACGCTTGCTTAAGCTATAAGATTCTATTGTTCCAGCGCTAAGGACAAAATCTAAAAAAATGTCAAAACCAACTCAAGAAGGGTCACCTCGAAAAAAACAAAAGATCGGTCATAAAATACGGCTACGTCGTTATTTTATTACGGGTTTGCTGGTCATTGTTCCCATGGGTGGAACTTATCTCATCCTAAAAACCCTGCTGGTGATGATGGAGGGGGTTCTGGGGAATTTTATGAAAAGTGGGGATCTTTACTACATCCCCGGTTTTGGGATCTTATTGCTCTTGGCATTGATTTTTTTTGCAGGACTTTTTACAACCAATGTGTTTGGCCGAAAGCTCTTTAATCTTTGGGAAAAGCTCCTTAGTTCTGTTCCGCTTGTAAAAAATGTTTATTCGATGGTGAAGTCTTTGGTCGACACGCTCTCGATGCAAGCGGGTGAAAATAAAAATTTTTCGCGTGTGGTGCTGATTGAGTACCCTCGGAGTGGTCTCTTTACTTATGGTTTTGTGACGGGCGAAATGGATAAAACGATTGAGCGTGTTTCAAAGGGCAAGGCGCTGAGTATTTTTATCCCGACTGTGCCCAACCCCATTTCCGGTTTTTTGATTCTTGTGCCCGAAGGTGACGTGATTCCCTTAACGCTGACGGTTGAAGATGGGATGAAGATCGTCTTTTCCGTGGGTCTTTATCGACCGGAGCTGGAAGTGGACGAAAGCCAGGTGCCGAAGGTGATAGAGGAGGGAAGTGCTTGAGCGTGTGTGCGGCAATTATCCTGGCGGCGGGAAAGGGGACACGCATGAAATCGCGTTTAGCGAAAGTGCTGCATCCCTTGGCAGGCAGGTCTATGTTGGGGCATGTGATGACGCTCGTAAAATCGCTGGCATTTGAAAAGGCATTTGTGGTGGTGGGGCATCAGGCCGAGGCGGTTTCAAAATTAGTGTCTGAAGCAGGTTTGAGTCCCTTGCTGCAAGATCCACCGCGTGGTACAGGTGATGCCGTTTTACAAGCCAAAGAAGCCTTGAAGGATTTTTCTGGCCCTGTTCTTATTTTAAATGGCGACACCCCTTTGCTTCGCAAAGAAACGATTGAGCAATTTTTAGCCGATTACGAAGAAGCGGAGGCCGCAGTTGGCCTTTTAACCGTGTTTCTTGAAAATCCAAGCGGCTACGGTCGTGTGCTTCGGCGTAAAGATGGCGGCATAGATCGGATTGTGGAAGAGAAAGATGCCACAGCGGAACAACGTACAGTCAAGGAAGTCAATACGGGTGTTTATCTTTGTGACGCCGATTTCCTTTTTCGGGCCTTAGCCCAGGTTCAGCCCAATAATAAACAGGGTGAATATTATTTAACCGATGTCATCGGGATCGCGGTTTCAGAAGGTTTGCCCTTAATGGGGTGCGAGGCCGATCCTAAAGAAGTCATTGGTGTGAATAGCCGTGCAGATTTGGCGGCGGTTTCTGCCGTCTTGAGCCAGCGGATTAACAAACAATGGATGGCTGAAGGGGTCAGTTTTATTGACCCGGCGCGTGTGCAAATTGACGCCACGGTGAAAATTGGTGCGGATACCGTGCTTTATCCAGGCGTCTGTTTGCAGGGTGAGACAGAAATTGGCGAAGGGGTCACGATTTATGCTTCCCGGGTTTTAGACAGTAAAATTGGCGATGATGTGATGATTAAAGACCACTGCGTACTCGAAAAAGCGGTGGTCGAATCCCAGGCCGTAATTGGCCCATTTGCCCATTTGCGTCCCGATGCCGTGATCCGAAAAAAAGCCAAAGTGGGTAATTTTGTGGAAGTGAAAAAGACCGTCTTGGGCGAGGGATCAAAGGCCAGCCATCTGAGCTATTTGGGAGATGCTACAATAGGTGCCGGTGTGAATATCGGTGCAGGAACGATCACCTGCAACTACGATGGAAAGAACAAATTTCAGACGATTATTGAAGACGATGTGTTTATCGGGAGTGATACTCAATTGGTTGCCCCCGTGTCTGTCGGCAAGGGGGCATTGATCGCGGCAGGAACGACCATAACAAAAGATGTGCCGGCCGATGCACTTGCGGTTTCTCGTACAAAACAATCAAATATTGCAGGTTGGGCGAAAAAGAAAAGAGCCAAAGACCTGTAAATTGAAAGCGTGATCTTGTTATTTTGAGGGTGAAAAAATATGTGTGGGATAATCGGTTATATCGGTCCGCGAAACGTGGTTTCTCTTGTTGTAGATGGTCTCAGAAGGCTAGAATACCGAGGCTATGATTCAGCCGGGATCTCCTATTTTTTAGAGGGAGAACTTCAGCTTAAACGATCCGTGGGCAAACTCTCATCTCTTGAGGCTATTTTACCGCCAACCCCCTCTGACGGGGTGGCGGGTATTGGGCATACACGTTGGGCCACGCACGGAAAACCTACTGAGGATAATGCCCATCCGCATCGCGCGGGTTCTCTGGTGATGGTGCACAATGGCATCATTGAAAACTATCTCTCTCTGAAAAAAAAGCTCGAAGCCGATGGACGTGTCTTTGCCTCGGATACCGACTCCGAAGTCATTATCCATTTGATTGATTCTGCATACCAAGCGGGTCATTCCCTTGAAGCCTCGGTGCGACTTGCTGTGCTCAAGATGGAAGGCAGTTATGCCTTTTGTGTTTTGTCCGAAGATGCCCCGGAAACCTTGATTGCAGTGCGCTCTGGTTGTCCGCTTGTCGTGGGTATCGGGGAAGACGAGTTTTTTGTCGCTTCTGATATTCCCGCTTTTTTATCTCATACACGTAAAGTGATTTATCTGGAGGATGGCGAAATTGTGCAATTTTCCAAGAAGGGTTTTGAGATAAGTGATTTTAAAGGTTCAAGGCTGGAGAAAGAAGAACATCAAATTTCCTGGGATCCGGTCATGGCCGAAAAAGGCGGCTATCGTCATTTTATGCTGAAAGAGATTCATGAACAGCCCCGCGCGATCGTGGACACGATTCGAGGCCACGTTGCACAAGAAGCGGGAGAAGTGCTTTTATCTGGGGCAGAGCAAATTGGTGATTTGATGGAAAACTGCCAACGCATGATCTTGATTGGGTGTGGGACTTCCTGGCATGCGGCCTTGGTGGGGAAATTTTTATTGGAAGAGATTGCAAAAATCCCGGTTGAAGTCGACATTGCTTCTGAGTTTCGCTATCGCGACCCGCATCTTGGCTCGGGGGATTGGGTGGTTGGTGTTTCTCAGTCTGGAGAGACGGCGGATACCTTGGCGGCGATTAAAGAAGCAAAGGGCAAAAATGTGCCGACCCTTGCGATTTGCAATGTTGTGGGCAGCAGTCTGAGTCGAGAAACGGACGCCGTTTTTTATACCCATGCGGGGCCTGAAATTTCCGTTGCTTCCACAAAAGCTTTTACGACACAACTCACCGCCTTGGTGTTATTGGCCATTTATCTTGGGCGAAAAAGAGGACATCTTTCGGAGGCTGAGGGCAAGGATTTAATCCATCAACTCTTGTTATTGCCAAAGAAGATCAAAGCCGTGCTCAAACGTGAAGATCGTGTGGCTGAAGTGGCGAAACGTTTTTTTCGTTATCGGGATTTTCTGTATCTGGGCCGGGGTGTGCTTTATCCCGTGGCCTTAGAAGGCGCACTCAAACTCAAAGAGATTTCTTATATTCATGCAGAGGGCTATCCCGCAGGAGAAATGAAACACGGCCCCATCGCCTTGATTGATGAAAATATGCCCGTTGTTGTTCTGGCTTTGAAAGATAAAGTCTACGAAAAAATGATCAGCAATGTCATGGAAGTGAAAGCGCGAGGGGGCATCGTCATTGCTTTTGCAGAAGAAGGCGATACAGAATTGGCCCCACTTGTGGATGAAATCTGTTTTATTCCTAAAGTTGTCGCGGCTTTGAGTCCTGTTTTAATGTGTATCCCGCTTCAACTCTTGGCCTATCATATTGCCGTTTTTCGGGGCAGCGATGTGGATCAGCCGAGGAACCTGGCAAAAAGTGTGACCGTCGAATGAGTCAAGCCCTGCAACACCCGATCCTCTCCCAGTTAAACCCAGAACAACGCGCAGCAGCCGGACAAGTTGATGGCCCCCTGCTCATATTGGCAGGTGCGGGCAGTGGCAAGACCCGTGTAATTGTGCATCGTATTGCCTACCTGGTTGAAGCACTGGATGTTTCTCCCTTTCGTATTTTAGCGGTGACGTTTACCAACAAAGCCTCAAAAGAAATGCGCGAACGGGTGTCGCGTTTGCTCGCACCGGAAATTGCCCGGAAATTGATGATTTCCACATTTCATTCGGCATGTTTACGCATTCTCCGCCAACATGTGAAGGTCTTGGGTCTTCAGAAGGATTTTGTGGTCTACGATGCCTCCGATCAATTGGTGTTGATGAAGTCCTGTATCGCCGATCTTGAAATCAACGAAGACCTCTTCCCCCCGCGTTCTTTATTGAGCCAAATTGGAAAATTAAAACACCAATTGGTCTCGGCAGAAGCCTACGCAAACCGTGCAGGGGAGTTTGGTTTTGAAGCCGCTTTAAAAAAGGTGTACAGCCTTTATCAAGAACGCCTGGGGATTTTGAAGGCCCTTGATTTTGATGATTTAATTGGCTGCACGATTCGACTGTTTCAAGAAAACCCTCAGGTCTTGGCATCTTACCAGGATCGTTTTCAGTATATTATGGTCGACGAATATCAGGATACAAATCACGCCCAGTATCAATTGATTTGCCTGCTCAGTGCAAAACACCGAAATCTGTGTGTTGTCGGCGATGATGATCAATCCATCTATGCTTTTCGCGGTGCCGACGTGGGAAATATCTTAAGTTTTGAACGCGATTTCGCCGAGACAAAAGTGGTCATTCTAAATCAGAATTATCGCTCCACCAGTACGATTTTGACCGCTGCCACAGCCATGATTGAAAAAAATACCCGTCGAAAACAGAAAAATTTGTGGACAGAAAATGGTGTGGGTGAAAAAATTGTTTGGGCACAGGTGCCGGATGAAAAGGCGGAAGCGCGTTTTATCCTCAAAAACATAAGGGTTTTACGTGAAAGAGAAGGCGTGGCGCTTTCTGATTTTGCAATTCTCTATCGCACCAATGCACAGTCGCGGGTGATCGAAGAAGCCCTACGGACGGCGGGAGTGCCCTATTTTATTTACGGCGGACAGCGTTTTTATGATCGCAAAGAAGTCAAAGACTTGATGGCCTATTTGCGGCTTTTGATTTACCCGGATGACGATATCAGTCTGCGACGCATTATCAATCTGCCAGAGGTATTGGTCGCGTGACACTGGAACGCCTCGCCCTTTTTGCCGAAGATGCACAGATGCCCCTTTTACAGGCCTTGCAGCACTTGGATGAAGCCGGGGTTTCTCCGCAAGGCAAGCGGGGATTGTCGGTCTTTTTTGAACTCATTGTGCGTCTGCAATCTTTTGCTGAAAATGCGCCGCTACCGGAGCTTATTCGTTATCTGATCGAAGAGATTTCCTATCTCGATTATCTCAAAAAATCCTTTGGCCCCGAATCTGAGAGTCGCATTGAAAATGTGCTTG
>JAADHI010000101.1 GCA_013151935.1 Candidatus Manganitrophaceae bacterium
CAGGTGCAAATTTCTCAGCGCTTTTCTGTGCCACTCACGGCAGACGCCTTCACGGTGTACCGGGCGCTTCGTAGCATCAATCCTTCTCCCTACATGTTTTATCTGGAGATTGACGAAACACATTTGGTCGGGACTTCCCCTGAAGTCCTTGTGCGTTTGGAAGACAAGTTGGTTGAAACACGTCCCATCGCAGGCACACGTGCTCGTGGTAAAACGGAAGCAGAAGACCAAAGGCTTGAACTTGAATTATTGGCCGATCCGAAAGAGTGCGCAGAGCATGTCATGTTGATTGATCTTGGGCGTAACGATGTGGGGCGCGTTTGCAAATACGGTACGGTTGAGACCAATGAAATCATGGTCATTGAACGGTATTCCCATGTGATGCACATCGTCTCCAACGTGCGGGGGGACTTGCAGGAGGGAAAAGATGCCTTTGATGTGCTCGCGGCGTGTTTTCCCGCAGGGACGGTTACAGGTGCACCCAAGATCCGGGCGATGGAAATTATTGATGAACTTGAAACCGAAAGACGTTCACTCTACGCAGGGGCCGTGGGTTATTTCAGTTTTCAAGGCAATATGGATACCTGTATTACGATTCGCACGATTGTGGTCGAAAACGGTCAAGCCACGGTTCAAGCGGCTGCGGGTATCGTTGCGGATTCTGACCCGGGACGTGAGTATGAAGAAACCGTCAATAAAGCGAAAGCCATGCAGGCGGCCATTGTTTTTGCTGAAAAAGGTTTGATTTAAAGTTTATGCTGCTTGTCATCGACAATTACGACTCCTTTACTTACAACTTGGTGCAATATTTGGGAGAATTGGGTCAGGAGATTGCCGTTTTTAGAAACGATCAAATGACACTCGAAGAAATTGAGGTTATGCAGCCGGATAAAATTGTGATCTCACCGGGGCCGGGCCGTCCCAAAAATGCGGGGATTTCTATTGCATTGATTCAAAAATTTGCAGGTGAGATCCCTATTTTGGGGGTTTGTTTGGGCCATCAGTCTATCGGAGAAGCCTTTGGCGGGGAGGTCGTTTGTGCGGATCGTCTGATGCACGGAAAGACCTCAATGATTTCACACGATGAAAAATCTATTTATAAAAAATTACCCCTGCCTTTTGAGGCGACACGTTATCATTCCCTGATTTTACGGAAAGAGAGCTTGCCCGATGTTTTTGAAATTTCCTCTTGGACAGATGAAGGGGAAATTATGGGTATTCGACACAAAACACTACCCCTTGAAGGGGTTCAGTTTCACCCAGAATCTATTTTGACCGCATCAGGAAAAGATCTACTGAATAATTTTTTGAATCTGTAGGTTTTTAGAGAAATATATTAGCAATATAAAAGGGAGAACGACAAATGGCAATGTCCAAAAAAAGAACCATTGAAATCGCATTAGCGCAGATGAGTATGACACTCAATGAAATAATTCGGGATGAACAACTATATGAGACCCTGTATGAACCCGACTCTTGCGAAAAACGAGAAGCGGTTTTTTCTGATTGCAGGGATCATTCTTTTGAGCAGACACAGCTTATGTCTCCTTTTTTGTGGAATTAAATTTCGTGTCTGTCTCGTTCATAAAGGAGCCCTTTTATGATTAAGGAGGCGATCTCTAAACTTGTTGAGCATATCGATCTAAGTGCGTTTGAAGCCGAGGCCGTGATGCGCGAAATTATGGAAGAAGTCGCCACAGCTTCTCAGATCGCAGCTTATATGACTGCTTTGCGCATGAAGGGGGAGACCGTTGATGAAATTACGGGCTCTGCACGCGTCATGCGTGAAAAGGCAATTCAAGTGAGGGTGGATGATCCTTTGGTTGTGGACACCTGTGGTACGGGAGGGGATCATCTCAATACCTTCAATATTTCCACGACCGTGGCTTTTGTTGTTGCGGGTGTGGGGGTGACAGTGGCGAAACATGGCAATCGTTCTGTTTCAAGTGCTTGTGGCAGTGCCGATGTATTAAAAGCCCTGGGTGTTGCAATAAACATCACGCCGGAAAAGGTCGAGGCCTGTATCAATGACATTGGCATTGGTTTTCTGTTTGCCCCTTTATTTCACGGTGCGATGAAACATGCGGCCTTGCCGCGTCAGGAAACAGGTATTCGTTCAATTTTTAATATTCTTGGGCCGCTTTCTAATCCTGCTCAGGCTTCTATTCAGGTCTTAGGTGTTTTTAAACCCGAACTGACAGACTTGCTGGCGCAAGTCCTGGTGAATCTAGGCTCACGTCATTGTTTTATTGTGCATGGTATGGATGGTTTGGATGAAGTAACCATTACCGGGAAAAGCCGGATTTCCGAAGGGAAAAGTGGTCGTGTCGCGGCTTATTTTATAGAGCCAAAAGATTTTAGACGCGAAAATGCTCATATTAAAGACATTGTGGGGGGGGACGCCCAGACGAATGCGGCGATTCTACAATCCATTTTACGTGGGGAGCAAGGACCTCAAAGAGATGTTGTTTTGATGAATGCCGCCCCCGCTTTTGTTGCAGCAGGAAAATCAACGACCTTGCAAGAAGGCTTTGCTTTGGCGGAAGAATCCATTGATTCCGGGCGTGCGATGTCGAAATTGGATCAACTCGTTGAGATGACAAATAAATGAAGTTGGTTTTTTCTGTATGAATTTATTAGACCAGGTTGTTGCCCAAAAACGTGAAGATATTCAGTCCAGAAAGGGACGAGACTATCTTCGGGAGACGCGTGCCAGGGCCTCCGATGCTGGACAGACACGCGGTTTTACAGCGGCCCTGGCGCAAAAAATAGGCAACTTCCCGAATCTCATTGCTGAAGTCAAAAAAGCCTCTCCTTCAAAAGGTGTGATTCGGGAGGATTTTCATCCACTTGAAATTGCACAAATTTACGAAGCCGGTGGCGCTGCTGCACTTTCTGTTTTGACCGAAGAACATTATTTTTTAGGTCGTCCGATTTATTTGAGTGAGATCCGAGCCAAAGTCGCGCTTCCCCTTCTTCAAAAAGATTTTATTCTAGATGAACTCCAGGTTTATGAGGCCCGTGCCTGGGGAGCGGATGCGATTTTGTTGATTGTGGCATTGCTTGCCCCTTCACAAATACGAGACTATTTCGATTTGGCAAAAGAGCTTTCATTGGATGTATTGGTCGAAGTCCACACCGAAGCGGAATTAGAAAAAGTCATTGAATGGGCGCCGCTTATTGGCATCAATAACCGAGATTTGAATACCTTTGAGACAAAACTTGAGACGACTTTTCGTTTGCGCAAAACAATCCCTTCAGACCGCACCATTGTGAGTGAGAGTGGCATCCGAACACGCGGAGAGCTTGAAATCTTGGCCGAAGCGAATGTAGATGCCGTTTTAATCGGGGAAACCCTCATGGCTTCAAAAGACATTAGTGCAAAAATGAAAGAATTGTTTGCAAGCTGATGCGCGTTAAGATTTGTGGGATCACAAACCTTGCAGATGCGCTTGCGTCTGCAAGGTTTGGTGCGGATGCCCTGGGATTTATTCTTGCCCCTGAAAGTCCACGTTGCATTTCTCCTGAAACGGCGTCCTCTATCATTAAAGAACTGCCGCCCTTTGTGACGACTGTTGGCGTGATTACGTCTGGTGATGAGAAAGAAATTCACAGCTTGATTCACGGTGTCGGTTTGCACTTGATTCAATTTCACGGTGATTTTCCAGAAAAGACGCTCCGTCGTTTTTCGCATCGTGCGATTCAAGTTGTGCGTGTCAAAGATGAAGGTTCTTTGGCCACCCTTTCTGATCTCCCTGTTCGTGCACATCTACTGGATACCTATCACGAAAAACAAGCGGGGGGCAGTGGGATTTCGTTTAATTGGCAAATCGCAAAAAAAGCGGCATTGAGGGGAAATGTGATTCTGGCAGGGGGCTTGAGGCCCGATAATGTACAGGATGCGATACGTCAAGTGAAACCCTACGGGGTTGATGTGAGCAGTGGTGTTGAGGCTGAGAAAGGGAAAAAAGATCTCGTGAAGTTACAACAGTTTATCTCTTTGGCTAAAGAAGCGGCGGCAAAAATGATGGAGGATTCTTTTGCAGCTTCCAAATAAAAAGGGACGTTTTGGCCCCTATGGTGGGTGTTACGTGGCTGAAACCCTGATGCCTGCACTCAAAGAGTTGGAGCAGGTTTATCATACACTCCGACGTAAAGCCGACTTTAAAAAGACCTTAAGTGATCATCTCAAAAACTATGTCGGACGTCCAACTTCCCTCTATTTTGCGGAACGACTCAGTGAACATTTTGGCGGTGCAAAGATTTATTTGAAACGGGAAGATCTTTGTCACACGGGCGCGCATAAAATCAACAACACCATCGGTCAAATTCTGCTGACAAAAGCAATGGGCAAAAAACGCGTCATTGCTGAGACGGGTGCGGGGCAGCATGGTGTGGCCGTCGCAACGGTTGCTGCCCGTGCCGGTTTGCAATGTGAAGTTTACATGGGCACGGAAGACATGGCGCGGCAAGCCCTGAACGTGATTCGTATGCGTATGCTGGGTGCAAAGGTGACGGGTGTGACAACAGGTAGCCGCACCTTAAAAGATGCCATCAGCGAGGCTTTACGCGATTGGACGGCGAATGTGGGTGATACCCACTATATT
>JAADHI010000130.1 GCA_013151935.1 Candidatus Manganitrophaceae bacterium
AAACCATTCTTTGCATGGATCCTTTTTCCTCTGAAAATGCACGTGTGAATGAACTCATCGCTGCCGCAGAAGCACAAAAATAAAGTCATTTTTGCATGGCTTATCCTTTTCTTTTTAAGCGTATTCCCACAACCTGCGTTGCCTGAGACGAAAATACAGGTGAAGCAGGGCGGTATCGCCCGGATGACCCTTGAACCCGGAGTGCCGATTTCGTCGATTTCGGGACGCTTCAAAGACAAAACCGTTCCCTACTTTGAAACTAGCAAAGGCATTTTTGTTGCTTTGGTGGGTATCGATATGGATCAGGTTTTGGGCACAATTCCCTTCACAACGACTTGGCAAAGTCGTGGAAAAACCTTCACGCAAAAAAATCTTATTGAAGTGCAGGCGGGGGCATTTGGCCTGCAAAAATTAACGCTCCCTAAAAACAAGGTGGATTTGGATGCTCCCACACTCAAACGGGTGAGAGGGGAAAAAAGCCGTATGAAAGCCGCTTTTGCAAATAGTTTTGAAAAAAGGCTGTGGGAGGGTCCTTTTATCGCTCCCGTTGAGGGTCGTCGGCAGGGCACCTTTGGGCGTCGGCGTCTGATTAACGGCAAACCCAGACGCTCACACACAGGCGAAGATATCTCCGCACCCACGGGCACACCCATTTTGGCACCCAATGCTGGAAAGGTTGTCTTGGTTGGACATTTTTTCTTTAACGGACGTTCTGTTGTGATTGATCATGGTTTGGGTTTAATTAGTATGTATTTTCACCTTTCCGAAGTGAATGTCGAAAAAGGGGCGCTTGTCAAAATCGGAGAACAAATCGGTCTCGTGGGAAAATCAGGCCGTGTGACCGGCCCCCATCTACACTGGGGCATGCGTTTAAATAATGCCAAAGTGGATCCTTATGCTTTTGTAGATGTTGTACTCGATTAAAATCTTCCTTCTTTTCGATTCTGCCTGCAATATACAATATTACATAGATGTATCTATTTTTATGTATATATCTACTAGGATCTCTGTATAATGATGGTCGTGATAAAAAAAGATTTTAATACGGTTTTTGATTTAATCAATGCATTCCCCGACGAAAAGTCATGTGTAGAGCATATGGAAAGGCTTCGCTGGAATGGAACTATTGTATCGCCATTTGATCCCTTTTCCAAAGTTTATGTATGTAAGAACAAGCGGTATCGATGTAAAGAAACTGGTAAATATTTCAATGTTAAAACAGGGACGCTATTCGATAACTCAAAAGTAAAATTACAAAAGTGGTTCTTAGCGATTTGGCTGGCAACCTCGCACAAAAAAGGTTTTTCTTCTGTTCAATTATCAAACGATATTGGTGTAACCCAGAAAACTGCTTGGTTTATGTTGCAGAGAATAAGAAATTGTTTTGGGTTTGAGGGGCAATCCCCTTTTGAGTAAGCTTGAGGCAGATAAAATTTATATTGTGGAAAAAACAAAAACCGACATCCTAAATAAGGGCTCAGTATATGTCTGAACTAGAATCAAGAGATAGATTCCTCTTTTACTCATCCGGCAACAACGAGATAAATATTCACGTTATGGTTGAGGACGACACTGTATGGGTTACTCAAAAATCAATGGCAGAGATTTTTGACACTTCTCGTGAAAATGTGACCATGCATTTACAGAATATTTTAAAAGATGGTGAACTAGAAGAACTTTCAGTATGTAAAAAAACCTTACATACTGCCCAGGATAGGAAGCGCTATTCTACAAAATTTTACAATTTAGATGCGATTATATCAGTGGGTTACAGAATAAGTTCTTACAAGGCCACCCAATTTAGAATTTGGGCAACCAAGGTTTTAAAAGAGTACCTCATCAAAGGTTTTGCAATGGATGATGAGCGCCTGAAGCAAGGGAAGACACTATTTGGAAAAGATTATTTTGATGAACTTCTTGAGCGAATTAGGGGTATTCGGGCTTCAGAACGACGGTTTTATCAAAAAGTGACAGATATCTATATTGAGTGCAGCTATGACTATGATAAAAATTCTCCAACGACGATAGATTTTTTTGCTCACGCTCAAAATAAGCTTGAATACGCCATTACTGGGATGACCGCAGGAGAAATTCTTAGAGCAAGATCAAATTGTAATTTACCTAACATGGGGCTTAGTACGTGGTCAAATCAGGGTAAAGGCGGTAAAATCACCCAAAGGGACGTGAAGATAGCAAAAAACTATTTGAAAGAGGAGGAAATAAGTAATCTAAACCGATTGGTTAATATGTTTTTAGATTTTGCAGAAAATTTAGCTAAAAAAGGTAAAAAAATGGCAATGTCTGACTGGCACAACAAATTAGACGATTTTCTCAAATTCAATGAATATCAAGTATTGCAAAACTATGGGAAGATAAAAAAGGATTTAGCAGATGGGTTGGCGATAGCAGAATACAAAAAATTCAAATCTATTCAAGACGATGGATATCGATCAGATTTTGATAAGGCGGTAGAACAGATTATGACCACAGGAAAGCTTCCAAAGGCTGAAATAAAGAAGCTTAGAGAGAATATGAGTGATTTTGACGAGAAGCTAAAACAAGCTTTAGAGCTTCGTTCTAAAATCTAAGTAAGCCGAATCCCCTAAATCCTTTACACATATTGAGAAATCTCTCGAACCAATTGGCTGTCTGCGCGGGAGTGCAGACAAACCTTAAAATAAGAAAATTTCTTTCGTCCCGGATAATCATGCACGGCGACTTCTGATGCCATCGTATGTTTTTCCATCAACACACGCGGGGAGACAGAATATCCAAGACCCACCTGAATACATTGCAGAATAGACTCAATCGAAAATAAGTTTGCCTGTGCTTGCAGACCTGAACCATATTTTGTACTCAATTCCATCACAGCCTGTCCGAAGAAGCAGGCATCACCCAGCAACATGGGCTGTAAGTCACCGAGTTGTTTTAAATTTTTAGGCCCAATGCCTTTCGGTGTCAGCAGGCAAAGTTCACTTGGAAATGCCTTGATGAGGTGAAATCGTTTGGGCCGTTCACGGGCAGTGATGACCCCAATGTCAATCACATGATCTATGAGATTGTCGGCAATTTCGTGAGAGTAACCTGTTTTTACGCAGATCTGCAATCCATTGATCCAGCACTTGTTTTAAATAGGTTCTCAAAAAGGTATCCGGCACACCTAGTTTCACATGACCGGGAAGATCTTCTCTTTTCATGTCCGAGCGGATTTCCGCTTCGCGTTCCAACATCTCAAGCGCATGGGGAAGCAATTTTTCTCCCGATTCCGTTAAAAACATCCCTCTTTTTGATCGTGTAAACAGCCTGCAATCCAGTTCCGTTTCAAGCACTTTGAGTCGGGCGGATATGTTGGATTGGGCATAGGTGAGTCGATCCGCCGCCGCAGAAAGCGACCGTTCTTCAGTAATGGTTTTAAAAATCCTTAAGAGTGCCAATTCCATTTTATCTGCCTCCTATGAACAATATAATCATAAATTACGAAGATAATAATAATCATGAATCGTTTTAAAAGATATGTAAAGGGCGTTATTCTTGATTTACGAAAGGAGGACAAAGGATGAAAATTATCACAGGAAAAGAAGAAATGACGCAAGACGCAAAAATCAACGCGATCATTCCATTTTACAGGGTATTTCGTTTGAGGGATTTAGAAGGCATGGAGGCGGTCTGGGCGCAGTCGGACCAAGTGCTGATGGCCAATCCCCTTGGTGGCATCAAAATTGGGTGGCCTGAGATTCGTGTGTTGTATCAGCGGATTTTTAAGGGCCCGACTCAAGTCGAGATTGTGTTTCAGGACTACAACATTATTTCTGCCGAAACAATGTTTGTTGTGACCGGGAAAGAGATGGGTCGCGCTTTCGATGAGACGAATCAAGTGGATCTAAAAATACGCACCAGCCGTGTTTTTCAATGGATTGGCGGGCAATGGAAACAAGTGACGCATCATGGTTCGATTGACAATCCTGAGATGCTCAAGTCTTACCAGGTACTTGTCTCTCATTCGAAATAGAGCCTGATCCTGGGTTTTACTGTGGTTCAAACCTTGAGGCTTTTCGGTGCATCAAAAAAAGTGTTTCTTGTTTTATCTGCCACCTTTGGCGATGTTTGCTTTTGATGATCTTGAAACCAAAACACAGTTTTTCTCAAGTGAGATCTATCGAGAGGCAAAACTCTTATTTCTTGAATCAACGACGCACTTTGCGAAACTGATTGAATGATGTTGGTGTGCAGGAAATCTGAAGATACGCAGGTCTAAAAAATAGACATGTTTATCATGATCTTCCTCACGCAGCATGTTTGTGATTTTGTGTTGTTGTTATGCCTAGGCCATTCTACGATTTCTCCCGGTGCTGAAAGTGAGGAGATAGACAAACCGATTAATACATATGATAATGAACACTTCCCCATGGGTGATACGGGAAAGTGCGAGCTGATGATACAGCAATTTCCTTAAATCGGTCTATCGTCTAAAAAATACGATGCTAAAAACAAAATTCATTGCCTACTTTAAACCCTATCTTTCAGAAAATGGATCAGAGAAAGAAGAACTCATCAAGCGGTCGATTGAGAGAAGGGTAAAGCGGCGGCAAGCGGCGGCAATTTCTTCTTCAGGAAGGTGACGTTTGTAGACATCATCATTTTGTCGTTGAGGGTTGTCTCAAAATGTACACCGTCGATTCAAAGGGCAATGAACATAATTTACAATTTACGGCCGAAAATGATTGGATCACCGATCTGGGCAGTTTCTACTCCGAAAAACCAAGCCAGCTTTATATAGAGGCACTTGAACCTTCTCTTGTCATTCAAATCGAAAAGTTAGATTTGATTTTTTTCTATGAAAACTACCCTAAGTTTGATCGACTGTTTCGGGTCATTACCGAAAATAAGTTCGTCGCCCTTCAAAACCGACTGCTTCAAAATATCAGTTCAACCGCCCGCGAACGCTATCTCTATTTTTTAGAACAATACCCAAAACTTTCTAACAGACTGCCCAATACACAAATCTCTTCCTATCTTGGCATTACGCCCGAATTTCTTAGCAAAATCCGAAAAGACCTCGTTTCTTAAGAACCCTTAAACCAGTTTAAGGGTATTTCTTAATCTAGTTTATAGGCCTGAGAAGCCATGTTCGCTTATTCTGGTGCTGGGTCGCAGATAAGACGACACGCGTTTTATCGCTGAAATACAATACTCAGAATGGGAGGAAACATGGACACGCGAACAAGATTAACCCGTGGCTTTTGTGTGTTTAAAAAAGATGAACGACTTCGTTTGATGGGGAAGGGATTTTTAAAAATGAACACAATCATATTTTGGGTTGCAACCTTCATCCTCTTATTTGCTTTCCAAAGCCAAGCGATGGACAAAAATATTTCAATCACTCAGATCAAAATGGAGGACATGATGACATCACCTGATCACGTACAAATCGAGAAAATTTTGAATGCCTATTTTAAGGCATTAAGAGATTCAAGTATTTCAGAGGCGGCTAATCTCTATACTGAGGATGGCGTATTCATGCCGAATGGCGCGCCAACTTCAGTAGGTCTTGCGGCTCTGAAAGTTGCTTATGGGCATGTCTTTAAGGCCTTGGAATTTATGGAGATGGGATTTACGATTGATGAAATGACTCTTGCTGGGGATTGGGCGATTGTCCGAACGTCATCACTGGGGACTTTAAAGGTGCTTGCCAATAATCAGATCATTGAAGGCGCAAAACATCGTGAATTTTTTGTCATGCAAAAAACAAAGGGTGGCTGGAAAATTGCCCGATATATGTTTAATACGGCTGAGGCTGTCAAACACTGAGCTTAAGCTTTAAATCCGTCGATTTAGGATGGAAGGACAGGACATCGGGGCAGGATTGATTTTTAAAGGCCTGCCCCGATCGACGGTTCAGGGAACAAGAGCAATCCCTTTTTTATCTTGACAATAAACCGACCAGTCAACTATAATTGGGGCATGGGAAGAACAAGTGATGCAAAAGCGCGGATTTTACGAAGCGCGCAAGAACTATTTTATGCACGCAGCACTGAAAATGTGGGTGTGCAGGAAATCTGTGACCACGCAGGTGTAAAAAAGGGAAGCTTTTATCATTATTTCCCCTCGAAGCAGAAGCTTACACTTGAGGTTGCTGAAGATTATCGTCGGTGCTCGGCGAAAGCTTTATCAGAAGAAGTATTTTGTTCAGATATCCCTCCTTTGCAGCGGATTGAAGGACTGTTTCAGTATGTCTATCTTTTCCACAAAAAAGTCAAAGCAGAAACAGGCAAGGTGCAAGGCTGTTTAAATGTCAACCTCAGCACTGAGCTCAGCACGCAAGAAGCCAGTATCCGGGAAAAAATTTGTGAAAGCTTTTCTGGTGGGATTGCCCCCATAGAAGCGGCCTTGTCGGAGGCGGTTGAAAAAGGGGATCTCAGAGAAATGGATACGCAGGCCAAGGCCGAGGCCATTTTTGTTTATCTTCAGGGGGCCGTTATGATGGCCAAGGCCCAAAATGACCCGGAAGTCATTTTTAGACTTGCAAAAGAAGTCAAAAATTTTGTCGAAGCTTAAATAATGAGACAATCAGATAAGGAGAACACAGATGAAGTTAAAGGATAAAGTCGCCGTCATCACGGGGGGTAACAGTGGCATCGGTTTGAGCATTGCCCAAGAATTTAAAGCAGAAGGGGCTAAGGTTGCAATTTTGGGACGTAACAAGACAACTTTAGAGGCGGCAGCCCAAGCCTTAGGGGAAGGCACCGTCGTAGTACAGGGGGATGTGACACAGTCTGCTGATATCGAAAAGCTTTATCGCGAAACTGTGGAGGCCTTTGGGAAAATTGATGTGCTGGTTGCCAATGCAGGGGTCGCTAAACCCAGGCCTTGCACGGAAGTAGACGAAGCGAATTTTGACGAGACGGCTGATATTAATTTTAAGGGCACATTTTTTACCGTACAAGGTGCTATTCCACATCTGAAAAAAGGGGCTTCTGTGATATTGATCGGATCAATTGCTGGGCAGATTGGCCATCCTGGCATGTCGGTTTACAGTGCAACAAAAGCCGCGATTCGTTCGCTTGCGCGATCCTTTTCAGCGGAACTGCTTCCGATGGGAATTCGAGTAAATAACTTAAGTCCTGGCCCGATCAAAACACCGATTTTTGACAAAATGGGTCTTTCAAAAGAAGAAATTGACGCTTTTGGGAGTCAAATTATGACACAGGTCCCGATGGCCCGTTTTGGTGAATCCCATGAAATGGCCAAGGCGGCGCTATTTTTGGCCTCTTCCGATTCTTCCTTTGTTGCAGGAATCGACCTTGTGGCCGATGGGGGTATGAGCCAGATTTAAGGGGATCGTCCTTTTTGTGCTTGTCAAAAAAATAAGGCGATCAAAGCCAATATTGCCAATGGCTTCGAATTTTAGATCCGAAGCCATTGGCATCGCCCAGGGTTAAATTTTGCTGAAAAACCTCCACCACATTTCTATAAGCCTATTTTTCCATCAAGGTTTTCAAAACACCAAACTCTGTCTTTAAGCCTTTAATTTGTTCTGCAAAAATGGCATCTGGTATTTCAGAGCTTTGAAAAAATGTGAAGATGTATTCTGTTTCTTCCGGACCATTAGGAACAAGGCGTGTAAATGCGGGATTTCCGTGTTGAGTATTAGAGACGTCATACATGTCAATTAAGCCCCGCTTGGCATCACAATCATAACGGATTTTTATTTCACCCCCCGGCGTTGTTGCGATCCAATGATTTCCATCGTGCCTGATATTCTGGCAAAAGCATACAGCCCATTTTGGGAGATTCGCCGTGTTTGCCAAAAAATCGTACACGCTTTTCCATTCGGCCCTGATTGTTACTG
>JAADHI010000067.1 GCA_013151935.1 Candidatus Manganitrophaceae bacterium
TGAAAATGTCTTTGAGACCTCTTTTTTTAACTCGGTGAGAACGGATAGCCAGAACTTGGCCCCTTCATTCTCAGAGGGGCCAAAGACCCAAGAGTGTCTTCTGTCTCTCTGAGTTGACCCCTAAAGCCAAATACCGTTTTATTGATAACACGCTTGTCTTGATGGACTTTAACAACAATGCCGTCCAAGTAGAGGATGGGGTAGAGATCGTCGAGTGGACTCTCCTGCCAGGCTTGCACTTCATCTATGACGGCATCGGTGACTCGGGAGATGAGGGTGTGGGAGACATCTGCACTGTACATTTCTTTGAAGACGGCTGCGATGTCTTTCTCTGTTTTCAAGCCTTTCGCTCATTCTTTCGCCAGCTCTTTCAATTTTTTCTCATCTTCCATCCTGTTCATCTCCTTTTTTGAGAGGCCTTCTTCCCCTCATTATGAACAGTTACACAATTTACTTTACAGGCTCGCGCATACCGCTATCTCTTCAACTCCCTGTGCGAACAACTCCATCAGTCTATAGTGGTCCCCAGAGTGTTTGAGATCTGCCTGAGTGAAGGCTCCCACTTCAGAAATGAATCAAGAATATCCACTCGAAATATCAGGAGCTGTTTTTTGATGGGTTTTAGTCTGACTTTTTCAGCAAACCCTATTTCAGAGATGTAAAAAAAATGCCGGGCGCGGAAGTTTACCCACGCCCGGCCAGAGTGTCCTCAAAAACTAATCTTCGATTTTGATTTCTTCTGCGACAATATCCCCAGAGAAAAGACTCCCTTCTACTTTTACCGAGACACCTGTGCTTATTTGAGAAAAGAAATCACTTGCTGTGATGTTATTTTCAGAACGACCTTCGAAGGCCGTGCTGCCGTTGGTGACCACGGTGACGGAAAGAATCTTCAAGTCTGGATCTGAGACCATGTCCACCGGTCCCTGAAGTTTGACTTCGAATGAGGGATCTTCCCGTTCGAGATGTGTGGCAATGATGACGCCATTCGAAAGATAGGCCTTGATTTTCAATCGGTCGCCGGGAGAGATGTCTGAAAACAAAAAGTTACCTTTATGACTGGATGAATCGTCTTTCATTTTGGTTGCGCCGTTAATCAAGACGGCCTGAGCGAATAAAGTGACGGTGTTGTTTGCTACATTGATGTTTTCCACATCGGCTTCCATTTTGATGCGATTGCCGTGAAATTTAATTTTTGTAGCGACTAAAACCCCACTAGTATTTATTCTGCCTTCGACTTCCAGACGAACATTGAGTGCAATGTCATCCGGCGCACCGCCTTCAAAGCGGGTATTTGCGTTTGTTGTAACCGCTTGTCCAGAGAGAGAAAATGAAGCACTTGAAGTAAAAGCCGTGACGATGGCTTCTATCTCGACTTTTGTATTTTCATTGTTGTGAAGTCTGTCATCTTCTTTTTCAATTTTTCTGGCCTTTAACGTGCCGCTGCTGTCGCGTGTTCCTTCGACCTCAACGAAGAGTCCCTCACTCAAATCGCTTTCAAGCATATCCTCAAACTGGACGGAGCCATTATAATCAATCGCCTGATTTGAAATGAAAAATATTTTAGCGACGACATCCAGCATTTTGATTGTGCCTTTGAGTTCCACTTCACTTAGATCGTCAACAAAAAGATCAAATTTCTTTTTGATGTATGTGGCTTGAATGGTGTCGTCTGTAAAAATCAAACCGCTGACTTCGAGTATGTCATTTTCCAGTAAGTCAGAGAAGGTGAGAGGGCTACCGTTCTCATCGACAATTCTTGTGGCACCGTCAAGAATGACGGTTCTGCCGAGGACCACGAGGCTATTATTGACAGCATCAATGCTGTCAATAGGGCCTTGGATTTCTTCTTCAAATTCGATGTGCTCGGCCTCTCCTGTGTTGCTGTTGTCGTCTATGAGGCCATTGACACTCACGACCATCCCGACTTCAAGATCATCTTGGCTGCCCGGCTGATCATCAATCGTCACGCTCGCATTTCCTGTATTGAAGTCCACGCCATTAACAGAAACACTGCTTGCATCCGTCTTGGTGATCACGCCTTTACTCACACCCGTGGGTGCGCTTGTTCCACTCGAAATGCCGCCGTCACTACCGCTGCCGCAGGAGACCGAAAGCACTGAAATAAAAAATAGAGACACAAATAATTTTCCAAAATATTTCACGCTTAATTGATTGTTCTGTATTGAGTTGTTCATGGTTTTTTCTCCTTTTTGTGAATTGATACTTACAATCAGACTTTTTTCCCGACTCATTCTATTTGTTTATATTTGGGATTATATTCCCAAATATTGAGAATGTCAAGCAAGACAGAAAAAAGAAGTGGTTTTTTTATTCTGGAAAATTTGGGTCTGAGTGGGGCTTATTTCGAAGAGTCAGCTCATGATGTTTTGCTGTGGTTTGGGTCTGAAGTTTTTCTAAAAAATGAGGATGAAAAAAGAGGTATCTATGACAAAAAACGTTTGCGGATGGCTTCAGGAGGTCTCATACAGCTTTGATGTCGGCCGATCAGATGCAGCCGGTTTTTCGCAAGCAGGTCATAGAGGCAGTCCCGAATCGGACGGGGAATGAGATAAAAAATACCCAAGCTACGCCATAAACCGCCCAGCGTCCTTAGGGTTTCCAAAACGGCATCGCTTTTTATATAGGCTTGATCCTTTTTGACCAGGAGGAAGGTCAAAATATTTTTAGGGTCGAGTCCTAATTTTTGATAATATCTGCGTCCAATTTCAGACTGAATGGGCGCAAAACGAAAGATGGCCCGTTTGTCGCGACGAATCAGCCATTGAATGGAAGTCGTGCAAAATCCGCAAAATCCATCAAAAAAAATGAGGGGGGTGTCTTTTTTTTGCATCTCAGTTTCAAGTGAATCCATTTGCCTGGTCCCAAAAATGAGGATACTTATTGAATTTGAAGCAGACGTTTTCTCATCTGAAAATTGATGGTAGATATAAATGTTATTTTTGACAACAATATTGTTTTACTTTGATTGACGATCCCCAGTTGCTATGCCATAATTTCGCTTTTGTTATGGGGTGCCGTCGGGGCTGAGAGTTCCAGAATAACTGGAACAACCCTTTGAACCTGATCTGGGTAATGCCAGCGAAGGGAATATGGGATTTGTTCATGGGCCGCACCTCATTAGTAATCGAGATGTGGTCTATTTTTTTGTAGCACTTAATCATAACTGATGGAGGAATGGTTTATGGCACAGCAAAATAAGGGCAAGAATGGGGACATGAACGAGGCTTCCTCAGAAGACGTACTCACAACAAAGCCACTTCCTGCATCTCGCAAGGTTTTTGTCGAAGGGAAACAAAAAGGGGTGCGTGTTCCCATGCGAGAAATTACGCTAAACCCGACAAAAATTGGAAACAATGGTCAGATGGAAGAAAACCCACCGCTCAGGATTTACGATACCTCCGGCCCTTACACTGACCCTGATATTAAAATTGATATTCGAGTCGGTCTTGCACCCCAGCGCGCCGAATGGATTATCAATCGTGGCGATGTTGAAACCTTGTCCGATATCAGCTCTAAATACGGTCAGAAACGTGCCGCGAACAAAAAATTAGATGCTTTACGTTTTAAAGAAATCAGAAAGCCCCTGCGGGCCAAAGCCGGACAGAACGTCTCTCAAATGCATTACGCTAAAAAAGGCATCATCACATCTGAGATGGAATTTATCGCCATTCGCGAAAATCAAGCCATCGAAACCTATAAAGCAGAAATCGCACAAATAGACCCACGACGTTATGAACAACATGCTGGAAATGATTGGGGTGCATCCATTCCTTCAGTCATCACCCCTGAGTTTGTTCGAGACGAAGTGGCACGTGGACGGGCGATTATTCCCGCGAATATCAATCATCCCGAACTCGAACCCGTTATCATCGGCCGAAACTTTCTGGTTAAAATCAATTCAAATATTGGCAACTCCGCAGTGACCTCCTCGATCGAAGAGGAAGTTGAAAAAATGATCTGGTCCACACGCTGGGGCGCCGATACGGTTATGGATCTCTCTACCGGGGAAAATATCCACGAAACACGCGAATGGATCATCCGCAATTCACCTGTACCCATTGGTACCGTCCCGATTTATCAAGCGCTGGAAAAAGTAAATGGTAAAGCCGAAGAACTGACTTGGGAGATTTTCAAAGACACGCTCATTGAACAAGCTGAGCAGGGCGTGGATTATTTCACCATTCATGCGGGTGTGTTGCTGCGTTATGTGCCCATGACTGCAAAACGACTTACGGGCATTGTTTCACGCGGGGGGGCGATCTTGGCCAAGTGGTGTCTGGCCCATCATCAAGAAAACTTTTTGTATACCCACTTTGAAGATATTTGCGAAATCATGAAAGCCTACGATGTTTCTTTCAGCCTGGGCGACGGGCTTCGCCCCGGATCACTCGCTGATGCCAACGACGAGGCCCAATTTGGCGAATTGGAGACTTTGGGCGAATTGACAAAAATCGCATGGCGACATGATGTGCAAACCATGATCGAAGGGCCGGGACACGTGCCCATGCACATGATTAAAGTTAATATGGAAAAACAGCTTCAAGAATGTGACGAAGCACC
>JAADHI010000082.1 GCA_013151935.1 Candidatus Manganitrophaceae bacterium
ATTTCACTCAAACCCGGCGCCAATATGGAGCAGATGAAATACGACATGGCGGGTGGGGCGACAGTCTTGGGTGTTATGAAAGCTGTGGCTGCGTTGAAGCTGCCGCTTGATATCGTGGCGATTTTACCCGCGACGGACAATATGCCCAGTGGGAAAGCCATTCACCCTGGGGATGTTGTGACGAGTCTCTCAGGCAAAACAATTGAAATTATCAACACCGATGCCGAAGGACGTCTTTGCCTCGCCGATGCTTTGACTTATGGCACGCGTTTTAAACCTGCGGCCATGATCAATCTTGCGACCTTGACGGGGGCCTGTGTGGTCGCCCTGGGCCAGCACGCCATGGGCATGATGGGCAACAATCCAGCCTTGTTAAAGAAGGTGCAGGCGGCGGGAGAAGCGGTCTCAGAGCGGACTTGGGAATTGCCGCTTTGGGATACCTATCAAAATCAGATTGAAAGCCCTGTGGCTGATTTACAAAATGTCGGAGGACGTGGGGCAGGCACCATTACGGCAGGTCTCTTTTTAAAGGCCTTTGTCGGGGATGTGCCATGGGTTCATTTGGATATTGCGGGGACTTCTTGGTATAACGATGGAAGACATCCTTATGTGCCCAAGGGCGCGAGTGGTGTGGGTGTGCGTCTTTTGGTATACTATTTGACAACCTTGACGGATCGGAAGTCACGATGAAACGTATGCATAAAATCGGTCAACTGCTCATGGCCGGATTTGAAGGCACAAGCCCCTCAAAAGGGATTAAAAAGCTGATTTCTGAATATCATATCGGCGGGGTGATCCTCTTTTCACGCAATATTGAAAGCCCGAAGCAGCTTGCAAAGCTCACAGATGAACTTCAAGCGCTTTCTCCTGATGCGCCGCTCTTAATTGCCATTGACCAGGAAGGGGGACGTGTCTCACGTTTGCCGCTTCCTTTTACACAATTTCCTAGGGCCAGAACGGTGGGACGCTGTGATGATGTTTCTTTGACGTATCAAAATGCAGAGGCCATTTGTCAGGAGCTGCTCGCTGTTGGAATCAATATGAATTTTTCGCCCGTTTTAGATATCAACACCAATCCAAAAAATCCGATTATCGGGGATAGGGCTTTTGGAGGAAATCCAACCATCGTTTCAAAACACAGTATGGCGACGATTGCGGCGATGTTGGATCAGTATCTGATTCCCTGCGGCAAACATTTTCCGGGTCACGGGGATACGGATACGGATTCTCATAAAACCTTGCCTGTTGTTGATCTTGCCACCAGCCGTCTCACTGACCGAGAACTCAGACCCTTTGTGCATGCGATTGAAAATCGTTTAACCTGTGTGATGACGGCACATATCTGCTGTCGGGCCTTTGATAAAGAACTCCCCGCATCACTGTCTGAAAATATCGTGACGACGCTCTTAAGAAAAACCCTTAAATTTCAAGGTGTCGTCGTCACAGATGATCTTGAGATGAAAGGCATTCGTGATCATTTTTCCGTGGCGGAAGCAGCGGTAAAGGCGGTTTCTGTGGGTTCGGACTTGCTCTTGGTGTGTCACACCCTTGAAGAACAAGTGGCAACGCTTGAGGCTTTGAATACCGCTGTGGACAAAGGGAGCTTGACGGAAGCACGTTTGGATCAATCGCTGGGCCGTCTTTTATTTTTGAAAGAACATTTTATTTTAAATCGCCCCAAGCTCAACAAGGCGGCTTTGCAGAAGATGATTGGCTCTGATGCACACAAGCGCTTGGTGGACTCCATTAAAATTCGAGGGCAAGGTTAAGCTTTAAACGATATAAAACGATTTTTTTAAGCCCTCGAATTTTGTCGATTCGGGGGCTTTTTTTTATCTTTATGATTTCCTCTGATCTTTCTCATTTCTAAAAAAAATTAAAGAACTTCTTGCTACAACCGATAAGAAATGGTGTGGGGTGGGGAGCGCTTATCGTCGTCTCCTCTGACATTTTGAATCTTTTTGTAGGGGATATTCAGGTGAGATGATGAAAATGAAACCCTTTTCAGGCTTGCGGTATGTGGGTTTACTTTTTTTATGTTTTTCAATGAGTGCTTGTGGGGAAGAGGTTTCGGCGGGAAAAGCGGGGCTTTTTATTGATGACTCAACCACCACTTTTTTAAAGACAGAATTTGATGACACCAAGGCTTGTGCGAAATTTGAAAATGGTGCCTTTGAAGATGTTTCTATTGCGATCATGCCACCGACTTTTCCCTGTAAACACTATGCTGGGGGATGCAGTGGAGAATACGTCAATCCAAATCACCTTAAAGTGGGTTCGCTGTATGTTTGGCGACACGAGGTCATTCATTATTTGCTGGATTTAAATACAGGTGACCCCGATGCGGGACATCGCAGTGATCTGTTTAAGACCTGTATCTAAGGGCGAACTGCCGTTGTCGGAGATCTGGCTGCGATGGAGATTTTATTCCAGGATGACGGAAACCGTACCGTCTTCTTGGTCGACGACGGGCATTGATTTGTTGCAGTGAGGGCATTTGACATAAACCAGGTTGTCAAAAAGCCCGATGCTGTAGTGATTTACGAGTAGATCGAATTCCTTTTTACACGCGGGACATGCGGAAAGGTAGCGTTTGAGGAAGTGTTTGACTTCTCCTTGAATGCCGTAGATTTGGCTTTGTAAACGGAGGACTTCTGCTTCAAGACAATCTACTCTTTTTTCCAGGGTTTCCGACATGGCGCGCATCATAATCGAAAGAAAGGGACGGTGTCAATTCCCTTGTTTTTTGTTCCTGAGGTGGCTATCATGACGGTTTTAAACTTGTACCGTCTAAAATAGGCAGGGTGCTTTGTGATGAAAGATTGGCAGATTGATGCAAGAGTCCGTAGAGATTAAGTCAGAAAAAAGTGCTTTGGCGTCCTCACACGAAGAGGCTCAAGCAGGTATTATTGATCAGCGTGATTTGGCCGTACTTTGGGCCATTGGTATTCTGGTTTCACTCTTACTCTCCTTTGCAGGGGCCTCTTGGCAACCTGCGATGTATGAGGCACGACAAAGCACGAGCCTCGACGCGACAGAAGCCCGTGTCGAAAATAGTCAAAATCAGTTGGTCTCTGATGCCCTGAATGACCATGTCTTCGAATATGAAGACGATATGGTCACATTGGTTCAACTCAAACCCTTTTATGTCATCGCTTTTTTTGATTTGCTGCGTTTAACACTTTTTCCTTCTGGGCCCATGCTCATTATGGGCTTGCTTCTTCTAAAGTCTATCCGGCAATACAAGGCCCGTCGGGCAAAAAAAAGCTGATTTATTCCTGAGAATGTCTTTTCCTCGTCTTTTTCCAAAGTCCGCTTTGACGTATACTTGCACACATGACTGATATCCGCTTCATGGTTTCGGTGTGTGGAATCCTCTTTTTTCTGAAACAGGCCCCACTGCCTCATTCCAATGGCCTCACGTGGCAAAATTGAAACCTCCGACACAGACCCGACGGGTTCTTACCTATGCCCATCCCTACTGGCGGACCTTAAGCCTTGCGACACTCTGCCTCCTGCTTTCGTCGGGCATTAGTCTGAGCCTGCCTTGGTTGCTGCGTGACCCTGTAAATATCATGCTGGCACAAAAAAGCATTCCTGATGTGAATATATTTATTGCTTTAATTGTATTGTTTTTTATACAGGCATTGTTTTCTTTTGCACACAATTACCTTTCAGGCTCGGTGGGGCAGCGGGTCCTGGCTGATTTACGCGTCGGTCTTTTTTCTCACCTGCAATCTTTATCTCTGCATTTTTTTTTACGGCGGCGCACAGGGGAATTGCTCTCTCGATTAACAAACGATTTAGCTGAAGTACAAACCCTTGCGACGGAACTTCCTGTCAATATCGTTCGTCAGGGCGTTATTCTTGTGGGTGGCATCAGCATTATTTTGGTGATGAACTGGCGTCTCAGTCTCTTGGCTTTTTTTCTGATTCCGGTGATTATTTTCTTCGCCCGCTTTATGGGTCGACGTTTAAAAGCACTTTCGACCGCTGTTCAGGATCACTTGGCGCAAACCACGACCTTGATGGAGGAAATGATTTCAGGGATTCGTTCGATCAAATCTTTTGGTCGAGAGGTTTACGAAAAAGAACGGTTTTCACAGCAGACGGACAAGACCCTCACCATCATGCTGAAACGTCTGAAAATCTCTGCGGCCTTTGGTCCGCTCATGGTTTTTCTGGGCTTTAGCACGGCCTGTGGGCTGATGTGGTACGGTGCAAGAGAGGTTTTTCTGGGGAAGCTTAGCCCCGGTGAGCTGATTGCTTTTATCATGTATGCAGTGATTATCACGGGGCCTGTGGGGAGTTTTGCAAGGCTTTTTTCAAAGTTGCAAGAAGGTTTGGGTGCCAGTCGCCGTGTTTTTGAGCTCTTAGACACCGTTCCTAAAATTTCAGATCAGCGCGATGCAAGACGATTACCCCTCATGCTTGGGGCCGTTGATTTTAATCAGGTTTGTTTTCACTATATTGAGGGGCAGCCTGTGCTTCAAAAGGTGAGCTTTAAAGTTGCTCCTGGAGAGAAAGTCGCACTCATTGGCCCAAGTGGCGCGGGGAAGAGCACTCTGATCCATCTGCTTCACCGTTTTTATGATCCTATCTCGGGGTCGATTTTAATCGACGGTCGGCCATTACTGGGTCTTCAACTTAAAAGTTATTACGATCAAATCGCTTACGTGCCACAAGAGGTTGTTCTTTTTGGCGGCACCCTGCGGGACAATATCTTGTACGGAAAACTCCATGCTTCTGAAGTCGAATTGATTTCTGCGTCAAAAGCAGCCTATGCCCATGATTTCATTATGGCTTTTCCTGAAGGCTATGAAACGATTGTGGGTGAAAAAGGATTGACCTTATCGGGTGGTCAACGGCATCGCATTGCCATTGCGCGTGCTTTTCTTAAAAACCCGCGTATGCTGATTTTAGATGAAGCCACCGCTTATCTGGATAATGAATCAGAGCGTTTTATCCAAGCCGCTCTTGAGCATCTTATGAAAGATAAGACGACGTTTATGATTGCGCATAGGCTCACCACCATTCAGCAAGCCGACCGAATTCTGGTTTTTAACCATGGGGCCTTGGCAGAAGAGGGCAATCATCAGCAGTTAATGACAAAACGTGGACTTTACCACCATCTTTATACCTTAAAACAAGGTGGGGTTCTTGCCTCGCCTCAAGCCGTTTAATCGGGGTTTTCTTCTGAAATTTCATAGGAGTTGCCTTTGCCCCTGTCGAAGGTCTAGTATGAGAGATTCCTAGATAATTCAAGAAAATACACATCCTCATTTAAAAAAAACAGGACGCGTGTTGACTGGGTTCTTCCAAAAAAACATATCTTTAGTCTCCAAAATTTGTTGTCGGTTAAAATGAGGGCCTTTAAATAAAGGGCGATTTCCCCTTCGCTTTGAGTTGTGTCTTCGGGCTGTGTAACAACCTAAAAATTGTAGGTTCACGCTCCCTGTGTTGTAAATACCATGAAAGGATTGACTGTTTTTGTTTTAAGGTGAAGGGGCTGATGATGCACAGAACAGATTTAAAGGTGGATGCTTTACTGGAAGGGACGTTTGAGAGTTTGGGCGAAGCTGTGCTTGTGGTTGATCCCGAAACCCGAATTGTTCTTTTTTGCAATCCGGCCGCAGAACAAATTTTTGGGTACTCCCAAGAGGAAATGATTGGTCAAAATGTGGAACGTTTTCACGTAGATCATGACGCTTATCAAAAATTCGGCAAAAAAATGTTTGCGGCTTTGAGACGGTCTCATATTTTTAAAACAGAATTTCTCTTGAAGCGAAAGAATGGAGAAATATTCCCTGTTGAAAATACCATTACGGCAGTGAAGGATCATTTTGGAAATGAAGTGGCTTTGGTGAATGTGACGCGAGATATCAGTGTGCGCAAAGCCGCAGAAAAAACCATCCAAGAGCAGATGAAGCATCTCGACCTGATTGATCGGATCAGCCATTTGAGTCTTCAACCCGATTTAGACCTGATGTTAGAAGGTGTGCTTGAAGAAATGCTGAGTATTTTTGACTGCGAACGGGCCTGGTTTATTTTTCCCTGCGATCCTGACGCGTCCAATTGTAAGGTTCAAATGGAGCGTACTCATCCTGATTGGCCGGGGGCATTCGAACAAAAGGTCGATATTCCAATTACCCCTCTCATTTCTGAGCTCTTTAAGATGGCTTTGCATCAAAATGCGGTGGTGTGTTGCGATGAACATTCGGAGGCAGTCCCCACAGAAAATCGTAAAGAATTTTCAATCAAATCTCAAATGTTTATTCCCTTGAATCTTAAAACAGGAAAACCTTGGTTATTGGGGATTCATCATTGCAAATTGCCGAAGGTCTATAGCAAGGAAGATAAGCGTATTTTGTCTGACATTGGTCTGCGGGTAGCCGACGGCTTGGGCACACTGCTGGCGCTTCGGGATTTAAGGGCCAGTGAAAAAAATTTAGAGGAGGCACATCGCATTGCAAGGCTTGGAACCTTTCAGGTCGATTTGAGACATCAGACGATACACTTTTCTAAAGAAATGTGTCAGATGCTGGGTTTAAGTCCCGAGATACAGATGCCTGTGGTATTTGAGGACTTTTTGGAGGTGGTACATCCAGAGGATAGGATGCTTGTGGAGCAGTCTTGTTTTAATGCTGTGGAAAAGAAGGCCCCCTCAAGTATCGTGCATCGTTTGTTGTTGAAGGATGGCACCTTAAAGTATGTGAATAAAAAATGTGAAGCGTATTTTGATGCCGATCAAACTCCAGAAAAAATCATTGGAACCCTTCAGGATGTTACCGAGCGTTTCATTACTGAAGAAGCGCTTGAGATGTATCGTTTCGCAATGGAAGAAGCCCCGGAGGGGGTTTTTTTTATGACACGGGATGCCAAGATTTCTTATGTCAATATTCAGGCCTGCAACTCATTGGGCTACACCCTTAATGAGCTCATTCACTGTTCGCTTTGGGATATTGATCCTTTTTTTCCAAAAGAGCGCTGGGAGAAAATTTGGTTAAACCCCTCAAAGGTGTCGTCTGAGCATCTGAGCACCGAAACCCTTTATAAACGTAAGGACGGTAGTCTTTTTCCTGTGGAGGTTTTTTCAAAACATCTTTTTTTGGGGGGACGTGCCTTTCATGTGGCTTTTGTCCGAGACATTTCTGAGCGGAAAAAGGCAGAAGAAGAATTGAGGCGCTTGGCGGCCGTGGTTGAAAATACCGGAGAAGCGGTCTTGGTGAGCAATGTTCAAAACAAGATCATGACAGTCAATCGGGCTTTTAGTGAAATTACGGGTTATAGCCAGGAAGAAGCGCTGGGTCAGAACCCAAGGTTTTTAAAATCGAATAAACAAGATCTTCTTTTTTATCAAAATATGTGGAAATCAATCGACGATAAGGGGCGCTGGCAGGGCGAAATTTGGAACCGCAAAAAAAATGGGGCACTTTTCCCCGCTTGGCAAACCATCACTGTTGTTCGAGATGAAGAAGGGGGTTTAGTCAATTATGTCTCTGTTTTTTCAGATATTTCAAGTATCAAACGCTCACAAGAAGAACTCAACTATTTGGCCCATCATGACGCACTCACCGGTCTGCCCAACCGTCTTCTTTTTATCGATCGTCTTAAACATGCACTGATGCGGGCCGAGCGGGAAGGAAATCATCCTGCCGTTCTTTTTCTGGATCTGGATCGCTTTAAAAATATTAATGACAGCCTGGGGCATCCGATTGGGGATATTGTCTTACAAGGAACAGCAACGCGACTTAGCAAGCTGGTTCGGAAGGAAGATACGGTCGCACGTTTAGGGGGAGATGAGTTTGTTGTGTTGATCGAATCGGTCTCTGATGTTCAGGATGTCGCCCAGCTGGCTGAAAAGGTGATTGCATCTTTTGACATCCCCTTCAGGGTTAAAGCGCACTATCTTCATTTGAGTGTGAGTGTCGGTATTAGTCTCTATCCTCAAGATGGGGAAGATACAGAAACCCTCATTAAAAATGCAGACGCGGCCATGTATCGTGCAAAAGAAGAGGGTCGAAACGATTATCAGTTTTATACTGCGGCATTGACTACTGCGGTTTTTGAGCGCCTCACGATGGAGACCGCCTTACGTCATGCCCTTAAAAATGAGGAGCTGGTGCTGTATTACCAACCGCAATACTCGATGAAAACGGGTAAAGTGATTGGTGCAGAGTCGCTGATCCGCTGGCAGCATCCAGAACTGGGGTTCATTCTCCCTGATCGTTTTATTCCGCTTGCCGAAGAGTCCGGTTTAATCGAGCCTATTGGAAAGTGGGTCTTACGCACTGCGTGTCGTCAAATGAGGACATGGTTGGATGAAGGGCTCGTTTTACGTCACATGGCCGTCAATATTTCTGGGGTTCAGGTCCAACGGGGGGCTTTTGTTCAGACCGTTCGAGAAGCTTTACAGGATGTGGATCTTGATCCGAGCCATCTAGAGCTTGAAATCATTGAAACCTTTATTATGCAGAAAACCGATTGGGCGATCAGTATTTTGGATGAGCTCAAATCCTTGGGGGTGCGGATGGCCATTGACGATTTTGGTACGGGATACTCTTCTTTGAGTTACTTAAAGCGATTGCCTGTGGACAAATTAAAGATTGACCGTTCTTTTATTCGTGATATTGCGCATGATACAGATGATGAAGCCATTGTCCGCGCTGTTGTGGCACTCGGACAGAGCCTTCAGCTTGAAGTCAATGCCGAAGGGCTCGAAACAGAAAGTCAGTATGATTTTCTCAAAAAACTGGGTTGTGACGAAGTGCAAGGTTTTCTTTACAGCAAAGCCGTGTCTGCAGAAAATTTTGTGAAACTGATGAGGGTCAAATAAGAATCGGCGTCCGTTTCTCTGGACGCCGATTCGGCGGATCGTTACATTTTTAAGTTCAGCAAGCCGTGTTTACACCCGCATGATATTTTTCTTTTCCATCAAGAGATCCAGCATCTTGTTGCTTAACTTTTCAGAAACGGAATTTTGCTTGAGACGATCTCTTAAGTTCTGGAAGTCAACGCAGTCCAGCTTTTGATCCTGATTGAAACAGGAAAAGACGGGTGCTGTTTCTTCGCCTGTTTCTGGATCAACATGTTTCTGAAGACATTGTGCACAGACCTCTTTCATCATGCACTGCATGGGAGAGTTGATGCTACCAATGCCAATATGATTCGGATCGAGAAAGGGCTCAAGTTGTTTGTGCCGCGCTATTTTCACCGCTTCCATCATGCGATCAGAACCGATGGCAATGATGCGGTTCACATCTTTTAGCGAAAGTGAAACCTCGCCTAATTCCCCTTTTGCATACGCAAGCATGGCTTGAACGATGTTCCCAACGAAGGACCTATCCTGTGAACGCTGTGTTTTGATCGCATCGCCTGCATCGACACTCCAAATGATGATGTCCGCAGCCGCTTCAATTTCCTGTATTTTATAGACATCTTCTGGTTTTTTATAACCTGCAAAATAGATGACCTTGTTGCCTTTGTCTCGCATGGCCTTTCCGATGGAAAAGAGCACGGCATTGCCGAGTCCACCACCGGCCAGTAAAACCGTTTCGCCGGTTTCAATCTCGGTCGGCTCCCCTGTGGGGCCCATGACCACAACAGGCTCGCCCGGTTTTAAGGCGGCGCAGAGACGGGAACTGACCCCCATTTCCAGGGCGATAAAGGACAACAAACCTTTTTCTTTATCAACCCAGGCCCCAGTGAGGGCAATGCCTTCGGTATTGAGGCAGACCCCGTCAATGGTTTCTGAGTGGGTTTCATAGTTTTGCAGCCGATAAAATTGTCCCGGCTCAAAGCCTTCGGCCTGTAAGGGGGCTTTGACGATGATTTCTATAATGGTCGGGGTCAGTCGAATGACATCAACAACGCTTGCGTGCAATTTGTCATTCCAATCTTTTGTCAGCACTTTAAAGGCGGTATCTCGTGTGTTTTGATCCGCGGCAGAAAGCTGGGCCAGTTCTTTTTCAAAAAGACGGGTGATGTAAGGATAGCCCTTTTTTCCAGAGGCCATCGCTCGCACGACGTTGCCTGCGTAGACTGGATGATTATCTCCGTAGAAGCTAATGAACTTCCCCTCTTCCTGATAGGAAGTAAAAACGGCTGGGGTTGTCCAATCTGTTGAAGCACTGAGCATGGGAAGGGCATCGCCATTCCACTTGGGTTCAAATCGTTTAAAGAATTTTTTGCGATCATCCATTTCAAAGGTGCCCGGATGTTCTTTTTCATAAACGATGTTGGGTGAGGTTCCTGCCGCAATTAAAACGGACTTTGCAGGCAGCTCGAGAAATTCTCCAGCACCGCGCAGTTTCCCCTCGGGTGTGAGTTTCTGTTTTTCAAATTTCATGGCAGAGACTGCGCCATATTGATTGGGTATGGCCTCAATCGGGCTCAAAAGCTCGACGTAATAAATCCCTTCTTCGAGGGATTTGATGACCTCTTCATGATTCAAACGATAGGCCGGGGAATTCAAGACATCCCGACGATAGACCAGTGAGACGCCTCCCCAGCCCCGCAGGATGGGGACAAAATTCGGGGCTTCGTCGGCTGCGTGTGCGCGGCTGCGCTCGGCGCGAATCTGTTTGCCGTGGTCCAAAAATTCGTTCAGAATTTCAAGTTCTTCTGCGTCATACATGGCGAGAATTGCTTCTTCCCCAAATGCAGTGCTCAGCTTTTCGTAGTGATCCAAGGTTTTTTCGACTTGGACCGGATAATATGCCATGGCTTCGGTTGCGGTATCGATGGCCGTGAGGCCTCCTCCGACAACGATTGTAGGCAGACGAAGCTGCAAGTTTGCGAGTGAGGCTTTTTTGAAGGCCCCGGTCAACTGCAAGGCCATTAAAAAATCGCTGGCCTTTCTTACGCCACGGATTAGATTGTTTTTCATCCAGAGAATCGTGGGTTTTCCCGCACCTGCGGCAATGGCCACGTGGTCAATGCCCATCTTCCAGGCATCCTCAACGGTAATGGTGCCGCCAAAACGCACACCGCCGTAGAGATTAAAACGGTTTCTGCGGGCGAGTGTGAGATAAATCAAGTCTAGAAAATTTTTGTCCCAACGCACGGTAATCCCGTATTCAGCAACACCGCCAAAGCCTGATAAAATGCGCTCGTCCAGTTCATGATAAAGGCTCTGCACATCTTTTACAGGAAGGGGTGGCTTATTTTCGTCTCCCACGAGGGCTTCGGGCAGGGGTTCGATTTTTAAACCATCAACGCCAAAGATACCAAAACCTTCGTTGAGCAAAAATTGCGCGAGTGTGAAACCTGCGGGTCCCATGCCAACGACCAGAACATTTTTTCCATTGTAAGGCAGTGCCTGAGGGCGTTTGACGTTAATCGGATTCCAGCGGGTGAGCAAGCTGTAGATCTCAAAACCATAGGGCAGATCCAGAACGTCTGTCAGGATACGTGTTTCGGCCTGGGGAATATTGACAGGGTCTTTTTTCTGATAGATACAACCCTTCATGCAATCATTGCAAATCCGGTGTCCGGTGGCGGGCACCATGGGATTGTCGATAACAATGATGGCCAGTGCGGCAATGGCATCGCCTTCAGCGTGTAAATAGTGCATTTCTGAAATACGTTCATCCAGGGGACAGCCCGTGAGTTCAATCCCCAGGGGATTGTGATCCAATTCATTACTTTTGCGTTTTGTATACCCGATACGGCAACTGTCCTTTTCGCGTGGATGGCAGATCACACAATAATCAATTTCAGACAAGACCTGCTTTTCTGAATAACGACGATCTGTTAATTCAAAGCCGTCGCGACGGCGTAAGGTTTCGGCAGGCCCGACAATGCGCTCCGGCATGTCTTTATCAGGACGCACAATTTCAACCAAATGCTGAAAATCAACGGGATGAGGGGTATTGAAAGCGTCCCAGCCTTCGGTTACAGACGCGTCTTTGGGGAGATTATGGGCCGCAAAAACCCATTTTTCCAAGAGGGTCAAAAGGGATTGTGTAAAAGCCAAAAGGTCTTCATCTTTTTGGGGATCAAAGGCTGCTTCAATCAGTTCGGGAAAAAGGGTGTTTATATCGGCTGTTTTAAGTAAACCTTCCAGTGTGTTTGTGATGTCGTCTCTAATTTCAGCCGAGAGGGCTTCCCCACGCTTTATTTTTAGACTCAGTGCTTTCTCCGCATCAATGAGACGACACGTGACGGTTGCAAAGAGCAATTCGCTGTCGTGTTCCAGAGGGATGGGGGCAAGCATCAGCTCAATGAGCAGACGGGCCTTATCATTTAAATTTTCATAATCGAGTGAGGCCAAGTCATCTTTTGAGAAGTTTTTTAAAACCCGTTTTTGCACAAATTCTTTTTTGAAACGAAAGAGCGGTTTCTGGCTTTGAATATTTTCCATAAAACATTCACGGTCTTCGCTAATATTGAAAAGCTGAGCAATAAAGCGACTTTGGTGAAAGGCAAGTGAAATGAGCAGTTCAGCTTCTTCGGGTGGTGAGAGTTGACCTTCTGGTGCTTTGCTGTAGGCAATAAAGTGGTCATACAATGCGGGGTCGGCGGCTTTTACGGATTCATAAAAAGTGCTGCTGAGTGCCTTGAGTCGTCCTGTATCGTAGAGGTCTGAATAAGAAAAGCCTTCAATGCCTAAAGTCAATTGATTGTCGTTTGGTGCTTGTTTTGTTTTGCTTGCCATAAGTACTCCATCATGTTGATAAGCCGGGTCTGTTCAGAACCGCAGCACAAATTTCCGGTCAGACAAGATAACAAATAAAATAGCCGAGAACAAGATTCCCATTTTTCCCAAGAACAGCACTTGGAATTGGGGTAGGGCTAATGTTCGTTATCTGATCATTCAAAATGTGAGGTGCTAGGGTTTTAGTGGACACATTCTTAAGGTTGATTCTCAATCATAGAGGAGGTGTTCAATGCGTAAAAAGGGGATCTAAGGAATCAAGAGGCACTCCCTTGGGCATTTTGCACCGTCATTCAGCTCAGACTAAAAAATACAGCACTGGCGTCTCAAGATAGTTAGCATTTTAAAATTTATGTTAGGATAGAATCAGTTCTTTATGCAGACAGACCCGGAAGCTGCTATTTTGTCAAATTATCAAGTCAATACAAACACCGGAGCGGGCGCTTTGTCTTTTTCCCATGTGTCCGACTCTGATCAATACGGCAAACCGGGTCGTCGGGAAAATGCGCTGCTCCTTGTTGTGCTGTTGCTCTCTGTGCTGATTTATGCGCCCACCCTTCGCTGGCTTTTTGATCGCTGGACGATGAGCATATGGCACAATGGTCACGGTCTCTTTATTCCGCCTATTGTTGCTTACCTTGTCTGGCAAAAACTCGGGGCATTGCGTCATCTGCCAAGAGAAGGCAGTGTCTGGGGCTTTGCTCTTTTAGTTCCCGCCCTGGGTTTACATGTGCTTGATGTCGGCATACATACAGAAATTCTTTCTGCCCTTTCGATTATTATTTTTATGCCGGGTCTGTCTCTTCTTTTTCTCGGTGCCAAACGAACACGTGGCATTGCATTTCTACTCTTTTTTCTGTTCTTCATGCTGCCGCTTCCGCTCGGTTTAACTCAGGGTGTTCACCTTGTCCTCCGGGATATTACGGCGGCAAATATCGCTTGGGCGATTCCAAAAATGGGTGTCCCGATTTTTGTTTCGGGTACCCTGATCCATCTGCCGAATGCCAAGCTGCTTGTTGCCGATGCCTGTAGCGGATTTTCAACGCTCTACGCAATGACAGCGGTGACCTGTTTGATCATCCATGTCTCTCCACATCGCAGCCGGGCGCTTTTGGTCCTCTTCATTGCGGTACCGATTGCGATTTTAGCCAATACCCTCCGTTCAATCATTCTGGTGCTGTCGGTTTATTGGTACGATGTCGAAATCCTGGAAACATGGATTCATTCTTTCTCCGGGATTGTTTCGATGATTCTTGCCCTGGCTGTTGTTTTCTGGGCCGGGGGGATGATGACAGCGCCTCCCCTTGTAAAAAAGACATGATTTCTTCGCGTTATGCCCTTCCCTTTATTGTGCTTGCTGTCATGGCTCTTGTGCCCACGCTTATGCACAGTTATGCCGGTTTGACCTCCGAAGATGGCCGATCAACACAGGCAATCCGTGACTCTTTTGCAGACCTCCGATCAGATGAAACGAATCGCAAGGCGAAATGGGTTAAAAAGACTTTTGAGAGCACTGACTGGATTGAACGAACTTACGAAAACAGAGAAGGGGGGCCGCTTCTATTGTTTGTCGGTCGTTCCTATGATCCGAAACGGCTCTATCATCACCCGGAACTCGGCTTACTGAGCGGGAGTGATTTAGAAGCACTGGGCACTGTAGAGCTAGCCCAAAAGCCGGGGAGACCCATTCACCTGCTCAAAGGAAAGAGCGCTGAAGGGAATGCGGACCTCGTGGTCTATGCCCTGCTCTATGAGGATCAATTTGTTGACAACCCTTACTTTTTCCAATTGAAAAATGCCTTGTCTTTTCTATTTCAAGCCCGAAAACCGATGACCCTCTTCTTTGTCTACGACGCCTCAGCCCTGCCGGAGCGTGCTCTTGAAGATAGCCGGGCCGTATTTCTCCTGAATGAAGCCATTGATGACTTTCTTTCTCAGACCTAGGTCTTTTTGATATTCTCCTGTGTCGAATTTATTCTCCATAAAAACCTGGCGTAAAGAATGGCTGGTGCTCACAGGTATCGCCACACTTTTAGTCTCACTCTTTGAACTGGTTTTAATACAGAAAAGATACAGCCTTTTTTCAGAAGGGTTTTTATCTGTTCACCAGCTTTCAAGTCCTTCAGGCATCCTGGGTTTCATCCTTGTTTCCTTGAGTGCGGATGCGGCAGTCCTTGGTTTTATCACGATGCTCCTGCTGCTTGTTTCAGACAGAATAGGCTTGAAACATCCGGGAAGACGCCTCCTGATCCTGGCGCTTGCAGTCACGCCGCTTATTTTGACTGACTTTGTTTATCACCGCCTGGCGGACTATCTGGGTGATGCCCTTGATCTTTCCATGATGCTGGAATTAGTGGGCGGTAATGCGTTTGAATTTGTTGCTGTGGGTTTTGAACATCTGATCCTGCCTTTGTTTCTCTTTCTCGCTCTTATCCTGGTTGTGGCATTTTTCACTTGGAAATTAAAAAAATCCCTTGGAAACGCGCCGAAACAGATCGTTGTCAAACCTTCCTTCAGGAAGATCTTCATTGAGGTCAGCCTTCTCTTTTTGTTCGGTTTTATCCTCTTGTTTTTCTCTCGCATCACAAATGAAGCCTTTGATCATGGACTCAAACGGAAACCCAGCGGGCAGATCTTAGGGTACTTCGCCGAAACCCTTTCAGATATCGACAGAGACGGTTTCGGACTCTTAAGACGGCCCGCTGACCCCGACCCCTTTGATGAGGCTATTTTCCCCTATGCTCTCGACATTCCGGGTAATGGCATTGACGAAAACGGTGTGGCGGGCGATTTACCGCTTGATGGGGCTGATGAGCTGGAGGAGTCTGAGGCAGGTTCTCGTGCAACTCAATGGCAACACACACCTCATATTATTTTTGTGATGCTTGAGAGCTTCCGTGCCGATTTGATCGGTGCGACTTACGAGGGCAAAGTAGTCACGCCTATTTTGGCTGACCTTGCCTCACAGGGGGTTTCTGTAGAGTCGGCCTTTTCTCATAACGGTTATACCGTTCAGTCCCGCTATCACACCTTTACAGGACATCTCTCCCCTGCAAATAAAGGGAGAAGTCTGGCAGAGAAAAGTCTAATAGATGATTTCAAAAAAAACGGATATGAGGTTGCCTTTTTCTCCGGTCAGGATGAATCCTTCGGTGCTGAAAAAATGCAAATCGGATTTGAACGGGCCGACATCGCTTATGATGCGCGAGTGGAAGTGCATCGCCGCTATACAAAGTTTTCGACCCCGGGCAGCCTTGGTCTTCCCTATGATGTACTGATTGAAAGGGTTAAGACCTTTCTAAGCACCAGGGAATCGACCCGACCTTTATTTTTATACCTGAATCTGGTTGACACACATTTCCCCTACCATCACAAAACTATCCTGCCCCTGATCAATGATGTGGTCTTAAGCCGATCTGAAATTCGGAGCGAACGCAAAAACGCGCTGAAAGCCATGTACCTCAATACCGCCGCCAATGTAGACCGGGCAATCGGCAGGGTGCTTGATGCGCTACGACAGGTACTGGGTGAAGCGCCCGGCATCATCGTGACTTCTGATCATGGCGAAAGCCTTTTTGAAGACAACTTTCTCGGCCACGGTTATATGATCAATGATGCCCAGACACAAATTCCTTTGATTGTGAGCGGCCTGCCGGTTGTCATTGAGCAGCCTTTTGGTCAAAGCGAACTGAGGAGCGTCATCCATGCTGCCCTGGCCAAACGTCCTCACGAAAGTCAAAAACCGATCTTAAGAGAAAATGAAAAAAAACAGGTTTTTCAATACATCGGAACAATTGAACGTCCAAGACAGATTGCAATGAGAGGTTTGTCGGGTCGCATCATCTACGATTTTAGATCAGGACTTGTGCAAACCGAAGGAAAGGCATGGCGGCGACCTGAATTGCTTGAGAATTCGGAATATTCGGCATTTCAAAAGCTTGTTTATTTTTGGGAAAGGGCTTTGATTGCAAGGAACGACTGATTGCATCTAGAAATAGCAGGCATAAAGGTCAGGTGCGATTAGCGTACCCAGGCGATTTCAGTTCGGATCAGTCTTTCGTCGGTGATTGTCTGATTGCTGAGATCGTACCTGATGCGTGTGGGGTTGCCATGAACCGAGCTATAGTTCACAGTAATAAAGACGGGGTTTTGGTCTAAGGTATTTGAAATCTGATCAAAGAGGGCTTCCATCGTAGGGTAAAGTATTCGACTGTCTGGAGAAATGCTGAAGGTATTCTCTCCAACTGCCGGTGAGGGACTCAAGTTTTGGACCTGTTTTGAAATGACCTGAATGAGTACACGGTTGTTCCCCGCTGGGCCGACGGGTTCTCTAAAATAAAAGGCGTAGTCGTTACTCGCCAAAACATCCCATTTTGCGCGATTTTGGGTGAGGCGGCTTCTTTCACCCGTGATATCCGCACCCGTTTCTTTTCCGCAGGAAAACAGAAGCATGAAGGTCAGGGTGATTAAAAGAGATTTGGTTTTAATCTGAATTTCCTTAGAATCGGACGACGTTTTTGATCAATAAAGGCTCGTATCCGAAAACAGCACTTAAGTGATGAAAAAAGGCGTGTTGACCCTCTTTGTACCACATCATGTTGATGGTCTTTTCGGCCTTACGAATCTGTTCAAGCTTTTTGTCAAAATTTCCCTCGTGCGGCGGGAGGTCTCTTAAGGCTTCGTTAATGAGTCCGAGCCAAAGACGGCTCACTCCCATGATAAAAGCAGGCCAGTGTTTTTGCAGGGCGGGAGACCAACTGGCATCGCTCATTGCCGAAATTTCCGGGCGGCGTGTCCCGCTTGTATTGTCGCAGGTCGCACGTTCTACAATTTTCTTTTTAAGGGCCTGATGCAAGGTCGGGTTTTTCTGGATTTCAGCATTAATTTCTTGTAGCGCTGAGACATCGGAATAAAAGAGAAAGCTGAATTGATGTCCGGAATCATCCGGGGCGGCTCTTCGGTGAAAGCGCCAGAATAAAAGACGGTCTTCCATTGATTCCAGAATGGGCCCCATCACTGCTTGGGCCAACAAGAGATCAACACCCATGTCGGGTTCTGTTTTTTGATTCCAGCTAAGCTTGAAACGACAGGCCCACCAGAATTTTTCTCCACTTGTCAGTGGTGCATGGAGATCTGAGGCGGGATTCGCAAGGGAGGCAGAGGGCACAAGCCTGGGGGAGCAGGACATTACAGCGAACAGTAAAAAACCAAGCAATAAAGAACAAAGAAGACTTCGAGAGATGCATGTCATCCGCGCACCAGGGTTATGGGTTTCGTTTATCGCTTATGTCTGGGTTTCTCCAGGGCTTTTGGCTTTGATGACCAAGGCATGGATTTCTGCCTGCATTTCTTCTTTTAGCGCGTCAAAGACCATGCGGTTGCGGTCAAGCAATGAAACTCCTTCAAATTTTTCAGAAACCAAGTGTAGGATAAAGTGTCCGCCGCCACCGGCCCCTGCATGGCCTGCGTGCTTCCAGCTTTCGTCGATCACATCAAGCTCTGTCGCAAGCAATACATCTTTCATTCTGTTTAAGATTTTTTCTTTCGTTGCCTCAGTCGACATCATTCAAATCTCAGTGTAGTCCTGATTATCACGGGGCCGTGGCAATTTTGTCAAGTGTCACAAAATCTCAAAAGGCTCCTGGCTTGAGTTGAATTTTTCAAGAGCTTACTTTAGTATTCAGCCTTCGCGTTTTAGCAAAAGCTAAGAGATTTGAGTGTTTGATGGTTTTTCGTTGCCCCTGTGTTTTCAGTCTTAAAGTCCTTTTTCCCTTATGACACGACTCCTCTGTACGATTTTTTTGATTTCGGGTTCCTCTGCTTTAATGTTCGAGGCCCTTTGGTTTCGACAAGCGGGCCTGGCTTTTGGGAACAGCATCTGGGCCTCAAGCCTTGTGCTTTCAGGTTTTATGGGGGGCTTGGCCTTAGGCAATGCCCTGGCCATTCGCGAAAAAGGACGGTTCACGCGTCCCATCGCTTTTTACGCCTACCTTGAGTTACTCATCGGTCTTTCAGGGATCGTGCTCGTTTATCTCTTGCCCCACTTAGGGCAATGGTTTGCGCCCTTGTTTCAGTCCATCTCGGATCAACCTTGGGTTCTAAACGGCTTAAGGCTGTTCTTTGCTTTCCTGCTGTTGCTGATTCCCTCCACGGCGATGGGCCTGACCTTGCCTGTCTTAACAAAGGCCCTTTCAACGCAAGATCCGATTTTTGGCCGAGTCCTCGGAAAACTTTATGGATGGAATACGCTCGGAGCCCTCCTGGGTGTCCTCTTGACCGAATTTGTGCTCATTGAAGCAATTGGCATCCATGCAACAGCCTGGTTTGCTGGGATTTTGAATGTCTGCGTGGCGGTCATCGCTCTGCGACTGGATAAAGGCATGCGTGTTTCAAAATCATCAAAACCCGATCAAGCTTCGGCACAAAACCTTGTTCCTGTGCAGGGTCGCACTGCCACACTCTTTCGTTTTTTATCCGCAGCTTTTTTGTCGGGTTTTTGTCTTTTGGCGCTGGAGATCATCTGGTTTCGATTTTTGATGCTGTTTATTTCGGGACATTCGACTTCATTTTCTGTGATCTTGGGGATTGTCCTGGCTGGCATTGCCTCCGGTGGCTTTACCGCCTCAGCGCTCTTAAAAAAACAACCGCGTTTTGCAACACAAGGCACGACCGCTGCATTTATTTTAAGTGTGCTTTGCATTCTGAGCTACGCCCTTTTCCCTCATATCGTGAAACCTTATACCCAGGCTGTTATCACCCAGGTTGGCGGAATATTGAATATCGGCATTCCGCTCATGTTTCCTGTTTCTTTTATGTCAGGGATTTTTTTTACGCTCATCGGGACTGCAATGCGAGCCCACCTTTCTAACGAGACCGTGACCACAGGGGCCTTAACCCTTGCCAATACCACGGGGGCAGCACTCGGCGCATTTAGCGGGGGGTTTTTGTTGTTGCCTATTTTTGGGATGGAGCGCTCGCTCTTTTTTATGGCTGCGCTTTATTGTTTGATCGGTTTGCTGCTGATGAGTGGAAAGGCCAAGGTTTCACGGATCTCTTATCTTGGGGCAGGGCTTGCTGCGGTGGGTATTCTTATTTTTCCCATGGGTGATATGGAAAAATATCATTTGAGGGTTCCCAGTCAGCGTCTGATTTCAAGCGATGGGGTCGGTGTGATCAAGGAAACACGTGAAGGGTTGATCGAAACCATCACCTATCTTGAGCAGCGGTGGCTGGATAAACCCTTGTTTCATCGTTTGATTACTAATTCTTATTCCATGTCGAGTACCGATTTTCGTTCTCGGCGTTACATGAAACTCTTTGTCTATTGGCCGCTGGCTGTGCATCCTGATCCAAAAGACGCACTCTTGATTTCATATGGTGTGGGCAGCACAGCAAAGGCTTTGACTGACTCAAAGGGTTTGGAAAAAATTGATATTGTTGATATTTCTCGCGACATATTAGAAATGAATGACAATGCCTATCCGGAACCCACAACGCTGCCCTTAAATGACCCACGGGTCTCCGTTTATATTGAAGACGCGCGTTATTTTTTACAGACGACAGATCAGTCTTTTGACCTGATTACAGCGGAGCCGCCACC
This sequence comes from Candidatus Manganitrophaceae bacterium, assembly GCA_013151935.1. GTDB lineage: Bacteria > Nitrospirota > Nitrospiria > SBBL01 > JAADHI01 > JAADHI01. The sequence continues at coordinate 20,259 of JAADHI010000082.1, forward strand.
CCCGGAAGTTGCAGGGGTTGTTAACCTTTACACCCGTGAATATTTTCAACTGCTTTATGATCGCCTCAATGAAGGCGGCATTGCGACCTATTGGTTGCCGCTTCACGCCATGGATGCCATGAGTATAAAGGGCATTCTGCGTGCCTTTTGTGATGTGTTTGAGGATTGTTCTTTGTGGCATGGGCAGTGGCTGGATTTGATGATTGTCGGCACACGCAATGCAAAAGGTCCTGTCTCAGATGCCATATTTATGAAACAGTGGCAAGACCCCGTCGTATCAAAAGAACTCATTGATGTGGGTTTGGAGCGCCCCGAACAACTGGGCTCGCTTTTTATTGGGGATGCGGCTTATCTCAATGAAATCACACAAGGTGCTCCACCGCTTGTGGATAATTTCCCCAAACGTGTGAAGTCTTCTTCGGGGTCGCGTATGGGTTTGGTCAAGCTGATTGATCAATGGATGGATATCAACGCGGCCCAGGCCCGGTTTATAAAAAGCCCGCTCATTGCACGGCTCTGGCCCGAACGTCTTCGTCAGGATTCTCTTGCCTATTTTGCATTTCAGGATATTTTAAATCAGCACTGGTTTGGGTTTAGAGATCCCAAAATGCCCGTTATTGTAGACATTGATCGGGTCTTAAACAGTTCCTCGCTCAAAACCCTGCCACTCTGGTTGATGGGTAGCAATGCCGATTTTCAGCGTATTGTAAATGCGGCGACTCCTGAAGAAAAAGAGGATCCGATGATGCAGGTCCATTTGGCTCTGGGACAAATGGCTGCCCGAGACTACGAAAGTGCCATTGTATCGCTTCAGTTGGCTGGGGCCGATGAACGATTAAAGGGGGACGCTTTCAGCTATACGGTTTACGCCCTGTCCAGTCTCGGACGTCGGGCCGAAGCGCAAACCCTGGTCAAAAAAGAGATGGGTGAATTTTTAAAAAATCAAAAGGGAAAAAATGGAACCCCCCCGCCGCTTTCCCCTTTTTGGTCGTGGATGAAAGACGCTCGCGGGATTGATCCCTTTGCGGAG
>JAADHI010000091.1:0-435 GCA_013151935.1 Candidatus Manganitrophaceae bacterium
CTTAATCATCTCGGAACCTGCATGCGCTTTAGAGGACGAGAGCACCTGCCATAGCGCATCCATCAAGGCCTTGACGGAACACTGAAAACGCCCGGCAACACGTATCAAAACGTCTTTCCAAAAGAGCTGAAGAGGGGTTGATCCTTGAGTGGCATAAGACACCCGAAGCATTTCCTCCCAGAAAAGAGTACGACGCTTCCTTTCCGTCAATCCGGGGGAAAGGCTTGGGGTTTTCAGCAAGGTCAAGACGGTAAAGTGCGTTTGTACAAACAAGATGCTATCGGAAGCCTGTAAAGGCTGAGCCAAGCGGCATAGTTCCGACAAAATCACATCGTCAAAATGGCGCACCCAACGTTGCAAAGCAGTCGTCTCGCGAGACAAGCTTTGCATGAGTCGCTTTAAAACATTTGGGGCATTTTTTTTAAGTGTTTGTAC
>JAADHI010000091.1:538-4904 GCA_013151935.1 Candidatus Manganitrophaceae bacterium
CGAACAGGCGAAGACTCCTGATGTTGTTCCGCTGGTTTGACGACGGCTTGCCTGGCATCAGTAGGTTGTGTGGCTTTGGGGGGTTGCGGGATTTCAGTCGTTTGTGGCTTTTCCAATTCGAGACAATCACTCAGCTTTTGCCGCAACTGCGCTGCAATTTTTGCAACCAGATCTGCTTCAAAATGATTGGGGTCGAGCGATCCGAGATCCAGTTCCAGTCTATCAATCCGATGAATCTGATCCGGGCGGCTCAGTTCAGAACAGCAACGCTCAATAAGCGGGGCAATTTCCTGATCATACAAACGACGCACATCGGCATAAAAAGCCGGGGTAGCCTGTTGGCCTGGAATACTCAATTCCAGAATTTGACGCTTGATGCGATGCCGTTGTTCTGTCATTACAATCCGTCTTGCTAAGAGTTACCCATTCAGCTTTATTCCGCCGGAGAAACGGTCACAGCCAAAGGCACAATCCGGGTGAGCGGAAGTCCGCTGCTTTCGGTCTGCGTCACACGCACTTCAAAGAGCGTATTCTCGGTGAGTATTTCCGTGATAAAAACCAGTTCTCCTCCGTTTCCGTTTCGGGACTGTTTGACCGCCACGTCGTTTGAAAAGAGCTGATAGTTATCCCCAACGATGCTCTCCGTCACAATCAACCTTGCCGTTTGGCCCGATGCAATTGCGGTATTTTCAAAAGAAATTTGAGGCAATGCAGCAAGATCCACTGATTTCAGCAGAGGTGTTGTTACACCGCTTTGTGCTTTGATTGCGAGCAATTCAAGGCTTGTGCCGACCGACAAAGACACCATTTCTAAGAGGGCTGAGCGTGGAAAAAATGTGGTGGGATCTTTTTCATCCGTGCTGCTTGTCTCAGAAATGTCGCGAGATACCACAAAATCAACACCGATGCGAAGCTGATTGAGGCCTTTGTTTTCTGTGGGATCCAAAACATCCTGCTGATGGATATAAGCTGGCAAGGCCAGGTCAAGCTCGGTGTCTTTTTTACGAAGATGATAATAGACGCCCGGCTCTCCACCCAAGACCTCCACGGGCCCCACGGCATTTGCATCTGAGATCGTGACATTCAAAGCGAGTTCTGGCTCTGGGTTTGGCCGGACAAAGACCACCCTAATTTGCGACACAGAAACCGCCGACAACACCGCGTTTCTACCCTGGTGTGTTTTTTCGACCTGAACGATGCAGAAGCTATCTTCAGACCAAGTCGTGACCGGAAGCGAGAGCGCAGCCCCCGACCCCGCGGTCTGAGTGCCCAAGGCCGAAAATCCCTCGGGCACCTGCCACAAAGGTTCAAGCGGATCTATCGCGACTTGTACTGTTTCGCCCTCGCCCTTATCGACCACCAGGAGGGTCTTGCCGGTCTCTTCTAATGTCATGTTCCAATCGCCCGATTCGCGCCCCACGACCACCCGCGGAATTCCGGCGCTGTCATTAAAGACAAAATCGGCATCGGCGACCTGTCGGGTAAACAATTGATAGCGCGCACTGGTCTGCGTATTGGAAATTTTGAGGCTTGTAGAGGCCTTAAAATCAATCACTTCGGTCGGTTCAATGAACACTTCGAGGGCCGTATTTGCGCGGACCTTCAGGGGCAGCATGAGATCTAAGAGGGCCGTCTGCGTTTCGCGACCTTCTGCTGGGTCGAAGGTTTTTGTGGCGCGGATGCGAATATCGGTGTCTTCATAAACAGCTTGTGTTGAAAGCACGATATCATTCAAAGTTCCCAGCACATCTACTTCAGACAAAATGAGCTCGGTGTCGTCTTCAAAATAAACCAGTCGGTACATGACCCCCTCCTGACTTTTGAGAAGGTTGATTTGAACCGCAGTTCCGTAGTCCACAATTTTAGCATCATTAAATTTCAGGTAGTCCAAGGTCGGTTCGAGAAAAGCCAGGTCTAAAATCTCAGCCTGAAGACTGAGATCCAAGCCAACCTTTACCGTAGCTGTCTCGTGCAAATAAGCAAAACGACCAGAACCCACTTTTGTCGCCCGCACCTGATAACTCACGTCATCTGAAATCTGAGGGCTTTCCAAAAGCAGAGTCCCTCCGGTGCCCAAGGCTGAAATAACGCCTCCGCCTGCGGGGTTTTGCACGGGGACATCCTCCAAGTCATCCAGCTGATAGTTCACGGCGTTCTGGCTGAGCGCAATCGGGATTTTAGCCGAAACATTAAAGGGGACGGTCAGTTGTTCATCCAAGATGGAAAGATCTTGCAGGGGAGCGGTTTGAGCAAAACCCAAAAAATCGATCAAACGATCACGGGCATCTCGAATGGGAATATCCAGGTCATCGGCCATGATTTACACCCCTAATTTATTCCGTAAATAAAGACGGCGCTTTTCAAACCAGTCCCCATAGCTTGTTTTAAAGACAGACCAGGTGTCGGGATCCAACCAGTGCACATGCGGAATCAGGTGTGCGGGTGTTTCTGCTCTCAGGGTCTGGTGAATAAACTGAAGAAAAACAGTTTGCTCAAAACGCTTCGGCCCCTTTGGAAAGACAAAACTGAGTTGCAAAGAATAGGGGTCTTTGCTTTGCAGGGCTGCCAATAAAGGTACTTGCTGTGTGTCGTCTCCCGACATCGGGCGCAGCAAAATATGTTCGATCAGAAAAAAGTCTTCTGCTTCGTCGGCATTGAGCGAGAGTTTGAGTCTGATGCGCATTTCCAAACCCGATCTGTTTTCTGAACTTAAGACATTGAGCACATCAAAGGCGCGGTTTCGACCTGCGCTAAAGGCGGGATAGTTTTGCAAATAAGCTTGTTTGTCTTGCACCAATTTTTCTAAGGCCGCATCGCGTCCTTCTTCCACCAGGTCGAATAAAATGAGGCTATAATCGGTAAATTGCTCAGAAAACCGGGCCATCAAATGATTCAAAAATCGGTTTTTGCGTTGCAGAGAATCGTCTGTGCTTTTTTCGCTGAGCTTCTGGAGTTGGGCTTCAAAATCTTCGGGCGATTTTTGAATCACCGCGTCGAGGCCGAGTGCCGAGTCATCAATCATCTGCGAAAAATAAGTCTCGTTGCTTTTTCCATAAAAAGAAAAGAGCGAACTCGCCTCTGACAATTGAGAAAAATAGTTTGCCAGCAACTGGTCAAAAAAGAGCAAGTAGGCTTTCAGTTGTTTGCTTTGGCCCTTGCGTTCCTCGGAAGCCGAATCGGCGATACCCATCTCCCCGATACCGTATAAATCAGGAAAGTGACGCTGGATCGCACCATATTGTGCGATCTGTCGATCCCGCCCTTTTGGGGGATCGAGGGCCTCTGCATTTGAGGAAAAATCTCCTTGAAACACCGCAGCTTTTAGTAAATCAAGATAACGTGTTTTGACCCAATCTGGGTCAATGCTGGCTGAAATGCCTTCTTTTTCCAGAAGAATTGCGTCGTTTGTCAAAAGCAATTGCGGCACTTGTAAGTCGTCGATATTTAAAGACCAGTCTTCAATTTTTCCGCCCGATTGAAGACGGATCTTTGTTACCGCGCGCACACCCTCAACCTGCATAATTTCATGAATCAAGTCGGAGGTGTAGAGAACCGTTCGTTTTGTCGCCTTCTTCAGCGATTCGGTGTCCAAAAAACCCTGCTGCAAGAGGGGGCCTTCAAAAATTTCATCGACAGGGGTCTCGGCATCCAACATTTCTCCCAAGGTTTTGAAGGGAAGTGCAGGCGAGAAATAATTGGATATCTTGAAGTAGATTTGGGCCAAAACTTCGCCCGCATCGTCAACCGCGCCAATTTCAATTTGCGCCAAAACGGAGACACTTTGATGTTCTAAAATAGAAATCATATCAAAATCTTCACAAAGTCCCCGGTGTGCATTGAGTTTGAGCGCGACCTCTCGCGCCACCGTCGGGCCTTCAATATCGACCAGACTGGAGGTTTCGATTAAGATCCGATAGAGCCCTTTGAGGTAGATGGGTTCGGTGACTTGTGGGCCGAAAGCTTGCGCCTCAGACTGTAGGCTGAGGGTATTTTTTCCTTCGTGAAAATAGAGTGGAGGGGGTTTTTCGAGTAATTCGATCCAGGCATTTTTCACACCCGGCACATCCACAATCAGCTTCCGGAAATCAATGAGGGTCAGGGGTTCAGAGCTTAAAATTTCTGCTGGGCCGTAAAGGCTTTGATAGGGATCACGGCCCTTTCCTGCCATTAAGTCAGGCAAGTCATAGTTGATGCGATAAGCGAGATCGGTAATCGCATAACACAACTGCTCTAAGATCGTAATACCCGGGTCATGGGCATTAAAATCCGTCCAGACTTTGCCCGCCATTTTCTCAATCAGGCGAATGCCCTCTTGCCGCAAAAAGGCATAGTCCATCGCGGGGTGTTCGAGGGGTGTTGTGGGAAG
>JAADHI010000150.1 GCA_013151935.1 Candidatus Manganitrophaceae bacterium
GGCTAAGGCTTTGGCGACAAGGTTTTTCAAAGAAGGCCGAATTTCACACTGGGCTGGATTTTGAAAAAATTTCAAAAGACCATGTGATTTCGGGTGGTGCGATTATGAATGTCATTCGTTTTGTGTCACTGCAAAGTTTGAAAGATAGTGGTCGTTTGATTACAAACGAAGATGTGCTGCAAGGCATTCGCAGAGAATATGCAAAAGAGGGAAAAGGGTCGTAGTGTTATTGTAACCCCATCCCTACCCTTTTGTCTTTGATACAAGCGAAGGTTAATTTAGAGCACTGCTCGTGTAGAGGCATTGCTTAAACGATTGTCCCTCAAACTTCCTCTGCCTGGATGACTTTGACATCTACGGTAGAAGATTTTACGGGAACTTTGACTATTTTGGATTTTCCAAGTTTAATTTTCGACCCCGGGATGAGGAGTACTTCGTCTTCAGTCGCAAATTCCGACAGTTCCTTGATGCTCTTTCCGTATTTCCCTAGCAGTTTCAATTCAAGCAATACGGCTTGCCGGTTCTCTTCTTCTGCATGGGGCACTGCAAAATCATTCAGGGCTGTATCTCTCTGTTTGCTGTAGCTTGTAAAGGTGCGGTTTTGTAGGACTTTATCTGGGCGATAGTAACGATAAAATTCTGGTTTAAGGGTCGACTCCCAGTCGCCTCTATAAACGGTTTGGTTCTTGACTGAGGGCATATTTTTCATGCCATCAACCGCCATGTTGGCGTGAAGCATCATCTCAGGGTAGACCTTATCAACCAGTGTCTCGATTTTTTTGTCGATTCGAGCGTTAATCGAGTCGGTTTTAGTTTTGTCCGTCCCCGCTGCCTTCAGCAATTTTACGTCTGCTTTGAGTGGCTCCCAAGCCCAGTCTGGAATTTCAACATCTTTGTCAGCGAGGTAGTCGTCGATGGGACTTCGAAGCAAACGGCGCATGATTAGTTTGACTGCTTTGTCTCGAGCGGCACCGAATAAGTTGTAGTCAACACCTTCCAATACCGCGTTGATCAGGAAGTGCATTCCGCCCGTATACCCTCCAATTGCGATCGCATTGGCTTTGCTCAGTCCTTTATAATTATCGCTTGTTTTGACTGCGTTAAAACGATCAATGGTTCCTTTTGTGCCTTCATCGTCGTTTCCGTAGTTGCTGGATGTTAGCGTTTCGGGATTCTTGAATTTACCTTCAGATTCCTTTTTTGATTCTTGAATTTGCGTGTAGATAAGTTCATGTGGAAATAATTTTTTGACCGCAACCTTGTTGCGGAGTTCCTTGGTTTCCAGTGGGGCAACGGTCATGTACATACGAATGACATCTTTGATGAGTTCTGCTTCGTCGGGAATATCGCTTGAGGGGATCACGTCTGCCAGGTGGGAGCCCCTCAGGATTTCGTAGAGGCTGTGATCCCAACTGCTGAGCATCCATCCCAGAATAGCAAGACGAAAATCAACGGTTTTGGTGCCCGTATTGAGCCACTGGAAGGCACTCAGCATGCGGGTGGTTGTTCCCGATATGCCCGCGACGACTGGCATCCGCATTTTGTCGTGGATTTTTCCATACCAGCTGTCGTCTGGTTTGATGCGATAATAAGCATTTCCTGAGAGCCAGGGAAGCAAGCTGTCTTCCGTTAAAATCTCATCTGCCCAATCCATGTCTTCTTCACCGTCTTCGAAGTGTCCGGGAAAGGCATTGGCGAGTTCTCGTCTTGAGAGTTTGGCGCCTTTTTCTTCCCAGTCTTTCGGAGTTAGTTTGCGTTTTTCCTGTTCTTTTTTGCTGCGAGGCACGCGATTTTTCTGGCTGAGTCCGAGATCGACCGCGCCTTGAGCGTCCGTCTGCACGGTCATGTTGCCAAGGGCAAAAATATCTTTGACAAAAAGCTTTGGTTGCACAATTTTTGCGATGGAAGCCATCCAGGATGAAGCGCTAAAAATTGAGCCTGAGAAGTGCTTTATTTGTTTCGCGAGTTTTTCTTTGTCGAGTCCGAGGACTTCGATGGTTGTTTTATCGTCGTTGAACACAAGCTCGTGTAGAAGTTCCTTAAACCCCGTACCGGGAGGTTTATTGTCTCCTTGGTATCCCGCATAGTAGGCTCCGTTGTAGAAAGCCGTCATGCGCTCACGTAAGTTTCCATTATCGAGTACATCTAACATCTTTGTTTCATCCAGATTAATACCCACTTGTCCCGCGCTTCCTTTGTCATCTTTAAAGAAGGCACCGAGAATTGTTTTGTCATCCAATTTGGTTTTATAGTGGTTTTTATAGTATTTCATCAGGGTTTGTTTCATTTTTCCAAGGCCCGCCCTGACAGCAATCGAAGTTTTTGGGTGAGCGTAAGCATATTTCCCGAGTCGACCTTCGTATTTTTCGGCTTCGGTGAACCACTTGCTGTGCTGGGTTAAGAGTGAATAACCTTCCTCGAAAGGACGGTCACCGGCAGTCAGACATTGCACCACCCTCTGAGCGACTCCCAGGCTGTGGTTAGAGGATTTTTGTGTAACCGGCGGGATACTTGTCCAAGCGTGCGAGGCTGCACGGGCACCCTGTTGATCGGCTTCGCGCTCCAAGTTTTTATTATCGTTAACCGCGATATTGTTAAGGTGTTTTGTGGGAGAAACCCGACCTTGTTTTTGCTGTACCACATGCCATGCTTCATGGGGCAAGTGTCGCTCCTGCCCGGAGCGCAAGTGGATATCGGCCCCTTGTGTATAGGCCAAGGCCTGCAAACGTTCGGGTTTGCTTGAGTTATAATGAACTTTCACATCGTTCATTGAAATGCCGGAGAGCCTTTCGATGCCTAATTTCAAGCGGTTTGGCAGACCGGTTTTATTTTTTTCTTCTCGAGGTGCATGGGAGACTTTATTTGCCTCAGAAGAGCCAAATTTCTTGCCGTATTCTTCTGCCGATGAGGTCATGCATTGGAGTGTGGCTGGTGGAGAACTGATCGACATGCCCTGATCAAGAAAATCAAGCCCATAGGTCGGTGGGGTTACAGAGACAGCATGCTGTCCACTCTCTCTTACCCGGTTGACAAAATCTTGACCTATTTGTTTCGTTGTAGGTTTATTGCTTAGGCTAAGCATGGCGTAGGATTCCAGAGAAGAACGAGGAAATAATAGCACTGTAGTATACTACATCAGGAATGAGATTAAAACGCAAGAAAGGGGGACGCTACCCTTTATTCGGCGAAATCTCACTTTGATGTCCCTGGAATACAAACAAAAGCCTCAACGGAAGATATTCTCGATGCGATTCGTGAATCGAGAAACAATTAGCGCTCCTACTGAGACACACACACTCCCATGTCATAAATCTTTGAGAGCCTGCTTTTTACATCGAACAAAATTGTGCTGACGGTGCTGTATTTTGATAAGCCAAAGGTTTTTCCTCGCTGATAGCCAGGCACCGGGATTAATGTTCCGTAGGGGGCGAATATAATATTGCATTCCTAAAAAAACGACTACTCTTGACGGGTTCTATTTTAAGGGAGGTGCACCGGCACCCTGAGGTGGGAGTCAATCCCAAAGTTAGTTGAAAAATGATAGATGACCTAAGCTGCTTTTCTTTGATTTTTATTTTGGTCAAAGTTGTTCATGTTGTTTTTGAGCATTGGAAGGAATTTAAAGCCTTTGACCTTTCTCAACGAGGGTTCAATTTCCAGCAAGGCTGTTGCAACCCACCGTTGCCGTTGATTGCTGTTTTTCCAATAGCTAACCCTTCTTGTATATTGCTCCAGTTGACTGTTCAAAGATTCAATGCAGTTGGTCGTTTTCAAACTGAGACCGAGTTGCTCAAATAGTCCTAAGCGGTGCAAGGTAAGCGTATCTTCCAGCCCTTCATCAAGACTCACAACAGCCGATTCGTTGATGAGCTGCAATGCTTTTCGAATCTCTGACAGTTTCTGTTTCGCTTGTCCATACTCTTTTTGTTCATAGGCTTTTTGAAGCTTTTTGCGAAATCGATTTTGTTCCCCCTTGGGGAGATAGGCCACGACGTTCTCTGTGCTCGACTCGATGGCTCCCAAGTCAATCTTTTGACCTGAGAGAGTCACACCAAGGGCGATGATCATTTTATTCTCGGCAAAATTCTTGCCATCCATGAAGATGACGAGGATCTCATGGGAACTGAGATCTCGATCTTGAAAGGCCTTTAATCTCTTTGCTGAGGCCCTAATAAATTTACGTGAAATGTTGCTTTTTTGAATGCCGAAGGTGCTCGGAATCTGCATCGCTGCTTTCTCAAATTTCCGATGACTGATCCCATTGATGACCTGTACCCAGATTTGATCGTCAATCCCTTTATGCGATGCAAGGCTTGATATCGGCTCAAGCACACTTCTTCTTTACTCTCGGCATTTCTCACCCTTTCATTGCTGCTTGAACCCGTGCTTTTGCGTTGCTTTTTCTCTCTTTTTTCTTTACGATTTTCATCTGGCCTCCGTGGTTTGTATGGTCTGTTTTGTGGCTTCGCGGTGTAAAAAAACCACAATACTGACTCGGAGGTCATCTTTCAATTTCAATTAAGTTTAGGACATTCTCAAAATCGGGTTTCCAGTCAAGCACTAATTAAGGTTCTCCCCTTTAATTCTTTATTTATTCTAAGTATTTTTTCCATACAATAAGTCTTATTTTTCAATAACGCTGATAAATTGACAGGCTTTGGAGGGCAAGATATAGTTTATTGCAGTATTCTTCTGCATAAATGGAAGGTGAATGGTTTTGAATCCCTCCTTAGTGAATAAATCGACACGACTTGAATGTCTTAGGCGCTACCAGGTCTTGGATACGAGCTTGGACGCTTCTTTTGAAGACATTCTTATGTTGGCGACGGCCTTGTGCCAGACCCCCATTGCCCAAATTGTTTTTACTGATTCAGAAAAATTTTGGCGCAAATCTCTTGTTGGTTTGGAATTATCCGAACAGCATGTCGGTTGTTGTTCGCATACACTATTAGAAGCTGATTTTTTTGAAGTACCAAATACTTTAAAAGATAAACATTTTTCGACGGAAAATTGGGTGATTTCAGATCCCAAAATTCGCTATTACGCAGGGGTGCCTCTCACAACGCAGGAGGGAATTACTATTGGGACACTCTCTGTCATGGACAGGCAAGCCCGACTTTTGAATAGAGAGCAGCGCGCGGGGCTCGATACCTTGGCTGGGCTGATCATTTCGATACTCGGGGTGAGAGATCGATTAGAGCCGATCAAAAAAGAAGATAGAAAATATGAAGAAATGGAGATCGTACTTAAACGCACCCTTTCTTTAGTGGATGCAACCCTGGCTGCCACGACTGATGGCATTCTTGTGGTCGATCATCATGGAAAGGTCACGCGGTTTAATCAACACTTTGTGGAGATGTGGGATATTAAGGAATCTCTTAGCCCCAAGGGTCATGAAAAATTGATTTTGGATGTACTGGAACAATTGAAGGAACCGGAGCGTTTTCTTGAAAAAATAACCAAACTTTACGAAACACCTGAAGAGGTCACTTATGATGTTTTTGAACTCAAGAATGGCAAAGTTTTTGAGCGATATTCCCATCCGCAGTGGGTTGAAGGAAAACATGTTGGGCGGGTTTGGAGTTTTAGAGATACAACGGAACGTCATGAACAAGCTGCTTTATTAAGACATCGTGCCCTGCACGATGGTTTAACAAACTTGCCCAATCGTGTACTGCTCTTGGATCGTTTGCAACAGGCCATCCTTTTGGGGCGGCGGGAAATGAAGTCTTTTGCCGTACTCTTAATGGACTTAGATCGCTTTAAAGACGTGAATGACACCTTAGGTCATCGCATTGGAGACATCTTACTGCGTCAGGTCAGTTCACGCATCGTGACGATATTGAGGCAATCTGATACGCTGGCACGTTTAGGTGGTGATGAATTCGCAATATTGCTCCTGGGACAAGTTACCGCAGAAAATGCCATACAATTTGCGGAAAAAGTGCATCAGGTTTTGGAACCTTCTTTTCTCATTGAAGATGTTTCCCTTGATATTGGTGCCAGTATCGGTATTTCCCTTTTTCCCGATCACGGAGATCAGGTCCATAGCTTACTTAAAATGGCAGATATTGCTATGTACATGGCAAAAAGTGCAGAGACGGGGATTACGGTCTACAGTTCTTCTAAGGATCAGTACAGTCTTAAAGGGCTTGTCCTAAAAAATGACTTGCGTCACGCCATTCAGGATGGGCATCTCTTTCTGCTCTATCAGCCAAAAGTGAATTTGAGAACAAAACAAGCCACGGGTGTGGAAGCCTTGGTGCGTTGGAAACACCCTCAGTTTGGTATTATTCCTCCAGATGAATTTATTCGCTTGGCAGAGCAGACAGGTTTAATCAAACCTCTGACCATTTGGGTACTCAAAGAAGCGTTGCGTCAGGAATTATTTTGGCGGAAGGCCGGGCTTGACTTACGTGTGGCCGTAAACCTTTCTGTCCGAAGTCTGCGAGATGCTAAACTGAGTGACCAGGTTCTTGAAATTCTCCAGACCTTCAAAACTGCACCAGATCGTCTGGAGTTAGAAATCACCGAAAGCATCATTATGGATGATCCGACCCGTGCAATGGAAATCGTGACGCGCCTGGGCAGTGTGGGGATTAAGTTCGCCTTAGACGATTTTGGTACGGGGTATTCCTCCTTGAGCTATTTAAAGAAGTTACCGATCAGTGCGATCAAAATTGACAAATCTTTTATCTCGGAAATGATGGATGAAAGCGATGATGAGGTGATTGTCGTCTCTATCATCGAATTGGCACATAACCTGGGCATGAAAGTCATCGCGGAAGGCGTTGAGGATCAAAAAACTATCGACCATCTTTCGGTATTGCATTGTGATGAGGTACAAGGTTATTTTCTCTCCCGTCCGATTTCAGGAGATGAAATTCTGGAATGGGCTGAAAAATGGATGAAAAACCATCCTCCTAAAATAATAAAAAATGCCGCTCATCTTAGCTGAATAAGAAGTCCTGTCTTAAGGTTATTTCTGTAATGGTTAGGTAGGAGATTTATTAGTACCTATCGACACGTCCTAATAAATCTCCTATCTAATGATAAGCTGATTTGATAATCTGCCTACGCGTTTCATGCTTTGCCAATGGGGGGGGAATACTGTGATAAAAAGGGCATTTTTTTTAATTCTGCTTATCTTTCTTTTTCCCTTGATTGCAAATGCACAGCTTTCCTTTCAGGAGGGCCGCAAAATTTGGAAAAATTATTCTGCTTCCCAATATGATGAACGTTTACGTGCAGCGGCTGTGAACTTTCCTGATCGATTTCGTGTTTCAACAAATCGTGGCGCAGATTTGGGTCCTGTGTCAATCCGCTTGGATGATTTTGTAGACGGGGATCATCCATATTTTGAATATTGGGTTCGTGTTGCTGCTCTACCCAATCTTGAGTTGGATAATCAAGTCTCACTCAAGCTTATCATTCGTCATGTTTGGGATCTTGAAAAAAATGACCTTTACAACAGAGAAGCGGTCTCTCGACAATCGCTTCAAAATATCATCGGTGATGATGCCCTTACCTTTATCAGTAAACTTTATCTCAAGCAGGGAAGTGATGTCCGCGTTATTCAAGAGATTTCGGGAGAGATTGTTTTTATTCTACCCCTTGAACTGACCTGGCTCACTTTTGAAAAATCGGATCTTAAAAAAAAGAAGCAGGTTCCCGGTATTGTATCTACAGTAAGTTTGAGCAATCTGCGTTTCAAGGACGAAAGCAGCTGGGTTGAAATCCGTTATCAAGGGAAAGAAGAGGCTTATCTTACGACCTTGGCTTATGATAAAACAGGAAAACAGCTTAAAAAAAAGGGCTTTGCAAAAAATAGTGTTTCCGAAGGCTGGCTCTATGCGTATGCATTCGCAGGTCAGGTCGAAAAGATTCAAACACTATTTTCAAGTCATGTCATCGAACGAAAATATCCCTTCAAAATCGTCCCGTGAGTGAAATCGATCATTTCAGAAAATGTGAGGTTCCTTCTTTTTTGCGTTCTCCATCGGGAGAGATACGTATTTGAATGCGGTTCAGTTCTTCGGAGACATTAAAGGCCATTTATTTGTATTTTGAAGATTGAAATCTTGAAATTTACAAAATACCTGATACTATCCCTGGATCAGGTTTTATCCCGTACTTATGAATAGGAAATAAAAATGACATGGGTTGATATCCTCATCGGGGTTTTTACCTTCTTCTCTATAGCCCTTGCCTTCACTGGAACGACCATTTCCGAGTCGGCACTTGCATTTGGTGGAGACCAGTGGACAGATACACACGCATCCTTCTATAGAAAAATTACCGCACGGGGTTGGTTTTCTTTGATTTTTCTTGCCATCGCCATCGGAGGTCTCGTTGCCAAGGAAAAAATGAAAGAACAGGCCTTGCGTGATGAAGTGGCGCTCATTGAGAACTTACAAACAGAAAACCTCGCACACAAAGACCGCATCTCCAAACAGGCTTTGAATATTGCAGAGTTACAAATGCAATTAAGTAAAGCCAATCAAAATTTGTCGAAGAATGCAGAAGGCATAGAAGCGCATCATCTGAAATCGCTTGAAGCGGCCTTCAGACTTTCAGGAAAGTCTGCGCGGGGATCAGATCAAGCGCTTGTGCGTTTTAAGGCCCGTGCCAGCATCCCCATTCCCTCTCAGCACTTTGACCAGATGCGGCTTTCCGGGGGGGATCAATTTTATTTTGCAACCTTTATTCAAAATCTTTCATCGCGTGATCTTGAATCCATCCAACTCAAAATTGGGGATGAACTTTATTCGCTCTTCAAAGGGCGAGAAAAAGGATTTTTTGAAAGAACACTCAGGCTCCCTGGCAATCCAAACAAACAAACCCTGGCCGTTTTACTCAATCCATTGCTTTTGAATAATCTAACGCTAAAGGTGATGGTGAAACCCAAAGACCCCTTACAGGGGCAGTCTCCCTTTAAAGATCTGGTGCTTTCAAGCCCTTTTTCAGACCATGCAAAAAAGATATATAAAACGACCCGTGCGGATGTCCTTAATATGCGATCAGAACCTCAGGCAAAAACCCAACTCATCTCCCGTTTGCCGCGAGGATCTTACGTGCGTGTTCTGCAAAATGATGTAGGAAAATGGACAGAAGCGATAACCTCAGATGGCAAACAAGGCTGGGTCTTGAGCCAATTTTTGAGTGAGATTAAATGAGGTATTTAGAGATTCACTCTCTTTTTCAGAGGCTGATTTGAATCCTGTCTGTCTCGTCACCGGAGGCGCAAAAAGGCTGGGACGTGCGATGGCGCTGATGTTGGCAAATGCGGGTTACGATATCGCACTGCATTACCATGCTTCAGAAAAATCTGCGTATGAAATAAAATCTGAAATTAAAGCCCTTGGCCGACGCTGTTTCTGTGTGCAGGGTGATCTCAGAGACCCCCAGTTTTATACACGGTGTATTGAAACCGTGACTCAAACACTCGGTACAATCTCTCTTTTGATTAATAACGCCTCTATTTTTGAAAAGATCTGTTTTAAAGATTCCAAACAAAAAACCTTTGACGATTATTTTGCTCTGCATCTCAGAGCACCGCTATTTTTAGCCCAAGCCTATGCCTTAAATGCCAAAAGTGGGGCGATTATTAACATGCTGGACTCTAGCGTGGATGTTTATGCAGAAGATGCTTTTATTTACACACTCAGCAAAAAAAGCTTGAAGGACTTGACCCTACTTTTGGCAAAAACGCTCGCCCCTGGTATCCGAGTCAATGGGATTTGTCCTGGGCCTATTTTAGCGCCAGAAGGGGAGGGTGATGCCTATTTAAACGCCATTTCAGAAAAAACACCGATGAAGCGCCCTGGAACGGTTGAGGATATTTTAAACGCGGTGCAATATCTCATGCGATCCAAATATATAAACGGAGAAATCCTCTACGTCGATGGCGGACAACGTCTAAGCTAAACGGTCATTTTAGAGTGAGGGAATCAATGATTGTAAGTATCAAAAATCTACGACTCAGGACCATTGTCGGTATTTATGACTGGGAAAAAAAAAAAGAACAAGAAATTACCATCAACCTACGTGTGACGTTTGACGGGGAAAAAGCCGCCACAACAGACGATATCAATGCCACCATCAATTATAAGTCCCTGAGAAACAAAATTATCGAACACATCGAAAACAAGGATTTTAATCTTGTTGAGCGTATTGCATCCGAAATCGCAGATATTGCGCTTTCACTTTCTCTAGCAGAAAAGGTTTGGGTTGAAGTTGATAAACCGGGAGCCTTGCGTTTAACGGACTCGGTTTCCATTACGGTTGAGCGCTCAAAAGGTTAACAATGAAAAACGATGTGATTGTGGGCCTGGGCTCAAATATCGATCCCATGACCTATATTGAAAAAGCGCTTACGCAGATTAAAACACGCTTTCTCAGTGTAAACGTTTCTGAATTTATCTTTACTGAGCCGATTGGATTTAAACATCAAGCCCCTTTTTGCAATGGTGCGGTGCGTTTCACAACAGATTTGAGTGCAGAGGCACTTAAATCCTGGCTTTTAGCTTTGGAAGATGCACTGGGTCGGATTCGCACTGAAAATAAAAATGGTCCGCGTACCATTGATCTCGACATCCTGGTTTGGAACGGAAAAATCGTAGATCCCGATGTGGGAGAACGGGATTTCCTGCAAAGTGCGCTTAAGGCCCTACAACCCACTCTCTTTTGATCTCAATCCAGAAATTTCTAAAAACTTAATTTTTTAAGAATAATCTTGAAATACCACTTTTCTTGACTAATTCAAAGCGGTTCTATAGATTCAACGATTGATCGTCGATCTGCGCATTGCCACGCGATATAGAGCCGAATATGAAAATTACAAAAAAATACCACTGGTTTCGTGTGCTGATTTTTCTGCCATTTTACCTGTTTTTCTTGAATAGCTGCTCTTCCAACGTAAGCCCTCAGTCGGCAGGGGTCTTGTTTAACCCTGATTTTGGGGCGCGTGCCATGAATACCACAATCAAGGGGGCGGAGGCGGGTAGTGGTCTTTCCGCGATGTTTGCGATTGTGGCACAGCATGTTGGAGAACAGGTTTTTGGCCTAAGTCGCCCACTCAGTTCACCTTTGTCTGGGGAATCGACTCCTCTTAGTTGTAGTGATGGGGGCACAATGACGGTGACGGGTTTTGATGCCAGCGTAACAGATTTTAATTTTCAGATGGTCTTTAGCAATTGCCGAGAAAACGGGATTCAGATTGATGGTCTTGCTTCAGCAACCGGCACTTCTAGCATTCGAGATGCCACAGGGGGAGTCCTTGATCTGGAGCTGCGTTTGGGTAATGACTCAAACGAGCTTTCGATTCAAAATTTTCAAACTGTCAACCGACGGCGTTACGGACATCTCAAAAGTTTATTTGGAAGTCAGTTGAGGCTAAGATTTCAAACCCGGTCCGATGCCATTGACCGCTTTATTCTGAATGTTTCGGGAGAAGGCGTTTTTGATGATTTTAGTGAAAAAGTCGAAGTTACTTTCATTGATTTTAAAACTGAAACGGTCATTGAGACGACCGAAGTCATCAACACGACGCTTACGCCAAATACAAGCCAAACGACTACAAACACGAATTCCGTCTTTAGCGGCGTCATGCGTCAGTCCAATCGCTCGAATATTGTCGGTGCAGGGGTGCGTCTGAGTGTGCTTTCTTACCGTAATCTAAACGCAACATCCGTCATTGTGACCTCAAAAACGGGAGAGACGATCACCGGAGAAACCAAAACCCTTTCATATCAGGGGGGCTTTACCCTGCATTCCTCTTCTCGCGATTGTGTGATTCAGGGAGATTTTTCAATTGAAACCCTTGCCCCCTTGCAATACATTGATGGCGCAAGTTGCCCAAGTTCAGGCCAGCTCAGTTTAAATACGGTTTCCGGGCCTGTGGATCTGCTTGTAAATGCCGATAAAAGCCTTTCCATTACTGCTGCCGGGGGGCAAACAGCATTTTCCAATTGCGAAGATTTTTTTGCACTCTGCGCCTTTGAAAATTTTCAAAACGGTTTTTTATCCAAAGCCGGGCTCCCTGGAACCCTGGCGCGTGGAAACAGTCAATTCATTACCTTGACTTGGGTGGATACACCAAGCGCGCTACAAGCGAGTGATATGGATCTCCATGTGGGCTATTATCTTGATCCCTCACCAGAAAGCGGAGCTTCTGCCAATGCTTTGGTCTCCTGGCATTCAGGGGGTGGAGATGACTGTGGCGCTGCACGGGCACCCAGTTTATTTAACGGAGTGCAGGCCATTTTGGATATTGATGATTGTAGCGGTCGTGGCCCGGAGCATGTCACGATTAAGGGACTGCCTGCGGGTTATTATGTTGTTGCTGTCAATAGCTTTGACTTGAAGTCTGTTGGCAGTACAACGGTGAGTGTTAATATTGAAATTGGAAAAAAGGTTTTTACTTTTCCCGAGAGACTCTTCTTACTGAGTGACAAAGATAATACCAATGCAAATGCCTGGTACCGCGTTACTGATTTAGAATGTTTTTCCGAAGGGGAGTGTCGCTTCCTCGCACCCAACCTTGCATTAAAAGTCCACGACAACCCCTCACTTTTTTAAAGCATATACATTAATTTTAAAATCAAATTCTGCTCACAGATTGAGTGCGTCTTTTTACAGGACGAGTCGTCGTGAAAGATGCACAATAACAAGGGCATAGTGCACGGAGGTATTGTAGCGTGTAATGGCACGAAAGTTTCCAAAGAGCGCAATCAATTCCTTTTCATCCGGGTTGGGTTCAAAATATGAAAAAGATGTGGGTGTATCCCCTTTTGCGGGATAGGGAATTTCAACCCCCATTTTAATGGCTTCGGCCACAGAAATCGTTTTTCGAAAACCACGATTCAGCATTTTTTGCAGTTGAGGAGAATCATCGTAAATTTGAGCGGGCAAATAAAGCAGCTTGTCTTTTTTCCAGCCAAAATGTTTGAGATAATTTGCGACGCTGGCAAAGATGTCTTTTTTAGAATTCCAGAGATCGACTTTCCCATCTTTATCAAAATCGACTGCATATCTTAAAAAACTGCTGGGGATAAATTGTGGTACACCAAAAGCGCCTGCATAAGAGCTCTTGATCGAAAAGGGCTCAAGTTTTTCTTTACGGGTCAGTTTTAAAAAAGAAATGATTTCGCCTCGATAAAACTTTTCACGTCTGGGGTAGAGAAAAAAAGCCGTATTGAGGACGTCAAAGGCCCGATATCTTTCGATGCCGGGTTTTCCAAAACGGGTTTCAACCCCCAAAATACTTGCAATAATTTCTTTTTCAACGCCGTAGACTGCCTCAACTTCTGAGAGGAGTTTGTCGTGTTCTGCAAGATAAGCCCGGCCTTTTTCAATCATGTCTTTTTTGATAAATATTTTACGATAGCGGTAAAAAGGAAGGTGCTCTGCAGGGCGATTAAATTTATCGATGATGTCTTTTTTGAAGACAACCTGTTTGAAAATAGCCTTGAGTTCATCGGCCTTAAAATTGTGTTTTTCAGTCAATTCTTTAATCAAGGCCTGATATTTGGGATGTTCGAGTGGAATCCGCTCAGGCCCTTCAGCGGCATGGATCGAATTTACAGATAAAGATCCAAACGAAAGGAAAATAAAAATGCTTATAAAAATTGGACGGATTTTTTTGGAAAAGTGCGGGTGCATTCTCATTATTTTCATCCTCTGTGTTTTATCAAGCCAGTATATAGCATATTAGGATTTTAATGTTTTTGCCAAAGCTTTTTCTGCGGCGCGTGATAATGCGGCGTCATGCTCATGATTTAAGGCAAAAATTCGGCACTGAGAAAGACTGACCGGAAAAGGACTGACATATTCGTTCAAAGCATTTTTTGAAACATCCCCCGTGGAAGGGGTGTAAACAAAGAGCTGACGGTCTCCCATTTCAAGTGGGTCTCCCGGTCGGGGATCTTGCGTTGCAATATCGACGCGAAATTCAATTTTTTTGAGTGTCTCGGGTAAAAAGCTTCTAATTTTTCTGGTTAGTGTTTGGGGATCAATATCCGGCTGATCATGTGTTTCGCTGGGGCTTAAAGTGGTGTCGTAGGCCATTTTCCATTTGACCTTTCTAAGCAGAATATTCTCCCATTCCTGATAGAGTCCTCGTTTGGTGGCAGATCGTGTTTTTCTCCAGGATTTGACTTCCAGTAATAGAGACCAGTCGGTTAAATCGGCATAAGCCGCAAGGTGTTCAACCGGATTGTGAGGAAAGACGGCTTTGATTGTTTCATGGAAAATATCCCGCATATGGACATCAAGTGCACGTGTCGTGCGATGATAATAGACATTAAAATAGAGGAAAGATCGTGCATTTAAAAACATGGTAAGGGCTGAAAGACCGGACTTGTGCAAGGTAAGCCCTTTTTGTGTGAAAAAACTGTAGTGGATAAGGCGATTGATGTCCACTGGCCCAATAGAAATTCCACACATAAAAGAATCGCGCAGGACATAGTCGAAGTTGTCGGCAGTAAACATACCGGAGAGCAAGGGTTTGAGAATCACGAGCCAACGGGGGTAGTGTTTTGGTGTTTTATACTTTCTGTCTTTATGGATGAGAAAAGCGACCTGTTTGGGGTCAAGGCTTTCACCGGGTGCAAAAGACCCGCTGGGGCTGCGTTTTATTTTTTGGATGAGGGGGCCTAACTCCTGACAGATAATTTCTTGTCCTAATTTTTCATGGGTGAGTCCAAAACCACGGAGGACGTTGTGATCAAAAAAATGACAAAAAGGCCCATGACCCACATCATGTAGCAGCACCGCAATACGAAGCAACGCTTCAATAAAAGCTGAAGAAGGGGCGTCAGGCACGACTTCTTTGAGTGAAGGGTAAAGATGTTTTGCGAATCTGCCTGCGACATGCATCGCCCCGATGGAATGGACAAAACGGCTGTGCTCTGCTGAGGGGTAGACCCAGCGGGCAGATTGCAATTGATAGATGTAACGCAGACGTTGCATCCACTTGGAGTCGATGAGTGCTTTTTCTGTCACCTCATCCGCTGATTCGTAAGGAACGGTAAACGGGATATAATGATGGATTGGATCGGCGAGCAGCGATTGCCCATTGTAAAGCGCTTCTCGGCTACGGTGAAAATGGATGTCTCTTGTATCGTCCATGGCGGTTTAATCTTAAGATTCGCGTCGATCATAACTGATTGTTATTCATACCCGCAAGTTGCAGCCTGTCATTTCATTGTGCTAGAAAACACCTTCGTGAAATGAGGAATTTCTATGTATGATCATTTTAAAAATAAGGGACTGTGTTTTGTTTTTTGTGCATTCTGTACGGTTTTTTTTGTCGGATGTGAGCCAGGTCCCGATCAAATAGAGCTCAGAGAAAAAATAAAGAAAGTTGAAGTTTTTATTGTCAAAACAGAAGATTTTGAAGAAACGATTGTCGCCTCTGCCGTGGCTTCTGCCCACATGGAATATCGCATTAGCACGGAAGTGAGTGGCCTATTAAAAATAAAACAGGCCGAATGGGGTGATCGAGTCAAAAAAGGAGAGACGCTCTTTGAAATCGATTCGGAAAACTTCATACTGATCGTAAAAGCAAAAAAAGCCGCACTTGCGCGTGCCCTGGCGCAGTTGGGTTTTATGCAGGCGGAACACAAACGAAAAAAGCCTTTGTTGCAATCTAAAACGCTGTCTCAGGCCGGGTGGGAGAAACTTCAATTTGATCTGGCCGCTGCAATCTCAGAAAAAAATCAGGCGCAGGTCGCACTGGATCAAGCCCAGCGCAATCTGCGTTTAACGGTGCTGAAGAGCCCAATAGACGGCATGATTCTTGAGACTTACCACGATACAGGGGAAGTCATTGCAGTCGGAACCGTACTTGCGCGTATGGCCGATACGACTTGGATGACCTTTGATGTGGGCGTTTCTGATTTGGAATTGTCCCATTTGAATTTGGGTGATACGGTTTTTGTCAGAATTGATGCCTTAAGTAAGGAAGAACGTAAAGGCCAAATTACACGCATTTCTGGAAATGCTTCGCCCACCCGGGGAACCTTTCCGCTTGAAGTCAGACTGGAAAATGCTAAGCGCTCGATTTTGCCGGGCATGGTCGCGCGTCTTCGACTTTCAGGAGAAAAGCATAAGACCCAGGTCATTATTCCAATGATGGCAATTCATCAAGAGAACGATATCCCTTTTGTTTTTTTAGTGCAGGATCAAAAGGCGCTAAGAAGACCAGTAAAACTCGGCAAGGTTTTGGGCGATCGTGTGCTGATTCAAAAAGGTCTGAAACCAGGAGACGCAATTGTTTTAATCGCACAAGGACGTTTAAAAATAGGAGAGCCACTTGATGTTATTCAAGCGTCTGTAAAACCTTAAGGAACCTCTAATCAAGTCATAAAATGTTTTTTCAGGGCAAAAATTTCCCGCTTCTGCATCGCTAACGCGCCTACTTTTGGTGAAAATCTTGAAAATAGAGAGCTATTCTCTACAATTTTCGCCTTGAATCAGGAAATTTTATCTCCTGAAAAATTCACCCCAGACCTAATCAGAGGTTCCTCAAGTAAAAAATAGGTGAAAAATGTGTATTTCTTCTAAAAAAAGGGTCTAAATCCTTGACCCAGTAAATAAAGTTTGGTAATAATTTAATCATGTTTTATAAGAAAACTCCTGAGCAAAGAACCTACTGTTACCTGAATGCCTTGTGAAAACCCTTCGTTTTTTTCTTTTTTTAGTGCTCTTCTCTTTCCCTTTCTCTAGCCACGTCACTTTACTCGCTTCAGAAATCCCCCCCGCTAGGGCCGAATCCACGCATTTTGCCTATGGCCCAGGGGAACGTCTTGTCTACAAACTGAGCTATTTGGGTGTTCCTGCGGGCAGTGCAGTGATGGAGGTCTTGAAAAAGAGTTCTGTAAGAGGTCGCTCTGTTTATCCTGTACTTTCAACTGTAAAGTCAAACAAGTTTGTTTCTGTTTTTTATCCCGTTAGGGACAGAATCGAAACATTTATTGATGTCGAAGGCGGTTATTCTCACAGGATTGAAGTCAAACAACGTCAGGGGCGAAAAAAAAGAGACAAGGTGATTGATTTTGATCAGGTGCTTCACCGCGCGACCCAGTTTAAGAATGATAAAATCGAAACATTCCAAATTCCACCGAAGGTACAGGATTCTCTCAGTTCCCTCTACCACTTTAGAAGTCAGGCCGTTTTTGAAGTCGGGAAGTCGACTTTTATTGACGTGCATGAAAGCAATAAAAACTGGGAACTCGAAATCAAAGTGCTCAATAGAGAAACAATTACAACGACACTCGGAACCTTTAACACCTTTAAGGTGAAGGCCTATGTTCGATATGAGGGCATCTTTATGGACAAAGGGGATGTGACCCTCTGGCTGACCGATGATGAACGCCGCATTCCAGTTCTGATCAAAACGAAGATTAAAATTGGTTCGATCACCGCCGTACTGGAATCTTCTGAGTCGCCTACCCCGACTTATCAGGCTAAGGCAAATATTCAGTAAAAAATTGGAATATACATTTATTTGCCCCAGTCTTTTTCAAAAAAGCTGGGGTTTTTTATTTTTATGAAATAACGGGATAGAATAATGAAGATCACCTGTCCAAATTGTCAAAAAAAATCAGAATGGGAAGAAAACCTAGATCGTCCTTTTTGCTCAAAACGGTGCAAATGCATTGACTTAGGACATTGGGCCGAAGGAGATTATCGTTTGCCTGCTGAAGAAGCCGATGAATCTTGAAGGATGTGAAGCCGAAATACATGGGCCTGTCTTCCAGGTGATTGCCTCAGTCTAAATCACGTGTTATATTGGTGAAGTTGGTTTTAGATCGTTCGTGCAAAAAAAGGATGGGAAATGAAGTGAAAGTCTTGATTCTAGGGCTGAGAACAAAAAGGGTTATTGTTTTTTCATTTCTATTGAGCTTTTTGTTTTCGGGAATCGGCATTGTTCAAGGTTTTCCCATCTTTTTTACCACGATGGCTCATGCCCACACTGTTTTTTTCTCAAGTGATTCGCATCGCATTCGGCTCATCCTGCACCACCCCGGCAATCAGGATGGGCATGAGATGCAGGAGCACACAAAACATCAGCATGATTTATTAGATCGTGTTATCGCCGTCTCCGAAAAAGACGACTTCTCACACCGCGATCACGAGCTTGAAATATCCGTAACCGAAGATATTTTTTCAGGCAGTGTAAAAACAGATCTTGTGCCTGAGCCCTCGCAAGAATCCGTCCTGAAATCGGCTCCTGTATGGTTCTCCACGCAAAAAACAACGCGTTTTTCGGGACGATCTCCGCCCAATATTTCGCGATACAATAAAACCCACGCCACGACCATTCTCTTAATCTGATTCTTCTGGAAAAAGTTACGAGCACTGGCCCTTTCTCCTAAGAGATAAGAGTCTGCTGTCCCTTTTTTTTGGAGGAATACATGTCTATTGTTTTTACCGCACTATCGTTTGTTCTCGTTCTTTTTGTGCCATTTTCAAATCTTTCATGGGCCCAGGACGTATCTGTCCTTCCTGAATCATCTTCGCTTACCCGTGGACTCCGCAGTATCCAGGCCGATGATGCAAATAAAAATTCAATGCTGTCCTCGATATTAAGTGAACCTTCAGGGGCACTTAATATCGAGCAGGCGCAAGCTTTAGCGCTCATGAATCATCCGGCCTTGCTTGCGGTTTCCTGGGAATTACGTGCACGTGACGCAGCAAGACTTCAGGCAGGTTTATTGCCGAATCCTGTTTTTGGGTTTGAGATAGAAAATTTTATCGGCAGCGGTGCATTCAGTGGGACGGATACCGCAGAAGCCACACTGTCGCTCCAGCAGCGTTTTGAAACTGCAGGGAAGCGAAGTAAACGAAAAAAAGTCGCCGGGCTGGAACGTGTGTTGCTCGGTTGGGATTATGAAACCCTGCGGCTCAGTTTATTTACTGAGGTCTCTCAAATTTTTGTCGAAGTTTTGGGCGATCAGGAAAAAATTCTGCTGGCAAAAGATCTCTTAAAACTTGCAGCACAAGTGGCCGAAGTTGTCGAACGCCGCGTGGACGCAGGCAAGGTTTCTCCTGTTGAAGCGGTGAAAGCCAAGGTTGCTCTTTCGTTGGCAAAAATTGAATTGAGCCGGGCGGAACGTGAACTTATTTCCTCTCGAAAATCTTTGTCCGCGATGTGGGGCAGCACAGACCCTCAATTTAAATCGGTTGTGGGTCAGCTCAGTCCAAATGCGCATTTGCCATCTTTTGAAAAGCTGAGTGCCCATCTTTCTCAAAATCCGGAATTGGCGCGTTGGGATACAGAATTGGCACAAAGGACTGCGGTGGTCGATTTGGAAAAAGCGAATGCGGTGCCTGATGTTTCTTTCGGTGCTGGTTTTCGCCAATTTAATGCAACGGACGATAGTGCCTTGCTTGCAGGGATTTCAATGGATTTACCCGTGTTTAATCGAAACCAGGGGAATATTCAGGGAGCACGCGCACAACACTCAAAGGCACTTGCGGCACGCCAAACGGCGATACTACGTCTAAAAACCAGCTTGGCGCAGGCCTATCGATTCTTATCCACAACACATGTGGAAGCCGAAGGCCTCAAAAATGAGGTCTTGCCCGGTGCACAAAAGGCTTTCGATGCTGTGAGTGAAGGCTATCGGCTCGGAAAATTTGATTTATTGGATGTCTTGGATGCGCAACGCACACTATCACAAGCCCGTGCGCAATATCTGCAAACGCAAGTCGATTACCAGAAAGCAGTGTCTGATGTCGAGCGTTTAATTGCTAAAAAATTAAAATAGGGATGTGTGGTGAGTCGTTTCCCCAGAAGGAGATTTTAAATGGAAAATAATACAGAAGAAACAAAAGATGGAAAAAAACGGATGCCTCTTATTCCCATTTTGGCCGTGTTATCCGTTCTGGCTCTCGGGTTTTGGTTTGGTTTGGGTCAAGATACAAAGACCACATCACTTGCGAATGGAGAAGAAAATCATGCCGAAGATGATGGTCATGGGCATGAGGCGGGGGATGTGCAGGAGAAAGAAGGACATGAAGAAGGCGAAGACGCACACGGAGAACATGGAGAAGAAGAGGGAATTAAGCTGAGCGAGGCCGAAATGAAAGAATTTGGCATTAAGGTCGTTAAAGCCGACGCGGGGACACTCAGCCGTTATGCAGATTTACCCGGAGAAGTCCGTGCAAATGGGGATCGACTGGCGCATATCGTGCCACGGGTGCCTGGTGTTGTCCGTAAAGTATTTAAAGGTTTAGGAGACCGTGTAAAAAAAGGCGAAGTGATGGCAATATTGGACAGTCGGGAGCTTTCCGATAGCAAAGCCGGTTTCTTGGCTGCGAGCGAACGGGTGGGGCTGGCGGAAGTCAACTTTACGCGAGAAGAATCACTTTGGAAGAAAAAAATCTCTTCAGAACAAGAATACCTTGAAGCGAAACAGGTCTTGGCCGAAGCGCAAATCGAACGCCGCTCTGCAGAGCAAAAACTACATGCTCTGGGTTTTTCAAATCGTTATCTCAAAGACCTCTCTCGTCACCCTGAAGAGTCTTTTACGCAATATAAAATCATGGCACCGTTTTCAGGTACCGTCATTGAAAAACATATCACACGCGGCGAGGTCTTAAAAGATGATACGAGTGCTTTTGTTGTTGCTGATTTAAGTTCGGTCTGGGTGGATTTGAGTGTTTATCAAAAAGACCTCGCAGAAATTTCAGAAGGCCAGTCCGTTGTGATCAAAACGATGCAGGGCCGGATCAAGACAGAGGGGAAGATTTCCTACCTGGGTCCGGTTGTTGGAGAAGACACACGAACGGCGCTCGCCCGTATTGTGCTTGAGAACAAAGATGGCCAATGGCGGCCCGGTCTTTTTGTCAATGCACGGGTTGCGGTGGGCAAAATAGAATCCGATCTGATTGTTCTGAAGTCGGCAATTCAAAAAATAAATGATGAAGATATTTTATTTGTCATGGCACATGATGCCTTGCAGCCTAAAGCGGTAAAACGGGGTCGCAGTGATGAAACACATGTTGAAATTATAGAAGGCATTTATTGGGGTGATACTTACGTCGCAGAAGGTGCTTTCACCTTACGCGCCCAGATGGGTGTCGGAGACCTGGATGATGGACATAATCATTAAGGGATTTTCAGGGTGCCCCTATATTTAATTGTGCTATTCAAATAATTCCGTGCAGTATAAAGGACAAATAAAATGCAGAGTTTGATTGATTTTTCGCTCAAAAACCGCCTTATGGTAATTGTTTTGGCCTGCCTGATTTTGGCGGCAGGCTATGCCAGTTACCGACAACTCCCTGTGGATGCCTTTCCCGATGTGACCCCTGCCCTCGTTCAAGTCTTCACCGAAACCGAAGGTCTTGCCCCTGAAGAGATCGAACGTTACGTCACTTATCCGGTTGAAGTGGCCATGAATGGTTTGCCCGATCTCAAACAAATTCGTTCGGTCTCAAACTTTGGTCTCTCCGTCGTGAACATCTATTTCGAGGATGGCACCGATATTTATTTCGCCCGACAACTTGTCAATGAACGGCTTCAGCTCGCACGCGATGCCATCCCGGAAGGTTTTGGTGAACCCTCCATGGGACCGATTTCAACAGGGTTGGGACAAATCCTTTTCTTTTTTGTTGAAGATGAAACAAAAGAACGCGGCCCGGAGGAAATGCGTAAAATACAGGACTGGATCATCCAGTTTAATCTTCAGAGTGTGCCCGGTATTACAGAAGTCCTCTCGCTAGGGGGAGAAGTGAAGCAGTTTCAGGTCTTGATTCGACCACCTGATTTGCTTCGATACAAACTTTCGCTTTCAGAAGTCGTTGATGCGGTCAAAAAAAATAATGCCAATGTCGGCGCCCAGTACATCGTCAAGGGCGCGGAACAATTCATTGTCCGTTCAATCGGGCTTGCAAAATCAATTGTTGATCTGGAAGACATTATCGTGAAATCTGTAGACGGCACCCCCATTTTCTTGAGACAAATTGCAGATATCGAAATTGGGGGAGAAGTCCGACAAGGACTGGCAACCATGGATGGTGAAGGTGAAACGGTTGTCGGCATGGTGCTGAAACTCATCGGCACCAATACCTCAACCGTGATTCGTGATGCAAAAATTCGCATGGCAGAAATCAACAAAATTCTTCCACCCGGCATCAAAATGGTGCCCTACTACGATCAGGCCACCCTGGTTGCAAAATGTATCAAGACCGTAACCGATGCCTTGTTTGAAGGCATTATTCTGGTGATTTTGGTTTTGTTGGTCTTTATGGGCGCGGTGCGTCCCGCCATCGTCGTGGCCGTCACCATCCCTTTTTCGATTTTCTTTGCCTTTATTCTGATGAATCTCTACGATCTTTCGGCAAATCTCATGTCTTTGGGTGGACTTGTGATTGCCATTGGTATGATGGTCGATGGCACGATTGTCGTCGTCGAAAATGTGGACCGGTTGCTGCGAGAGTCTGATCCAGAAGAACCACGTATTCATGTGGTTGCGCGGGCTTGTAAAGAGGTGGCCCGCCCTATTTTCTTTGCCATTGCGATCATCGTTATTGTGTTTCTTCCCTTGCTCACCCTACAAGGCGTGGAAGGGAAAACCTTCAAACCACTGGCCTATACCGTCGCTTTCGCTATGGTGGGTTCCCTGATCTATGCGCTGATCCTCGCACCCGTTGCCGCACAGCTTTTGATGCGTCGTCCCAAAGGGCTTGCGGCCGGTAAATCAGGTGAAGCACCGGAAGGATTTGTAACCCGAGGTCTTTTATTTGTTTACCGTCCATTGGTCACTTTTTTTGTGCAAAACCGTTGGGTTGCGATTCTTGTTTTTTTTGTGGTACTCGCAACCGGTGCAGTGATTTTTCCCCGTTTGGGTACCGAATTTGTGCCTCGCTTGAATGAAGGTGATTTATTGGTACGTGCCACGATGGCGCCTTCAATTTCACTGGATGAAGCAGCGCTTACCATTACCCGTTTTGAGCGCCGCTTGAAGGAGCAGTTTCCAGAAGTCATTCGTGTGGTCACGCGTGTCGGTCGTGGAGAAGTCGGTGCACATGCCGACCCGGTCAACAACGCCGAAGCCTTTGTCGGGCTAAAGCCTCAAGAAGAATGGACGACTGCGAAGACACCGGAAGAACTCTATACCAAGATGAGCGCAGCTTTCGAAAGTTTTCCGGGGGTGCGTTTTAACTTTACCCAGCCCATTGCCGCAGCGGTTGATGAACTCTTAACCGGCACAAAGGCTGAACTGGCCATCAAAATTTTTGGAGAAGAGATGGAGGTGCTCCAGGAGAAAGCCGCCGAGATTGAAAAGGTCATCAAAGGCATCCGCGGTGCAGCAGATGTTCAGAAGGATCAGCTCACCGGTACGCCGCAACTTCGTATTATCATTGACCGAGAGGCCATTGCACGTTACGGCATTAATGTAGATGACGTCCAACAAACCATCCGAACCGCCGTGGGAGGAGAGAAGGCAGGCCAGATTTTTGAGGGCATTCCTCGATTTGATATTGTGGTGCGTTATGTAAAAAAAGCCCGTGACCGGGTTGAGGCCATCCGGCAGATTCTCATTCCTTCTCCACAAGGCCCAATGGTGCCCTTGATGGATCTGGCCCTTATTGAAGAAATTGTGGGCCCGAGACAGATTACTCGGGAAAATAACCATCGTTTTGTCACCGTGCAAACCAATGTCCGTGGGCGGGACATGGGCTCCTTTGTGGCAGAAGCGCAAGCTGCCATTGATGCTCAGGTCAAACTTCCTCCGGGCTATCTCGTGAGTTGGGGAGGGCAATTCGAGTTACAACAAGAGGCCAATCGACGCCTCACTTTAGTTGTGCCGGTTACCGTGCTGATTGTCTTTTTAATGCTCTTCAGCAGTTTCAATTCTCTAAAAAGTGCCCTCCTGATTATGATCATCATTCCCCTGGCCTTGATCGGGGGTGGGGTTTCTCTGTGGTTAACGGGACAAAACCTTTCGGTGCCGTCATCCATCGGCTTTATCGCCCTTTTTGGGATTGCCCTGGAAGATGCCATGGTCTTGGTCACTTATTTGAACCAACTCAGCAAAGA
>JAADHI010000099.1 GCA_013151935.1 Candidatus Manganitrophaceae bacterium
CCCCCCATGATCGCCGCCGCTGCTGAAAAAGCGATAGATCTCATTGTTTCAGAGAAAAACCTTCGTGAAAAACTTTGGGCAAATACCGCTTTATTTCGCGAGGGATTGAATCAACTCGGCTTCATCATCAAACCTGGCATTCACCCCATCATCCCCATTCTCATCGGGGATCCCCTTCAAACCAAAGAGATGTCCCGCGCCCTCTTTGAAACCGATATTTACGCCGTCGCTTTTTCCTATCCCGTCGTACCGGAGAGCCAAGATCGCATCCGTGTTCAAATTTCTGCTGCACATTCAAAAGCGGATCTTGTTGCTGCCCTCGAAAAATTTGGAACGATCGGCAAAAGACTCGGTCTAATCTGAAAAACCTCGATCTGAATTAACCCCCAACAACCCCCTCCCCCCTTTCTTCTGGCACACGGGCACAAATCGCTTTATACTGTTCGCCGGAACGACACTGAGTTTTCCCCTTATTTAAGGACGCTAAAGATGCAAACCCGTTTTTCTGATCGCATGGCCGATGTGCCAAAATCCTTTATTCGTGAAATCTTAAAAGATGCACTGATGCCGGATACGATTTCTTTTGCGGGAGGCTTGCCCAATCGCACACTCTTTCCGACGGAAGAAATTAAAATCGCCACGCAAAAAATCTTTGAAATTTATGGGAACGATCTTTTTCAATACAGTGCCTCCGAAGGGCTGATCGCCCTCCGGGAATGGATTGCCCAGCGCTACAAAGAAAAAGGCCTGCATGTAAAACTTGAAAATATCCTGATTACGAGTGGCTCACAGCAGGGCCTCGATTTGCTAGGAAAAGTGCTGCTTAATAAGGGTGACGGTTTGATTCTGGAAGAACCCGGCTATCTCGGAGCCATTCAGGCCTTTGCGCTCTATCGCCCTCAATTTCTGCCTGTGTCAGTCTCCGAAATCGGTATGGATACAGAAAAACTGCGTGCCGTAGTGCAATCCAAAAAACCAAAGCTCATGTACACCGTGCCTAATTTTCAAAATCCTTCTGGCATCACCTATCCCGAAAAAAACCGAGAAGCGGTCGCGGAAATACTCAAAGACACAGAGACCCTGTTGATCGAAGATGATCCCTACGGAGACTTACGTTTTAACAAGACACAACACACCTCCTTTAAAACGCTGCTGCCCCACAACACCCTTTTGCTGGGTTCTTTTTCTAAAATTGTGGTGCCCAGCTTTCGCATCGGCTGGATCGTCGCGCCCGATGCCATCATGCAGAAACTGATCATTGCCAAACAAGCCTCGGATCTGCACACCAACCAATTTGCACAATATGTCATCCACCAATATCTTCGTGATAACGACTTGGATGCCCATATTTCAAAAATTGTAGCCGCCTACAGCACTCAAAAAGAGGTCATGCGAAACAGCATTTTAAGGCATTTCCCTAAAACAGTCTCATCCACAAACCCGGAAGGCGGCATGTTTCTTTGGCTGACGCTACCGGAAAAAGCATCCGCCCTCGATTTATTTGAACTGGCCCTGAAAGATAAAGTGGTGTTTGTGCCGGGGGACCCCTTTTACATCAATCAATCTCACCTCAATACACTGCGCTTAAACTATTCCTGTGCCGATGTCCCAACCATTGAAACAGGCATGGCGAGATTGGCCCATGCAATCAAGACCCTACTCAAAAAATAAACACTTCACACCACCCACAGGTTAAACATGAATAACGGTATCCAACTCATCCCCTTTTTAAATCTCGCACTCGCCTTTATTCCTGCGATTGTGGTCGTCATTATTTTTTTGAAGTGGTCTTTGGATTTTCGCGAAAGCCTACACGCCATCACGCGGATGCTGGCACAATTGCTACTGGTCGGCTATTTTTTAGCGTTTATTTTTGATTCGGACAGTGCCCTCATCGTGCTCGGCGTATTGACCGTGATGGTCTTCGCTTCGAGCTGGATCGCTCTTCGCACCATCAAACTTGAACGCAAAAACCTTTTTTTTAAAGCCTTTTTCGCTATTTTTTTGGGCGGAAGTCTGACTTTACTCTTGGTCAGCCAGGGGGTGCTGAATTTGAACCCCTGGTACAGTCCGCGTTACCTGATTCCCTTAGCGGGGATGATTTTTTCACAGGCGATGAATAGTGTCTCGCTTGCAGCAGAACGCATGCGGGCGGAAAGTGGGCGCGGCTTGGACTACGAAAAAGCACGTGGTATCGCGCTACGGGCCTCTCTCATTCCAATCACCAATTCCCTTTTTGCGGTCGGATTGGTTTCACTACCGGGCATGATGACGGGACAAATATTAAGTGGGATTTCTCCCTTGATTGCGGTGCGTTATCAAATCATGGTGATGTGTATGGTTTATGGCGCATCGGGCATGGCTTCGGCCCTTTTTCTCACTTTGATCAAACCCCGAGACAAGGAAATACAAACCTGAGCACTTCTCACAAACACAGGCAGGAAAAAATAAAATCGCCCGTCCAAATCAAAACATCGACTTGGACGGGCGGGTTTGCTGAAAAAACTCTGTTTAGTTTTTCTTAACGACCAAAACCATTCCCTCGGCCGCCCCATCCAAAGTACTGGCGGTGGATCTGCCCACGGATTTCCCCGGGAGGTTGTAAGGTCGAGTGAATATTGACATAAGTGACGCCTTTTTCAAGCGCCATCACAAAGGCCTCAAATTCTCCCGGTGAAATACCTTGCCCTTCCGGGCCGAGCAGTTCATCGGCCGTAAACGTCCCTTCGATCTGGTCTGATTTTGGACCACAAAGCGGGACAGTAATGGATGCAGGGGGCGGAAAACCCGCATCAGGATCACCGCAAAACCAGACCATGATGCCGCCATTTGCACCGGCTTGCCCAAAATGAATATGGGCCATGAAGACATCTCCTTCGATGCCTTCATAAGACAGCTTGTATTTCATTTCTGTCCGTTCAGAATTAATCTCGGCCTTAAAGTGTCCCTGCCCACTGGACGAAAAAGACGGGACTTGCTGAAAACCGGAGATACCGCCTTTGAGAACAAGAGGGCGATCATTATTGGGATGCCCCATCGGAAATCCCATCTGATTCATGTTTTGAGAAAACCCTTCTGTGACCAGTAGAAATACGAAGGCCAGACTTAAAATAAGACCCTGTTTCAAACATTTTTTCATGATATTGGCTCCATTTCGTAGGTGATCAAAGAAAATGATCACAGGGTTATAGATACGATTCCAAACTCAGCCAGCTTAAGAAACAAGCGACCTTAGTGGAAACATTAGGGGATTTCAGAGTAAATATCAAGACTTTTCAGGGATAACTTTAGATGGGAAAATGAGTACTTTATTTGACGCAAGATGCCAAAATCGCTTCATTATGAAAGACAATTTCGCCATTTTCGAAATAAGGCAGAGTCAGTTTTTCAACCTTTTTTTTGAGATCGGCCTGCACTTCAGCAGAAAGAGAATCCAGTGGCTCTTTTAACATGCCCGCTGAAGTGCTGATCTCCCAGTACGACTCGAAGTCATCATAACGATAGGTCAAAATGAAAGGCTTGATTTCAAAATGATCTTCTTCAAAACCCGCCTCTTCTAAAAGCGTATCAAGCACCCCCTCAGCACCAAGACCACCAATTCTCGGCGTAAAAGGTTGTTTGTCTTCAGGCATGGCCTTCATCAAAACATCCCAAATAAGATACAAAGACGGAATTTTATAGAATTCGCTCCAAATCGCGATGACCATTTTTCCACCATGACGCAGTACCCGGCGCATCTCGGAAACACCCAAGAGCGGATCGTCAAAGAGCATCACACCAAAACGACTGATCACTCGATCAAATTGGGCATTCTCAAAATCAAGGGCTTCGGCTTTCATTTGTCGGAATTCGAGACAAGTCAAGGCTTCCACTTCGGCTTTTTGATTGGCCCGTACAACCATTGCTTCCGCCCCATCCACCCCGATAATAGAGATCCCTTTTTTGCCATAACGACGTGCGAGTGTCAGAGATGGCTCTCCGGTTCCCGAAGCGACATCTAAAATAGACTGCCCTTTGGAGATATCCGCAAGGTCGATCAAGGCCTCGGCAATCGGCTGGATATAGGGCAACCAACGATCAAAAGCTTCGGCCATGGTATTCCAGTCCATGTTGTTTTCTTGTGAACATTGATGCTGATCTGACATAGGGCGGATTATCGCATAATTTAGGCATGGGCCGTCAAGTAATAGACACTTCTATGGATAGGCTCAACAGACGCAATTACGACCCATTTCCTTCGCCCGATAAAGCGCATCATCTGCACTTTTGACGACAATTTCGGAACCGATCCCATCCAGAGGACTCTCAGAAATACCAAAACTAATGGTCACGGCACCGTCGGGCTGTTGCTCCCCATAGGGGAATTTATAAGCTGCAACACTTTGTCGGATATCTTCCGCAAGTTGTTTTGCATCTAGTTTTGTCGTATAGGGTAAAACGATAATAAATTCCTCACCGCTATAACGACAGACAATATCAGTATCACGGACACGGCTTTGTACGAGCTCCGCGAGCTTACGGAGTACCACATCGCCCATAAGATGCCCGTGTGCATCATTATATTTTTTGAAATAATCCACATCGAAAAATATAAGGGAAACGGGATGATGGTGGCGTGCTCCGCGGAGCAGTTCAGATTTAAAGATATCTTCAAAATGACGACGATTGAAAAGTCCGGTCAAAGCATCTCTTGTGCCCAAGGTTTTCACCTCGTGATAAAGTTGGGCATTTTCAATCGCCACCGCTACAGAAAACGAAAAACGTGTCATCATTTCTTTCTGTCGTCTTGAAAAAGGTCTTCTTTTCAGATTAAGAATCGACAGAACCCCGTAAAAGGGTTGATGTCCTTGAACAGGATGAAAGAGCGCTGTTCCCTGCGTAACCTTAGAGATGAGTGCCTGTTTCAAGTCCCCTGAAACACGAGAAATGACTTGCGGAAATTCGAGTGACAAGGATTTTTCATCCAAATTCCCAAGTCGACAGTGACTCTTGAGCACAAGCTTCGTTCTCGATTTATCAAAAACCCAAAGGAGTGCAGGTTTAAACCCCACTAACCTTGAAATATGTGCCACCGAACGCTGATAAACTTCTTCGAGGTCGAGCCCGGAGAGCATTTCCTTTTCTGCAGTATAAAGGGCTGAAATATCAACAGAATACTGAATGATTTTTTGACGACTTTCATCCAAATCTCGGTTTTTTTCCTGAAGATTTTTAAGCAAGCTTTTCTTCTCAGCCTCTAATAAAATTTTGTCGGTGATGCGATGGATCATCGCCAAAATTAGTTCGATATCTTCAAGGGGTTTGATTAAATAGTCGTAAGCCCCCAAACGCAAAGCCTCAATCGTCGAGTCGATGGAGGTATGACTGGTAATAAAAACCACGATGATCGACTCATCTATTTTTTTGATTTCACGCAAGAGGGCCAGACCATCAATGCCCGGCATACGGAGGTCGGTAAAAACAATGTTGTAGTGTTGTTTTGCCAAACAATCCAGAGCCGCTTCACCTGAATCGGCGGCGGCACAAACAAAACCCACATCCTGCAGCAAATCAAGCACTGCGGAACGGAAGGTGTTTTCATCGTCTACAACGAGTATGGAAGGTTTCCAGTCTGACACGATTCAAGCCTATCACAAGGCCAAAAAACGTCAATACAATCACAAGACATTTACACGCATAACAAATTGAATAATATAACTTTATTTTGAAATTACTCTGCACAAACTACTTTGTTTTAATTTTCAGCAATACGGGTTTTAAGAACTGAAATTAGCCATCCACTGTATCTCGCGTTTTCTCCAAGTATTGTGAAGGGTCATACTCAGAAAAAGGATCCACCTTTCGCATGCAGAAATAAAGACAAATAGAACAATAAGAAAAAAGGTCTGCGGCTTAAATCTATTTTTAAAATTCATGGGCACCTATATCCAAAATATTTTGAAGGATTCGTTCTTTACGATTGGCCCGATGAACATATTCCCAGACCGGGCTTAGATTGAGGGTTCCGACTGTTGCAATTTGAACCCCCGTATCAATTGCAGGCGACCCTGCAATCAGCCGATAATCATAATTATTCGTATCCACAAAGGTGTCGAAGCCCACAGAAAGATTGTCTGAAATACCTGAACCTGTTGGTGTATTTCCGGCACCAGCAAAAAGATTATTTATAATTTTAAGGGTGGGTGTTCCTGAAACTTGAACAAATTTTCCAGCACTTCGATCGTTAATCACCGTGTTATTCACAAAATAAAATACTTGCGAAGGATTGCTTCCGCCCTCTGCAGCATAAGACACAATACTAGAATTCCCCGTGTCGGGCCCTTGTTGCAATACATTGCCCATCACGACGGACAAGCCTCCGTTTGGCAAATCAATCGCATAACTTGAAATGCCGGAGGCTTCATCCATGATGCGGTTGTAAAGAATGAAGTTTTCTCGCGCACGGCTTTTTAAATTGTGGCCCACTTTGGCATGGTGGGAATAGTTATGCTGAAAGGTAAAACGTTGAATGTTTCCGATATACATATTATGAGAAAAACCGTCTCCATAACCATTGGAAGCAAACTCACTGTATTCGATTAAAATGTGTGATGAGGGATGGCTATCCGTCAAAATGCCATTCTCGTTGTCATGAAAGAAGCAGTATCGAATGGTTAAATCCCCACCTTGATGACGAATTCCCGCACCATTTCCACCAGGGACGGAAGACCCTGAAAATTCAATATACTCAAGGGTCGTGTTCTTTCCATTAATAATCCACGTGCCTTTTCCTTGCGCATTTGCACCCTCTGCGCGAAGATGTGCCATCCCGCCCACACCACGAATCGTCAAATTATCCGCATTCCAAACCGCAACATCTCCTGAATAAACACCGGCATCAATTTCAACAAGGGCACCATCGGGGACAATGGATGCGACCTCACTTGGAACGCGATAGATCCGTGTTGGCCCAACGCGAAAGACATGCTCACTCGGTGGTGTGGGTGTCACGACCGGATCAGGATCAATCCCAGGGGGTGAATCTGAGGAACAATTTGCATTACAGGGATCTTCATTTACTGGACTTTGTTCATGACATGCGTCTTCACTCAGCGTGCTGCACGCTCCATTTTCTGCTGAATCTTCAAGTGGGGTTTCGGTACTTGAGCTTTCAGGGTTTCCTGTCGAGACGACTTTTTCAGGGCCATTTTTATTGTCGCCACAGGCGGCCAACGTAAACACAAAAAAAAGAATAAAAATATAATGGATGAATTTCATGGTTCTGTCCTCTCAATCAAGATCTGCCCCAAAACCCTTTATTGTGTTGATCTTCAACAATAGACTTCAAGGCATATAAAACACCCAGTCTTTCGCATCGGGTGCTTGAATCGTTACGGTGCTTCCTCCGCTTAAGGTCTCGCCATCGAAGGTTTCTCCCGTGCGAGGATTGAGCCACTGGCTCGGAAAAGACCCGGAAAATGCACTGAGATTTAATGTTGTTGTTCCGCCATTCTCCAAATACAGCACGGTGGATTTACCTCGCTCGGCAAAACAATAGGCTGCGCTGACGTCTTCATTGCAGACAACAAAATTGCTCCAATTTTTGACCGTCAGATGCCAAAAATCGGAAAATATTTTGAATTGTTCCGGTGCATCTAAATCAGTGGCATAGTTGTTAAAATCGATTGAGCCCTTTTTTCCTCCGATCATAAATCCAGAGCCACCCACCATGGCGTTGTACCACATGATTTTTCGAATATTTTCTGAATTAAAACCGCCGCGACGAAAATCTTCTCTCCAGCGCTCTGTCGAAAAAACGGGACGATTGTTCTCATCCATAATTGATTTTAAGGTCACATAGTTTGGATGGACTTCGCCGCGTGCATCATAAGAACAGTCTGAGCAAGACGTTTCCCCGGAGCCTCCTCCATGACGAGAGCCGATAAAGTGATCCCAGGGATCGAGGCGCATCATTTCCCCCGCAAACCAATTGCTCCAAGCCTCTGATCGATATTCTCGAATATCAATGCCTGAATCAAAAATGATGTTTGTCGAAGCGGCGACGCGAGCAATGACGGTTTTCAGTAACAATTTTTCTGTATCTGATTGACCCGCAAACTTCGGTTTCTTTGCATCATCCGTATAAATCATCACGTTGAGGCTTAAATCCCTTTGGCTCAATTTTTTAAGATACTGGTCGAACCGCGTCCAATACTGAATAGAAAACACATCGGAGCTTGGGCTACAGGAGGCCTCTTCTTCACAGTCCAACCAAACGAGATTGCGAAAAATGTGACTGACCCCATTGGCGCCTAAGGTATAAGCGACATAGTCCAAATAGCCCTCAATCGGGGCATCCCCATCGCGCATGTCATAATGGGTGCCGATGAAAAGAGGCACCAAATTGCCCTTCCCTTCGCGCGCCCAGGATTTACCATTGACTACATCTGCTTTAAAAGGGCCCGGAAGACCCTGCGTATTAACGCTAAACGTGCCATTTCCACCGGGTCGACCATCGGACCAAGTATAGGAATAGTTCCAAGACCCGATTTCGTCTGGCATGAATCGCATTTTCCAAATGCTGCCGTCTTGGCCGCCTTGACCATCACCATCATAAAATCCAAAAAAGGAAGTCTCTTTTCCAGACGGCGCAATAAAGCGGGTCTGGAGTTCGATTTCGTTAAAATCGAAGGGATTCACGTAAGAGTTGGTATTGCTCACCGATTTTTCAAAAACACCATAGAGGGCAATGGGCTCTGTTGATTCGGGTGTCGGATTTGGGAAAGTGACTGAGACCCCATTTTGCAGTTTGAAAGTCCCCTGAATATGAAAATAGCCGTCATATTCGGGCCAGCCCGAATGGGTCATCCAAAAACCCAAACGATCTGTGCTCATCCATTTTTGAGGAAAGGAGAATGAAAATTTATTGTAGGCATCTTTCCATTCGTCTGTGTATTCAACAACCGTCCAGGGGCCCCATAAATTGGGTGCATCAAAAATACCGAGCCCCGATCCTTCTCCATCACCACCATGTGTCACGGTTAAAATGTACCGTTTCAAAATGGGGTGATAAACAGATTGGTAGCCCCAATTTCGCCCATTTAAATCGGTGAAAACAGAGACCCGATCGTCAGTATTTTCTGACCACGTTGGCACGCTCTGAGGGCTTAACCCTGAAAAAACCTCATAACCTGTTCTCAGCCCAATTTCGGTTTTGAGCACACGGGCTAAAAAGAGGTCATTGCCTTCTCCCAGGTAACCATAGACATAGGCATCGGGTGAATCTTGATAATCCTTTCCAAATTGAACGGGGGTAAAATGATGCAAAGGCGATTCGAGGATAAACCCGCCCACTTCCCAGCTCAGGCCATTGTCTGTTGATTTCAGAATGCGAGTACTATCCCAAGACCCTTGTTTCTTTCCCCAGATATAGAGTGCGCCATCCACAGCAGCAATATATCCTTTTCCAGCCACGGTGGTTTGTGTGGATTCTGGATTTTTTCCACCCCAGACATTCACACCCTTCCAGTTGGGTGGCGTGCCTTCAATGCGGGCAAGCCCCAAGGAAACCCGGCCATCTGTATTATTGCCGCCAAAACCGCCACCGTCTCCCCAGGTGGTATATAAGTTGCCATCAGCCGCCCAAGTCATCGGCCAAATATCACTGCCAAAAGCGGGGTTTTGGCCTTTGCCGCGAGATAAGTGGGTGTCCCAATTCCAGTCAATTCTCGACAAAATAGTGCTCTGTGCATAAGGCGGTTCTCCCAAAACTTGCACATGATCTTCCGGGTCTGTCACGGGCGGATCGACCACAGGGGGGTCTGTTTCAGGTGGATCAACCACGGGTGGGTCGGCTACGGGTGGGTCAGCCAGAGGTGGATCTGTTCCCGGCGGATTGTTTGATGTTTCAGGAGGCTCGCTATTTGAAAGTTCTGAATCATCCGATTCAATTGATCCGGCGCGTTCGTCGGTATTTCCACCGCAAGCAGACAAAGTGATTAAAAATAAAAAAATAAAAATGTATTTTAGAGATTTCATTGATAAGTCCTTAGGGTTTGTAGACAAAAATATTTTCGTCAATTGCACTCACAGCGATGAACACTTTTTTAGAGGGGATATATCGGAAGCGTCCATAAGTGCCATTCTTTTCCGTTATGCCCGGAATTGCTCCCTTCGGCGTCGATAATTTCGGTGTCTCCACTAAGATTAGGGCTCAGATATTCATTTATTTGAAGATTGAAACGCTAAAATTACCGCTGCCAATCACCACCATGGAACGTGCTTCCGGCTCCATAGCGGCATTCCGTGAGCCCCACCAACTTGCACTATTTCGATGCAAGGCTTCGTAGCTATCTGTCTCCGGTGTATAAGCATAGGTATATTGTCGACCTCGATGAATGAGTTTTTTGCTGACAGGGTCATAGGCGTAGATCACGCCCGGCATTGACTTACTTGAGATATCTTGTTTTTGGACCCATCGCTCGTTTTCAAGTTCATAGGTACATACGGCTTGAGAACCGCTGCCCGTGTTCTCTAACGAATGAAAAATGGATTCATTCCCTTCCTTGCCTCTCACACGATCCATATTCATAATGGTCGTGCCATTGTGATTTGTTTCTTTCAAACGATCGAAATAACGGAGTAGATCTTCGGTCTTGAAATACCCTTCAAAGCCTGGATACAAACGACGGGTCTCAAGCCAGTTGGCTCCGCGATAATAAAAAGAGCTGCCATCGTCGTATTCCAAAAAGCTGCCAACACGTTTGACATGCCCGTGATTGTCGGGGTTGAATTTGGCTTCGACGGTAAACTGCCCCGCACCAGAATTCCCTCCAAACACCCAAGTGGAATCCCAAAGACCTTCCTCAATCCACGTCCTGATTTTCACTGATGTTTTCACCCGCACTCCTATTGAGCGGGTCCGAATTTGTGCTACATGCAGCCATGAAATAAACGAAAAAGAATGAAGTCGGTTTGAGGCTATTTTTATGTAATTTATGAATCATATAAAACTCCCCTGCTTTCTTCTTGCGTTGCTGAAACACTGTAAAATTAGGGAATTTTCAAGAATAATTCAAGTGTCTCAAGATTGCGACATGGCAATATTTTGTTGATATTCGGGTTCAAAATTTCCCTAGCTAGCGTTATTTTTGAGTACTTCAGCTCTAAATATTGCTAAGATAATCATCGACAAACCCTAGGCTTTTAGGCATTATCAGAAAAGCTATTAAAAAAAAACTCAAAGATGCCGCTTAGAAAACTTAAACCGGATCAAGAATAAGTCACTTTAAAGGGCATGCTTAGATGACAGAACGAAGACTTTCCCCCTTCATCGAAGTCGTTCAGAAACCCCTTATTTTTAAAGATCGCCCTTTAAAAACCGATGAAAGTAGTGGCCGTTTACTGGTCGAGGATGAGGGGCAGTTTCTGGATCCGGCGATTTAGAAGGCAGGCCGAGGACTCTCCTTATTTCTTTCCAAAATATCATTCACCCGCACACAAAAAAAGAGTGAAATGAAGTCAAAATCCAGCGTACTTCAAAATCAAAATAGCCCTATCAGGTTTCTGTTGCTGCTCGTCCTCAGTACCGTTCTTGCCGCCTGTGGGAGCAGTGGCGGTGAGGGGGGCGGGAATAATGTAAGTCCCTCGGCTTCAGATAACCCTGTGAACATCGGACTATCAGGACAGGTTTTTTCAGTGGGAGTAGGCTCAGGCAGAGGTGCCTTATGGAAAATGAACCTGAATACCGGTCGTTTCACCAAAATTCCAGGAACAAATTGGGAGGAGGATGACGATTATCATAACCTTGCAATCTTTTTGCTTAGTCCAGCGGCTTATGAAGGGAATGAATTTATCTTAAGGGTTCAAAATTGTCTGCCCAGCGATACCGGAACAAGCTGCGTCGTGACCCTAGATGAAAATGCGATCAAAACGAAGCAGTTTGTTCTACCTGGGAGAATTAACAGCATCGTAAAAATGTCACGTGACCGTCGATATGTCGCATTAACCATCCAGTATGGCGGATCCATTACCAATGACACCTGGCTTGAAATTTATGATCGTGATGGCAAGCTCGTCAGCGATGACCGGGTTGGCACAACATTGGTCAACTTAAGCTTTGAGTGGCTTCCAGATGGTCGTTTGGTCTACTCCAGCAGTGCTGGGGACGAAAGATCAATCTATTTCACCTCCCCTTATTCGGCAAAAGTT
Source organism: Candidatus Manganitrophaceae bacterium (assembly GCA_013151935.1). GTDB lineage: Bacteria > Nitrospirota > Nitrospiria > SBBL01 > JAADHI01 > JAADHI01. Next base: position 12,190 of record JAADHI010000099.1, read on the forward strand.
GAACGTCAACTCACCTTACCCGAAGGGCAACAGAGAACGATTGGGGAAATTTCGGCCAGTCCGGATGGAAAACAAATCGTCCTGAGTTTAGTCGCAGAGGCAAATTTTGCATCGACCAAGGCCATCCCCTGGGTGGTCAATATTGATGGAACTAATTTTCGCCAGTTAGCATTTGATCCCCACGCAGACAATCTGGAACACACCCGGATCAACAAGACAAAATGGTCTTATGATGGGCGTTGGATTTTGCTTAAATATGGCGGCGTCATTGGAGGATCACTCGCTAATCCAGGGACATTAGGATATTTATTCGCAGTGCCTTCGGATGGGATTAGAGTCCCCCTATCACCCTACGATGCAACTATTGAGAGCACAGCCATACAAATTTTTAGCTATTGGTCTGCCGCTTTTAACGAACAAGCAGACTCAACACGCAATATTGATCGTTGGCCTAGAATGGACTACGACTGGGTCCCTTAGACCTGAAAGACTCTTCACACCACGACAAGTGCTCACAGGAACCGTGGAATTAAATTCAATATATAGCGGATATTTAGGGCTTGCTGAAGAAGTCGGGCTGAAAATTTGTCTAAAACTTCCTCCCGTCGATTTTGAGTGAATATTCCCTCTGCTCTCTTCAATACTCATTCATCCAGACCCATTTTTGCAGGGATGAACGCGTTAAGAGTGATTTATAAGCAACAAATGACTTCGCCAGAAGACAACGCAGAATTGAACAGGAACGAAGACAAAAATAGAGGGCCTTTGTGAGCATCTTCTCAAGATTCATTACTATGAATGGGAGCATGATCATTGTTTCCGATGTCACTTTGAGTTTTGCCATGATTCGAGATAAACCAAAGCGTCTTTTGCCTTGACCAAACTTGCCTTCTATGGTGATCCTCTCTCTCATCCTGACGGATCTGCTTTTTCTCTGCCGCAAGCTTTGAGGAATTTTCTGCTGTCCGTTTTTTCGGTCTGCCCAAGGCGGATACTTATAGCCGTATGCCTCGGTCTTTACAATATCTGCGGTTGTAGGCATCCCAGCTGATCCGATCTACAAAAGCGAAAGATAGGCTTTGCGAGCTTTCGCATCGCGGCCCCAACAAACACCATCCAGGACCCAAACTCACTTAATCAAAAAAGTCCGATCGCACATGATCAAATTGCAAAAATGACCGACCAGAGTCAAAAGCTATTTTGAACATCGTAAAATATCTTATGCCGCATAATCTTTGTTTTTATTTGCCAGGTTAATAGAATCATTAACTGCCATAGCCTTTGATCACCACAGATTGAATTCGATTATTCAAAAACATAATCAAATTCCTCTTCGTTCACGCTCACGTGCACACGCTTGATGGGCTTTTCCGACATCAGATGATTTAAAAACGCACCACTAATGGCGGGCAGCAGGGTGTTTGTCAGGATGCTGTCAATCATGCGACCACCGCTTTCAAGCTCGGTGCAGCGTCTGAGGATGAGTTTGATGACATCTTCATCATAGCTAAAGGGAATGTTGTGATGCGATGTGATTCTTTTTGAAATGCGTGAGAGTTGAAGCTTTGCAATCTGCTTGATCATCTCCTTGCTCAGGGGATAAAAGGGAATGACAACGAGTCGTCCCAGTAGGGCCGCCGGAAAAGTCTTTAAGAGTGGTTGACGCAGGGCTTTGGCGATACCTTCGGGATCGGGCATCAAATCGGGGTCTTTGCAAAGGTTCATGATGAGATCGCTGCCCACATTGGAGGTGAGTAGGATGAGGGTATTTTTAAAATCGATCTTGCGTCCTTCTCCATCTTCCATCCAACCCTTGTCAAAGACTTGAAAAAACATTTCGTGCACATCGGGGTGGGCTTTTTCGATTTCATCCAAAAGCACGACGCTGTAGGGTTTGCGCCGCACGGCTTCAGTCAAAATACCTCCTTCTCCGTAGCCAACATATCCGGGAGGAGCTCCTTTTAATGTGGAGACCGTGTGGGCTTCCTGAAATTCGCTCATGTTGATGGTGATAATTTTATCTTCCCCGCCATAGAGGTTTTCAGCCAGGGTGAGTGCTGTTTCTGTTTTTCCGACGCCGCTCGGCCCGCAGAGCATAAAAACGCCGATGGGTTTATTGGGATTATCTAAACCTGCGCGGGAGGTTTGCACACGCTTGGCAATCATGTCGAGTGCGTGATCTTGACCGATGATGCGTTTTCCCATGCTGTCGGCGAGCTGTAAAATATTTTCAATTTCATTTTTGACCATGCGGCCCACCGGAATACCGGTCCAGTCCCCCACAACCGACGCGACAGCCTGCTGATCGACACTGGGCAATATCAAAGGTTGTTCGCCTTGCAGTTTTTCCAACTCCGGCTGAAGATTTTTTAACTGAGAGAGCAAGGCTTGGCGTTCCTGCGCGCTCAACACACTTTCATTCTCGACGCTTTGCGTGGAAACATCGGCCTCTTTTTCAAGATCGCTTTGTGTGCCTTCCACCTTTCCGAACTGCCCACGCAGCTTTTGCCGAATGTCGAGAATTTGTTCAATCAGTGTTTTTTCCGCATCCCAGCGTTCATCTAATTGTTTCAAGCGATCCTGCTCGGTTTCCTTTTTTTCTCCTGCGATCCGCTTTCGCTCGTCGGTATCCCATCCAATCGCTTCTTCACGGCTGATAATCTCAAGCTCTGTGTCCAAGGCTGCAATCCGCCGTCGGCAGTCATCGACTTCGGCAGGAACAGCATGCTGACTGATCGCCACACGTGCTGCGGCCGTATCCAAGAGACTGACAGACTTGTCAGGCAGCTGCCTCGCAGGAATATAACGGTGGGAGAGTTTCACGGCTGCTTCGAGCGCCTCGTCAAGTATCTGCACCCGGTGGTGCTTCTCCAAGGTGGAAGCCATGCTGCGCATCATCACAATGGCTTTTTCTTCTGAAGGTTCGTCGATTTGAACCACCTGGAATCTTCGGGTCAGAGCCGGATCTTTTTCGATATATTTTTTATATTCGGCCCATGTCGTGGCCGCGACCGTGCGCAAGGTTCCCCGCGCCAGCGCCGGTTTCAAGAGATTCGCGGCATCTCCTGTTCCAGCCGCGCCACCCGCACCGACCAGCGTATGGGCCTCATCAATAAATAAGATAATGGGTTTGGGGGATGACTGAACTTCCTCGATCACCTGTTTCAAGCGGTTTTCAAATTCACCTTTCATACTTGCCCCTGCCTGAAGCAGAGCGACATCGAGTGTACGAAGTGTGACATCTTTAAGCGGCGGTGGCACATCACCTGCTGCGATCCTAAGTGCAAATCCTTCCACAACAGCCGTCTTCCCCACACCTGCTTCGCCGGTGAGCATGGGATTGTTCTGACGACGGCGCATCAATATATCCACAATTTGGCGGATCTCTTCATCTCGTCCGACGATGGGATCGATTTCACCCAAGCGGGCTTTTTCTGTCAAATCGACTGAGAACTGTTTAAGTGCCTCTTGTTTCCCCATCTGAGCGGGTGGCATCGCAGCCGCCGCCTCACCGGGCACGGTGCCGCCGCCGGTCTGAAAACCGTCCGTGGCCTGCATGGCCGCTTCAGGCGATGCACCGAGGATTTCCTTGAAGTGATCCGAAAGCGCCTCGTATTTGACCTTCTCGAACTCTTTTGAAATACCCAATAAGGCATACCGGAGTGAGGGGGTTTTGAGAATCCCAACCACCAAATGGCCCGTCCGAACCTGTGATTCGCCAAACATCAGGGAACCGTAAACCCAGCCGCGCTCAACAGCCTCCTCCACAGGAGAAGAAAGATCCGAAATGGAGGTTGAGCCACGAGGTAAACGGTCCAGCGCCGCAGTCATATCCTTGGCCAGCCGGGAAGGGTTGAGATCAAATTCCTGGATGATGCGGTGCAAATCGGAGTCCTGCAATTGCAGGATCTGATTAAACCAGTGCACTAACTCGACATAAGGATTGCCCCGCATTTTACAAAACACCGTGGCGCTTTCTATGGCCTTATAAGCCAGATGATTGAGCTTTCCAAACAATGCAACACGACTGATTTCTGTCATAACAATATTCCCCATCTATTACGCAACTTTGGTTCCAAGAGAGCTATATCAAGAGTCTCTCCTCCGAATCTTTAAGGTTAGGCGATTTTCCGCTGAAGTAGTTTTCGATAAGCAGCACTTACCCTTCCTCTTTAAATGGATCGAACGAATCTATTGCACGCATAACGCGTCCATCTTCCAGTAACAAACGATCACCGTCCCAAACCCCATATGCACCTGCCCTGCCAAGTGGAACACTTGGCTGAGAATTTGGGATGACTTCCAATCTCCCGATATACCATTGATTTCCAGCTTGGTCACCATATACCTCTGCACGATATATATACTCGGGGTCACTCTGGTTTTTTTTCAATAAAATCCACGCTCCACCATCAACTCCACCAATCCACATAGCATCATTCGGTACTGACTTTGGTCGTGGTGGCGTCGCGTTGTTAGACGTGCATGCCACAAGAAAGAGTAGAAAACTAAGAAAAAAGGCAATTGTCTTGAATCGAAACATGCTACCATCCTTCAATAATGAGTTGTCCGGATTTATACTTTACATCGGGATAATTTTCTTGAAGACCGTTTATATAAGATATCGGTCTTGCATCCGTAAAAGACGATTCATGCCTTATTCCGGCAGCCCCGACAACACTCATAACAAAATGGATGCAGCTATTATTGATGATGTTGTAGGGTTTACGTTTCTGATTTTTATTTTCCTGTACGCGGCGCTTTGCATAATCCAACACCTTATAAAATTTTCCTGGTGTCTCTATGAACACACTATTCACTCGTCCCCTTTGACCCGCCACAAATGAAACCTGCCGAAAAACAGAAATCAAAGACTTAAGCTCTGGACGACCATCAATGAAGCGACAATTCGGCATCGGCCGCCGACGTGTTTCCCCTCTATCGGATCGATAGCGTCCATACTCGTAGTATTTTGTAGCTCCTCTATTTCCTTGATCTGCAATAAATAAAACACCTGCATGACCTAGATCAGGGAGTTGTGCGGTTTTGTCGTCTAGAAAGTCTTCCACGATATCATCAAATGGAAGAAAATCGGGGATGTCTAACTTGATTGAAGGCCTTGGTACTGAGATCAGGTAATCTGGAAATACCAAGGGGAAAACGCAATCACTCATGCTTGCACCTCATGTTCTACCCAAAGGATTTAAAATTAAGTCCTCCGCATCATTTTCGAGACTTTCGGAACTGAGCCAGCTTGTGCGCCCCAAAGACCCGATCTCCCCCAATTTGATTGCGGGAACTTCTTCTTTTTTTAGAATGAGTTGGACGTCCCATTCCAATTCATCGCCGACATAGCTTCGCAACAGCGTCGTGAGTCTCTTCAGGCTTTCTCCACCAGGGAGTAGCCGCTCGAACGGAGCAAAATCCATCGGGCCCATGATGATGCGAAATTTTTGTTGGCAGACCCAGACCTGGGAACCGATGGTTGAAGTTTCCCCGAGACGGTTTGAATCACCCCAGCCCCCCAACTGGCACTGGTATTGTTCCGGCAGGGAGATCCACTGTCCGATAAATTCTTGAATTACAACGGGAACATCAAAAAAGTCTCCCAGAATCGCCTTCAAACCTTCGGCATTGCGGGTCTGACAAACAAAGCGGCCCGCATAATGGAGCAAGGGAAGGTCAGGCATCTCACTTCGATTACGAAGAGAGGGCATACCCAGTCCGAAGAGGGATGAGACAAAAACCGAGAAGCGGTCTTCTTCAGACCGATCAAAGTTGACCGCAGGTTGGGCGCTTGCCCAAGCCCGGTAAAAAAGGGACAACATACGATGATGGAAGATGTCTACGAAACGGGCAAAAGTCGGGTCATGCGCGCTTCGCAGACGCTCCCGAGCATATTCGGTCAGATGGAGAGGAAGTGGGCCATTGGGTCCAAACAGGCCAAAAAACAAGACGGACAGCCGGGGCGGCAATGCTCCTTTTTCCGCTGTAAACGAAGAAATGGCGGCGGGTGCAAAGGCAAGCGAGGGTTCCTGCGCCAAACGGATGGGGTCATCTTCGGCATGCAAAGCATGCCCCATCCTGGGTTTTTCAGGGAAAAGACCTTCTAATCTGCGAATGGCCTGAAAAAAATCAAATGCATAAGGCTCAGCTTCCAGGGCTTCAAAAAATGCTAGACGATGTGACGGCGTCCGGCGCGTATCGGCCATCGCACAACCTCCCCACGATCAACGGTTTTAATAACCGTTTCTGTAAACGAATTGATCGAAACATATTTTGCAAAAAATTGATCCAAGACCGCACCGAGCAAGAAAAAACCCGTGCCTTCAAAACCGGCATCATTGAAAGTAATCGTAATCTCCAATCCTCGCCCATAAGAAACCGGCCCGGGCAGGGGAATTCGTCTCGTAATGGCTTGAGAGACCACCGATTTGATCCCCTCAATTTGCTTCATCACGGCGGCTTCTCCCATGTCCCCGTAAAGCATCAGAAGTTCTCTGAGCGCAGAAGCTTCCTTCGTTTTTTCGTTGTCCATGAGTGAGAGATAGTTCAGAGACAAATGACTAATCAAACGCCATGCGGTTTCACCACGGGCCTGTGAAGGTCTTGGTTTGGTCGGCCCAGCCAAGCAAGTCACTGATGCCACAGGTGCACCCGATTCGAGGGTGAAATCACCCTCTCCCTTTCCAGTCGGCATATGTAAAGGCAGATCACGATTCGTACAGAGTAGGTTCAGGGAGAGCTGTCGAAGGTCGGGATGGAAGGGCGCTTCTCTGGAATCCACCAAAGAAATAAAGATTTCATTGGGCACATAAGTGGAGCGCCTCCCTTCTTTTTTTTGTTTCGAGGAAAGCACTGTGGGTTCCCGATGAATCGCGTAGTAGGCGCCATCCTGCTGCTCATGTGACAAGTCATTAAAAGCGTAAAATGGCAAAAATGCTTGTTTGTATTCTGTGCTGGTGCCGTAACCCGTTACATTCGTCACGCCATAGACTTCAAAATCCAAAGGCCGTGTGCGATCCGGCAGCACATGATAGCGGTTTTCCCGGTCAGACAAGAGAATACGGTCAGCGCGTTTTGGAAATAAGTTAATAGCGGGTGTACAAAACAGTGCAAACTTGGAAGCAACGACCTCTTTTTCCAGACGGGGCTGGCTTCGATTCAGAAGCACAATCACTTCCATTTCTTTACTGGCGCAGCGCCGGACGGCTTCTCCGATTCCCGCAAACTTAACAAACATATAGCGCTCGGGAAAGGTAAAATATTCTTGCAATAAGCGATAACCCTGAAAAGAACGCGCGCCATAGGGCAGCAATGCTTCATCATCCTCAAAACCAACACGGCGAATATGCGAAGCATCGTAAATGTGTTGCGCGGGGGACAAAGTATGTGCGGGACGAAGGGCTAAACCGACTGCATTCCCCATCAACTGCTCATAGAGATGCATGCTTGTTTCGTCTCTTCCCCGAAGGAAAAGGCTTAAGGTCTCAAGCGGCAATTTGTCGAAAGAAAGACCTCCCGTCGTTTTAAACCGCAAAATGATCCCGGCTTTTACGGATTTCAAATGCGCGCCCCCTGTAATGGGGAGAGAACCGACATCTGTCACGTAAAGTGCCTGGGTCAGTTTAATGGGCCACAGCGTTACGTCTTGGGCCGTCCTGTATTCACAGGCCGTCTGTTGGTTTTTACCCATTTGAGCACGCAGAGCCGTTTCCCTGGGAACAACATAGCCCTCGGCCAGGGCACCTTCATTTAAATCCGGATTGAGCTGCACTACGGTCATTGAGGGTGTGGGGGCAAGATAATGCGGGCAGACCAATTCGAGCAGGTGCTGGGTGAATTTTGGAAATTCCGCATCCAGCTTTAACTGGACACGAGCCGCTAAAAAGCTGAAGCCTTCCAGTAGTCTTTCCACGTAGGGATCGGCACATTCAAAGCTGTCCAAGCCTAGCCGACTTGCAATCTTGGGATATTCGGCAGCAAATTCACCACCCATCTCCCGCATAAACTGGAGCTCGCGGTTGTAATAGTCGAGTAGTTTAGGATTCATTGGGCCGTCCTAAGGGCTTCACTCTCCCGTATATCGATAATGCCCCGTAATCTGATAATCGAACAAGATATCATTGATTTTTGGTCCTTTGCCAATATTATGTGCAATGAGTGGCCGCTTTCCATCGTCGGACTTTTTATCAATCACGATCCCGATATGAGGAAGATTTTTCGGAAGCATCCAGGTCACTAAATCACCGGGCAAATAATCTTTTGCATGGCGCGTTATTTCCAGCGCATGACCAAAGCGCTCAAAAAATATCCTTAAATTAGGGACACGGCGATGGTCGATATTTTTATCAGGTCTATTCAAACCCCAGATTCTTTTTGAAGGATACAAATCGAAATTTTCCAGCATATCTTCATGAACTTTTTGTTGTAAATCAACACCCACTTTCCG
>JAADHI010000158.1 GCA_013151935.1 Candidatus Manganitrophaceae bacterium
ATCATCCATATCCATATGCCGATAACGATAGCGTTTGGCTTTGCAAAGGCGAATGCCGTCGATGATGGAGGCGTGGTTGAGTGTGTCGGAAATAATCGCGTCTTCTTCAGAAAAGAGGGTTTCAAACAAACCCGTATTGGCGTCAAAACAGGAAGAATAAAGAATCGTTTCTTCTGTTTCTAAAAAAGTGCTGATCCGATTTTCAAGGGATTGATGCAGGTCTTGCGTGCCGCAGATAAACCGTACCGAGGCCATGCCGTAGCCGTGGGTTTTTAAAGCCTCTGTTGCTGCTTTGATGATTTCGGGATGCTTGGCTAATCCTAAATAGTTGTTCGCACAGAGGTTGAGGATTTTACGGCCCGCAACGATAACATGCGCGTCCTGCGCCGAAGTGATCGCGGCTTCTTCTTTTTTGAGCCCCTGTTTTTGAATTTCATCTAATTGGTTTACAAAAATAGCGATGTTTTGTTCGTTCATTTTTATACCGGGAGCGAGATTGAAAATCTGTCACTTATTTATGGGCAATTAGCATAACAAGCTTTTCGGCGGAATTCAAAATCCCCCTCAATCCCCCTTTGTTAAAGGGGGAGGCGAAACAAAACGAGGGACTTCGAGGTACTGGCGTTTCTGTATTTCCTTTAAAAGTGCGGGTTTTAAAACAAGGACGACTTTTCCGGCTTTGCGAGGCATGGCTTCCATTAAGGCAAAACCCTGCTCAAAATCGTCAAAATCTAAAAAATGGGTGAGAACGGGGCGGGGATTGAGCTTGCCGGCGTGCAGCAAGTCAGCCATTTGCCGCCAGGTTTTAAACATCAATCTCCCGCTGATGCCAAAAAGTCGGATGCCTTTAAAAATAATCTGATCGCTAAAGTCGATGGGCACAGGGGAAGACGGCAGACCAAAGGCACAAAAGCGTCCGCCTTTTCTTAAAGCACTGAGTCCATCAGAAATGGCCTGTGCATTGCCGGACATTTCCAGTAGCACGTCTGCACCGACGCCTTCACATTCATCCCGGATGATTTGTGAGACATCTTCTTTTTGGGCATGAATCACACGATCCACACCCATTTGTTCCGCAATTTTAAGGGTTAAGGGGTTGAGTCCTGTCAAAATGATTTTTTGAGCCCCGGAAGCCCGCGCAACACCTGCGGCAAACAAACCCACCGGCCCGTCGCCCAGTATTGCGACATTTTGACCTTCCACGGGTTCGACCAATGTCGTGTAAACGGCATTGCCCAAAGGATCTTGAATGGAGGCGATTTCCGGTGGCAAATCCGGTGCATTTTTCCAAAGACTGCGCGCTGGGATGACAACATATTCCGCAAAACAGCCGTCCCGGTCGATGCCTAATATTTGAAGGTGATTGCAGAGGTGGGGCATCTCTTTCAAGCAAATCGAGCATTTCAGGCAGGGAATATGGCTGTCCGCAGTGACAGGGTCTCCGATTTTAAAACGTCTGACGTTTTTTCCCATTTCGACGACATGTCCGGAAAATTCGTGTCCAATGATTTGCGGCAAGCGGGTGACCCGTTTACCTGCCCAGGCATCCCAACGATCCAAATGAAGATCCGTGCCGCAAATGGAAACGACATCCACTTGGATTAAAACCTCATCGGCAGCGGGGTGCGGCACAGGGGCTTCGATCATTTTCAGCCCCTTGCCTTTTTTGATTTTTGCGATGGCTTTCATGTACTAAGCCTCAACATACAAAACTCCGAAAATTGAGGATAACCAAGAGAAATAGAGTGTAGTCTTTTGACAAACTCAGAAAAAACTTACATGTTTTATTTTACACGCTCGAAAAGTGCCCACTTTTACTTGGCCACATCACGATGATTCTGATCAATAAGTTAGACCTTTCGTAACCCTACCTTCTGACCTTAATGCCTGCTAATTCTAGAACTTTAAGGGCATTTGTAGTCGTTACTGGACCGTCCTTAATTTTGTAATCAAAAACCATCTTTCCATTCCCATCAATACCATCCATAAAATTAAAGTTCTTTATGAGGCTCGATTCGTCCTCAAGAGAGACTAAATCCAGGTCATGGGTTGTCAATAATCCATATGATCTTGATTTTGTAAATTGAATAGCGATATTTCTAGATGCGATTAGTCGTTCCTTAGTATTTGTACCCGAAAATATTTCATCAATAAGATATAGTATCGGGCTGTGTTCATTGGTCGGTCCATCCGGGTAAATCGCATCCAATATTTTTTTGATTTGTTTGACCTCCGCATAAAAATGTGAAGTATGAAGCCGTAAGGAATCTGTCACCTGAATACAGGTCATAACTTTACAAGGCCGAATGATAAACTCACTTGCTGCTACCGGCGCTCCTGAAAAGGCTAGAACCGTATTTATTCCAATAGAGCGTAAAAATGTGCTTTTTCCTGACATATTTGAACCCGTAATGAGAGCAAGAAAACCCTCTTCTGATATCCTGAAATTATTACAGACCCTCTCGCTATAGGGAATTAAAGGATGACCAAGATTCTCTGCAGATAAGGGGCTCGCTTTTTCTCTAATGAGAGGATAGACGTAGCCAGGATTGTCATAAGCAAATCCTGAGAGTGATGAAAGGGCTTCCATCTTTCCTAGAACATTAAAAAAAACCTCAATAGAGGAAGACATTTCTTTTTTCCATAGTTCCAGCTGATATAAATAGTATATGTCCCATAAAAAAAGAATATTCAATAAGGGATAGATAGAACTGTAACATTGACAGAGTGCATGATTGATCCCCTCCAGACGTTTCATCTGTCTAGAGACCGTTAGTCCATCTGTTTCTAACTTTTTGTGGAGATTCGCTAGATAGCTACTCTTAAATTTGAACCTTTCTAGCAACTCAAACATTCGACCATAAGCCTTGAAATGAGATTCTCTGCTAAGCGCAGGCATGTATGAAGTCCTGCATTTTCCCAGAGTAAGAAAAAAAATAATAGCTTGTATAAGGATCCCAATCATCCAGTAAGGTGACATCCCTGTCAGAAGACTCAATACAATAAGAAGAGCCGTTATGGACAGTACAAAACGCCGTAGGACAACAAGCCATTTTTTATTAAGCAAAAAAGAAGGACTTTTTATCCAGCTTAAGAACTGTTGAGGGTCAAGATTTTTTCCTATAAGCCGCCCTTCCATAAGGAGGTGCTGCCTAAAAGAGATATACTGGGCCATCTCTTTTACAGCGTCCTGCCGTCTGGGAATGATCGAAAAATCTGAGCACTCGCTAAGCCAATCTTTTAATTGTTCTGTTCCTTTTCGTGAAGCACAAGCGTGGAGCATCTGAAAGAGAGAGTTTTTTCCAAAAATATGAAGATCTGACAGATGGGGACTGGCTTCATCTAGAAATTCTTCTCCCGTAAATGAAAATTCTGACCATTTGTTTTGTAATCTTAATAGGCCCTCTTGATTAATGGCGATAAGGGCATTAAGTTTTGTAATCAACAGCGCTTGTTTTCCATATATTCTGACCATGGCAAAGAAAAAAAATCCAAACAAGGAAGGCACGCCATAGGCAATCAGCGAAGAAGGGGAATTACGAAGTACGAAATAGGATAAACCAATAAATAAAAAGACAATGGCCCTAACTGAGCTAATACGATCAGATTGTATTTGAAGCTTAGTTCGAAATTTTTCGTAGTGGGTAATTCTGTTACGATAAATGTCTTTTTTATTTCTAGTGATATTAGACTTGTTATTCATTTACTCCCTTTAATCTTGGATCTACGAAACCGGGCCGGGACCAATTCATCTACATGTTTTAGAGTTTTTCTTCCGTCATTCAAATCACGGGTAGGTGCGAAAAAACTGATAAGATCTTCCAGTTCAAACTATAGCTCCTATTTTAGTAGGAAGTTTCACCGGATAATACCAACCGATGTAAAATACTTCAATCTTGATAGGTATACACAATAATTTCTTTTTTACAGCGAATGGCGTTAGAAAGGTTGTCCAGATTGGACCATACAAAAAAACAACAATACAGGAAGCAAGGGAGTGGTCCTGTCGATATCGAGTAGAAAGAACAATTTTTCAGGTTCTGATTTACCGTCAGTGATGCCTATTTTCACTATTTCCTTTCCATTTTTCATGACTGATTCCAAAAAATTGAAGCATCATCATGAGTGCATATTTCGGATACTCTGAAATTTCATAGAATCCAGCCTTGACAGGG
>JAADHI010000065.1 GCA_013151935.1 Candidatus Manganitrophaceae bacterium
CCTACTGTTTACCCTTGAAGCCCAAGCAGATATACTTAAGTCATGAAGCTCGGGCAATTTGAAATATATCCCATTACGGATGGTGTGCTGCATTTGGATGGCGGTGCGATGTTTGGTGTTGTGCCCAAAACGATTTGGGAAAAACATCATCCAGTGGATGGCAAAAATCGTATCAAATTGGAACTGGGTGCACTCTTGATTAAGGCGCACGGCCGCAATATTTTGGTGGATACCGGCATCGGCAACAAGTGTAGCGCAAAATTCTGCGATATTTACGGTATCGAGCGGCGGCCCACTATCGAGGCTTCGCTGCAAAAATATGGACTTTTACCCGATGACATCAATTTGGTCATCAACACTCATTTTCACTTTGATCACGCGGGTGGCAATACAAGAAAAGATGCTGACGGCCGGATTTACCCTACCTTTTCAAAGGCCTCCTACTTTATTCAAAAAGGCGAATGGGAGGATGCGATACGACCCAATGAACGCACAAAGGGAAGCTATCTCCTTGAAAATTACGAAGTCTTGCCCAAACAAGCGGCTTTGGATTTACTGGAGGGTGACGCGGAAATTCTGCCGGGTATTTCTGTGAAACGCACGCCGGGTCATACGGCGCATCATCAAGCGATTTTTATCGAATCTGAAGGGGAAAAAGCCATTTTTTTAGGGGATCTTATCCCAACAGTAACACATCTTCCGCTACCCTATATTATGGGCTATGATTTGTTTCCTTTGACGACGCTTGAGACGAAACGCACTTTGCTCGAACAGGCTTTTGAAGAGCACTGGCTCCTCATTTTTCAACATGATCCGAATGTGCGTATGGGATATCTAAAACGAGAGTCGGGTCGTTTTTTGTTACAGGAGGTCCATGACGATGGGTGTTGAGTCGCATCAAAATATGCCAGAACGTAGACGGGTTCTGCTGGCAAAAATTGGTTTGGACGGTCATGATCGCGGTATTAAGGTTGTTGCACGTGCCCTACGTGATGCGGGCATGGAAGTGGTTTATCTCGGTTTGCATAATACCCCTGAGCAGATCGTGGCTTCTGCCATTCAGGAGGATGCAGATGCCATCGGTCTTTCAATTCATTCCGCCGCACATATGACTTTATTTAAAAAAATTATAGACTTACTTAAAAAAGAAAAGGCTTCGGATATTCCCCTTTTTGGGGGAGGCATTGTGCCAGAGGAGGACATTTCGGCTTTGAAAGACATGGGTGTGAAAAATATTTTTACCCCAGGCACCTCAATGGATGAAATTGTAAGGTTTGTGAATGAAATGATTATGACGTCCGAGGTTTAGGGCATGCGACCCGTTTACATGATTGGAGGAGGACTCACGCCTTTTAAAAAATCTCATGCCGACTTGGATTTTCGTGCTTTGGTCAAAATGGCTTTTGATGCGGCTCGTGAAGATTTGCCTGGCTTGACACTTGAGATGATTGATGGCAGCGTCGCATCCTATTTTTCAGATTTTTTTGCACGTCAAACCATGGCGGGCATTATGGCTCACGACTACCTGGGTTTGTGTCCAAAACCCTCCCGGCGGGTTGAAGGCGGGGGTGCAACCGGGGGCCTGTGTTTTCAGTCGGCCTGGGAAGCGGTCTCCTCGGGACGGATGGAACTTTGTTTGGCTTTTGGTTTTGAAACCATGTCTCATGTCAATACGTGGAAGGGCAATGAGTTTATCGCCTTGGCTTCAGACACAAATTTTGACTATCCTGTCGGCGGATTTTATACGGGCTATTATGCCATGATGGTGCAGCGTCACATGTATGAGTTTGGTACGACCCCAGAGCAAATGGCCCTGGTCTCGATTAAAAACCATGCCAATGCACAATTTAATGCCTTTGCACAAAGCCCAAAAGTATTGACTGTCGAAGAAATTAGAAACTCAAAAATGGTGGCGACGCCGCTGACGATGCTCGATATCTGTACAATGTCAGATGGTGCGGCGGTTGCGTTTATCGCCTCCGAAACCGTGGCGGAGCGACTCTGCAGTAATCCCATTAAAATCACAGGTCTCGGAACAGGAACAGATACCATGCGTATGTCTGATCGACCTCGGGGGGAAGTGCCATTATTGCCTCACGAAGATGCCTCAGATTATAAAAACTTGGCTTATCCCGGTGTGCATTCTTGCCGAGGAGGTCGTATGGCTGCGAAAGAGGCCTACAAAATGGCGGGCATTCAAAATCCCACAGAAGATCTTGATTTTGTGGAATTGCACGATGCTTACACTTCTTCAGAAATACAAACCTACGAAGACCTGGGGCTCTGCAAATATGGCGAGGGGGGCTTATTTGTGGCATCTGGGGCTCCTTTTCTCCTCGGCATTGACTATGGTTTGAACTTGCCCAAATGTGGGGATATGGTGGTGAATCCCAGCGGGGGGTTGTTGGCCTGTGGACACCCCATTGGGGCGACGGGCTTGATGCAGGCCGTTGTTGCATTTTGGCAGCTTCAAGGGTGTATTTCAAAAAAAATGGGCAGTGACAAGCTTCAGGTCAAAGACGCAAAACGCGGCTTGATTCACAGCCACGCCGGAACAGGAACCTATATTACAGTGAGTGTCTTAGAGGCGACTTAAGGAAGAATATAAGCTTCCTTAAAAAGGAATTTTTAACAAGTCAACTGAGCCGATGAGGCCTTTGGTTTCAGGGTCGATTCCGATTTGAAAACTTGGGGCTTGAACGGTGAGATACCCGTCTTGTACTTCTACAAAAGCTGTCCCAGTCGTTTTGAACAGTCCGTAGACCGTGCCAATGATAACACCCACTCCCGCACCGACACGAATATCTTTCAAATGATCGCCGGGTTTCTCCCGAAAGGCCAAAAAGGCCGTGCCAATCAATGCCCCTGTGAGTCCGCCGTAGAAGCTACTCTTTAAGACGGTCAGCATGTCATTGTCTTGTTGTTGTGCCCGAGCACTTGCCGGAAAAAATATTGTACTCAGGGTGATCAAAAGAAGAACGATGGTCATTTTTTTCATTCTGAAATCTCACTAAAACCATTATAAAAATTTCGGAAAGGTTACACGAAGCATCGAGAGAAAGCAATATCCGTTTGTGAAGGGATAGACCGCAACGCGATGAGACCTGATTGTTGATGACGAAAAATAGGAGAGAAAATGCTGCCAGAAAATTTAAGGAACTTCTGAACAAGTCATGAATTGTTTTTTAAAGGCTAAAATGTCCCATTTCTGCGTTGCAAACCTTGCAAATAACGGGTTATTCCTCGCGATTTGCGCCTTGAATCGACCCATTTTTTCTCTTGAAAACCCACCCAGACTTAATCAGAGGTTCCTTAAGAAAGCGACGCTGTTCTTTTGCTGACAAAGTTGGCAAAGGCTTCTTTTAGGTAATCTTTTTCTGCAAGGATTTTGGGCGAAACCCTGGATTCATACAGTGCCCTTCCTTCTCGAATGTCGTCTTCTAAAAGTTCGTAAAAGGTGCCATTTTGAAGACCCTTTTCAACCTTTTTTTCATTGTAGATCATGATGTCTGAAACAATGATATTTGCGAGACGCTTGGCGTCTTTCTCTTCTTTGCTTTCTTCGAGTGGCTCGCTGTTTTCGGGGTTAGGCTCAACTTTTTCTATTTTTTGAAAAACCTCTGTGTTTTTTTGTGAGTCAAGGGTGTCTTTATTTTGTGTGCCATTTCGGCTATTGATAAAGTCTTCCAGTGCATTTTCGTAAAGTCCTGCTTCGAAGAGTGTTTGGGAGACCCTTGATTCAAAAAGGACACGTCCCTCTCGAATATCGTCTTCCAGCAGTTCATAGAAGGTGCCATTTTTAAGTCCTTTTTCCACCTTTTTTTCATTGTAAATGACAATGTCTGAGACAATTATTTTTGCGAGTCGCTTGGCCTTTTTTGTTTCTTCTGAGTCGATGTTCTGCGCAGGTTCTTCCATAGGCGGGGCTGCAAATGTTTCTTCTTTCTCTTCCGCAATTTCTTCCGTCTGGTTTTCCATTTCTGGGAAGGCCTCTTGAGGCGCTTCATCTTCAAGTGTTTCTGGAGATTCCCAAGCATTGTCCTCTAAGACAGGTTCAGGTTCTTGTGCAATTTCTTGAGCCTGGCTCTCCATTTCTTGGAAGACATTTTGAGGCGCTTCATCTTCAAGTGT
>JAADHI010000084.1 GCA_013151935.1 Candidatus Manganitrophaceae bacterium
GCTTTTGCGGGAAATGACCCCTCCATCCAAGGTGATTTACGCACGGAAATCAAAATAGCCATGCAAGCCTTGATCGAACGCAATACCATCAATGACACCTACCGACTTTACGATCCGATTAAAGGCAAACTGCTCCATCTTCAACTGGTCAAGTTACATGACGGCATCGTGAAAAAGGGCGATTATTTTGTGAGCTGTGCAGATTTTAAAGATGCCGCAGGCAATCTTGTTGATCTTGATTTTCTCGTACTGCAAGACGGCACAACAATGATCGCCACTCAAGCCATCATCCACAAGGCCAATGGGAAAAAACGTCAATATCATCTCGAAGGTTAGACTTTGCCAGAAGACATACAAGAAAAGACAAAAACCCTTTTGCGACACGGTTTTCGTTATGCCCTCTCACTCACACACGAGATCACTCAGGCTGAAGACTTATTGCAAGACGCCTGGGTCGCCGTGCTGCGGGCGAGAGGGCCTCGCAAACGGGCCTACTTATTTTCAGCCATTCGCAGTCGATTTATTGATCAGCAGCGGCGCGCACAACTGGTCGTCATCGAATCCCTGGAGGACAACACTCAGTATTCGGAGCAAGAGATTCAGCCCTCGAACGAAATGATCTTCGCCAATACAGAAATGCTGGACAAGGCCCTCAGCATATTACGACCTGTGGAGCGGGAAGCCCTTTTACTTTCAGAGATCGAAGGGTACACCACGCAAGAAATTGCAAACCTGACAGGGCAACCACGGGGAACTGTGCTTAGCTTGATTTACCGGAGTCGACAGAAGCTAAAAAAGCACCTGCTTTTACACGCTGAGAAGGAGAACCATGCCTAAACAGTCCCTCAACACACATTTACGTCAATATTATGAGGAAAAGCACGCTTCCCCTAAAAAACTGGCTCAGCTCGTCGCCATGGCTGAAATAACAGCCCCTAAAGCCTACGGAGAAAAAAATAAAACAACGAATAACACCCCTACTTTTTGGCAATACCTGCGGCCACCCCTTGCCCTTGGCCTCGCGCTTGCTGCGATGATCGCCCTTTTCTTTTTTCAGCCCCGAACAGACATCACACAAAGTGTGGGCAAAGAAATCGTGCTCAATCACAATAAACGGCTTGCCTTAGAGTTTACGAGCCAAAGCTACACCCACCTGGAAAATCAGATGTCAAAACTGGATTTCACTTTAATTCACTCAAAGGAAGTAGACCTTAAAAACTTTCAACTCCTGGGGGCACGATACTGTTCCATTCAGGGGGAGCTTGCAGCGCAGCTTCGCCTAGAAGATAAAGCAGGACGCAGCTACACGCTCTATCAAAGCCCTGTAACTGATGACTTACTGAAGGTCAAATCAGGAGAAAGGGTGCAAGATGGCCTGAGACTCAAGCTCTGGCAGGA
Organism: Candidatus Manganitrophaceae bacterium; assembly: GCA_013151935.1. Classification (GTDB taxonomy): domain Bacteria; phylum Nitrospirota; class Nitrospiria; order SBBL01; family JAADHI01; genus JAADHI01. Next base: position 1,399 of record JAADHI010000084.1, read on the forward strand.
AGCCGGTTTGTTCTTTGGCCTTGTGGGGCCACTGGATTGAATAAAAAACATGAATCAGCGCTCGATTTTAACGACCGCGTCATCGGGCAGCAAAACAAGTAAGGCCTGAAGTGCCTCATCCAAATAGGGTTTTTCTTTGGACTCTAAGGTCAGCACAACTTTATGATCGCTTTTGTGTAGTTTCGGGTAAGAGCCCAATTGCAGCAAGGGGTATTGTAGGAGGATCTCATGCATTTGGGCTGCAATCGCATTTTCCGGCAAAACAATATAAAGTTTGACCAAATAAAAAGGGGCTTCTCGAAAACGTTCCTTAATCGCATTAAACTTCCGAACCAGCAATTCCGGGATACCAGGAAAGATATAGAGTTGTTTAAAACGAAGCACGGGAACACGCAAAGACGCCGCAGAGATGAGCTCTGTGCCTTCTGGAACCTCGGTCATTTTCAATTGTGCGGCGTTGAGCACCGGCCCATAGTTTTTTTTCAGATAATCCAATAACACACGGTCTTGGACTAAGGGGCGATTCACACCCAGTGCAATACCCGCCATCGTGACATCGTCATGTGTCGGCCCAATGCCACCGCAACTAAAGACCAAATCATAAGCTTTTAAATACGCCGAAATCGTTTGTGCAATATCATCAATATCATCCGTAATCACCGTGACACGTTGAACCCGAACCCCCAGCTCCCGCAACTCACGGGTGAGAAAGGTGGTGTTCACATCCCTTGTTTTTCCCGAAAGAATCTCATTTCCGATGATAATAATTGCAGCATTTTTTTCTGACACGCGCATGCTCCCCGTTTGATCTTGAACAGCAAATATAACATGATCCTTAAAAAAATCACACAGAACTGCTTGAAAGAAAGCCCTGACGTCTTGACGGCATAATCCCAAAAACGATAGTCTTAGAACCCCTCAGAAAATGAGGTCGGTTTATCATTTTAGAAAACAAGGAGAAAATCATGACCCACTATTTACTGATCGAATCGCGCGATTCCTTTGAGGTCAATGACGTGGCTTATTTTTATGATCTCGCTTCAGGATTAAAAGAACGCGGCAATACAGTCACATTATTCCTCATCCAAAACGGGGTCTTGCCCGCACGAAAAAACCCAAGCGACAGCACACTTGCAAAACTTGCGACCGCGGGCGTAAACATTTTAGCAGATCATCTGTCCCTACAAGAACGTGGTATTACAGACAGCGCCCTTGTAGACGGAGTCGCCTCGGCTGAATTAGATGTCGTCATTGATCAAATGGCGGACGGCGTTAAAACCCTGTGGCACTAGGAGCTTACCATGTCTAAGAAAAAAACCCTTACTTTTTGTCTGATGGATGCACCTTTCGAAAATGCACGCACCACGACGGCACTTCGGCTGATTGACACCGCCGTCCGCCGAGGTCACAACGTCAACGTTTTTGCCTACGAAGGTGCAGTGGGTGTCCCCTTTTCAAAACAGAGCGCACACGCAAACAAGGTCCATGGTTTTGAAGAGGACGAATGGAATCACCCCCTACCCAAAGACTGGGTGAGTGAAATCATGAACCACGCGGAAAAAACAGGATCAAAAGTGGACTGGATCAATTGCGGGCTTTGTGTGGACGAACGCGGAATGAACGAGGCCGTCCCCGGCGTCAGACGCGGTACGCCGGGTGATTTAGTGAACTGGGCAAATACATCGGACAATACCCTCATCATCCCGACAAAATAAAACAACAGCTCTTTTAAGGAGAACGATCATGGCAAAAACACTCAATATTATTGAAAGTGCCTATCGCGCAACAATTGAAGAACAAGACGATACCATTGTTTGGATTACCCACGCGATGAAAGGTGCCGGGGCAGACCTCTCTGTCTTACTTCGTGGCAACGCCGTCAACTACTGCGTCACGGGTCAGAAAGCCCCCGAAATCTCCTTTGGGGAATGGCAGCAAACACACGCCGCGCAAATAGACCAGGATCTCATTGCACTCATGGGCAAAGGGGTGCCTGTTTACGTCGCGGAGGAAGACCTTGCTAAACGCGGGATTTCGCTTTCCGAACTGATCTCTGGCGTCAAAACCGTCAACCGGGAAGGCATACTGGATCTCATCGAAAACCATGACCGCATCTGGCACTGGTAGGACCTCTAAGGTGATGGACTGAGGGAAGTATCGCAGCGTCCTACTCGTTTTTGCAGGCCCTTTAGCAGAAACCCGACATTTAAATCATTGAGGTCTAAGACCCGGCAACCTTACCGATGACTTTATTGAGGAAGTGTTTTCGGGGTAAAACGCGGATAGGGCGTTTTTTTCGAACCCCTAATTGACGAAGTTTTAAAATAATACCAGAATGAGATTTATTAAATTTCAAACCCTTGTTAAAAGCTGAAATGGCATCACGTTTATTCCCGTTTTTGAGATGAACAAGACCCAGATGATAGTGTAACTCCGGGCGAAACACCTCTGCTTCCACGGCCAATTCACAGCAATTCAAACCAGAGATTATTTTGTTTTCTGCCATCGCCAGTGAAACCCCTAGGGCCGAAAGCAAGCGCGGCGGCAAAGGCGATGTCGTGGCACTACGATGCTGTTTTTCACATTCATTTAATACATGCAAAGCCGCTTGCCACTCTTTTTTCTTAATATAAGCCAAACCCAATTCCAGAGACTCTTCCTGTGTCATCGTCCACCTTCGATGAAATATTCCTAAACC
>JAADHI010000025.1 GCA_013151935.1 Candidatus Manganitrophaceae bacterium
ATCTTGCAAACAATAAAAACGTCTCCCGATACTTGATCGATACTTTTCCTTATCCCTACACACAAGAGGATGCGAATTGGTTTTTAGAAACGGGATCTTCTGCAAATGATGTCGTCGTAAAAGCGATTGAATATCAGGGTAAATTTGTGGGTATCGTTGGCATCACCCCTCAAACGGGCTGGAAAAAACACATCGCCGAAATTGGCTATTGGATCGGAGAAGCGTATTGGGGGAAAGGCATCACCCCTGAAGCATTAAAAATGATGAGCAATTTGGCTTTTTCGGCGCTTAACTACAAAAAACTTTTTGCACCTGTGCTTGCCCCAAATAAAAACTCCATGCGCGTGCTTGAAAAATGTGATTATACCTTGGAAGGTGTTTTAAAAAATGAAGTCCTCAAGGACGGACAATATTTCGATGTCTATCACTATTCGAAACAGTGTCCATAATTCGGCCCTCAGGCAAAACAGCGGAGAACCCCCTTCCTTGAACGAAACGTCCTCTCTTGAGGCACTCAGAAATGCACTCACAGCCTATGCGCCTGTTTCGGATGCAACCTGGGCCGCATTCAAAGACATCTGCACCCCCATCCACTTGAAAAAAAGGGATCATTTTTGTCGTGCTGGGGATTTCCCCACGTTTTTTGGATTTGTGCATTCCGGTCTGCTCAGGGCTTATGTCAGCGACCAAAATGGGAATGAATACAACACCATCTTTTTCCCGGAAAAAACCTTTCCGGGATCCATGGTTGCGCTGCTCACATCAAGCGCTTCGAAATTTGCCATTGAAGCCTTGGAAGCTTCCCAGCTCCTGAAAATCAATTTTCAAGGATATCGCAAGCTGCTCATCAGCAATGATGATTTGAAACTGTTTCACATTCGCTATTTGGAAAAAAACTGGTTGATCGGCCAAGAAGCCCGTGAAGTCATGTTGGTACAAGAGGATGCCACAGCACGGTACCTACGCTTCTTAAAGGATCATTCTAATCTCGTAAAACGGCTTTCTCAGTATCACATCGCCTCCCATCTCGGCATCACACCCACCCAGCTGAGTCGTATTCGTAAAAAAATGGCTCAAAATCAACCTATGTAAATGTTTCCGACAAACACATGCTGTAAAGTCGATACATGACTTATTTATCACTACTGGCCTTCGTGGCGGGCGGCGCGATTACGATACAAGCGATGATGAATGCACAACTGGGGCAATTATTAAAAAATGCGCTCCTGGCGACTTCCATCGCCTTTGCAAGCAGCCTCGTGTTTATGTTGCTGGGTTTCGCGGTCTTTAACAAACAATGGCCGCAGCGCGAAGTCATTCAATCCGTGCCACATTATTTGTGGTTTTCCGGGGGCTTGCTCAGCGCCTTTGCCGTGGCGGGGTTTTATTGGCTCATTCCCAAAATGGGCATCGGGCCGATGATGTCCTATGCCTTGACCGGGCAACTTTTGCTAGCGATCATTGCAGGACATTTTGGCTGGTTTCAATCGTCGATCATCCCAATTTCACCCCTGAAGCTGATCGGCGCGGGCGCCTTGGTTCTGGGCATCATTTTAATCAATCATGGATAGATACGGATAAATAATGAATCGGAAGGCATTGCATCAAGCCAACATAGACAATCTGACCAGTTTGTGGAAATGCATGGCTTCAAATGCATTTAAGGTCAAAAGCGCTCACATGCTTCACGCTGCGAGCGCACCGACAAATCGACTCTGGTTTGATTGGGCATCTCAGCCACAGCCCGAAGACATTGATGTCCTGATCAAGAAGGCCATTGAAAATACGCGTCACTGCACCATTCCAACTTGGGGACAAAAAAGTGACCGACTGGCGAAAACACTTCACTCAAGGGGTCTTGAAATCGCATTTGAACAAACAGCAATGGTTTTGTCGTTAAAAGAAATCAAGAACAGCACGCTCAGTACGACCCGGGTTCGCCCTGTCAAAACAACACAGGAGATGCAAGTCTGGGCCGAAGTGGCCTCTCAGGTTTTTGGCGAATTTGGTGAATCTATCTCAGTGCCTCTCGTCCAGCGCATGACGGCTAATAAACATATGCATTTGATTATGGCATGGCACAATAAAGAAGCTGCGGGCACCGGTTTGATCTACGAAGCACATGGTGTCTCTGGCATTCACTATATTGGCATTCTCCCTGCCTATCGCAGGCGAGGCATCGCGCGCCAGATTATGAAACATCTCATTCATTTGATACGAATGCGCCATTGCGAATATGCAACACTTCAAGCCTCCGAAATGGCCGAAGATTTGTATCGCCAACTTGGTTTTACACGCCAGTTTACGATTAGCAATTTTTGGAAATGAAAGAAGTCGCTTAACTGGGGTGTCACAAAAAGTTGACCATATCAGCCGTCCGCTTACCATGGGTCGTTAGGTCTTTATAAAATAGAGACATGTTCATGGAGGGTAACTTGAAAAAAATAAAATATCATTTTTTAGTATTACTTGCCACAATTCTTGTGGCCGGATCATTTCTAGCATCTGAAAAACTTGCGGGAATCATCAATCCCTTCTCTTTGACTTTGTTACGCTTTATAGGGGCAACGGTAATATTGATTCCGTTTGTTTTGTTCAAACATCGCTGGAGAACAAAAATAATACCGACTATGCCAAGAGCCATGATTATAAGTTTTTTTTACTCAGCATTTTTTATTGGGCTTTTTGAAGCACTAAACACAACAACATCGCTTAATACGAGTACTTTATTTACACTGGTTCCATTTATCACAGCTCTTCTCTCAATTCTTGCATTTCGAGAAAGCGTCACTAAAAATAGAATTTTTGTATATCTCTTAGGAGTGGTAGGAACTTCCTGGGTGATTTTTGGCGGCGAGTTGGAATTATTATTTTCTTTCTCATTAAATGACGGAGATTTTATATTCTTGGCAGCTATATTGTTTATGAGTATTTATTCAGTTGCGATGAAGATTCTATATCGAGACGACGAAATGATTGTTCTCGTTTTGTGTACGCTAATAGGTGGCTCATTTTGGATGGCGCTTGCCCTGCTAGTTTCTAATCAGCCACTTCAGTGGAATTTGATTCAAAATAACTTAATATTTCATATGGCGTATCTTATCGTAGGAGCAACACTAGCAACAGTTTACCTTTATCAAGTAACTACCGTCGCACTTGGCCCAATCCAGATTAGTGCATATATTTATCTAAATCCTGTGTTGGTAGCAATATTGTTACTTCTTATCGACGAGAAGTCGATTTCGATGTCTGTCGTTCCGGGGATATTAATTTCAATAGTTGCGACTATTTTACTTCAGTTTAACAAAAAAAATAAAGTCACAAAAGTACTAGAAAAATCAACCTAATACCACTGTTATACTTATTGGAGAGAGGAGAATTTATGAAAACAACCGAAGCAATTCATTCACGTCGATCTATAAAATATTTTGATCAGAGGTTCCTAAAAAATGTCTTCTCCACAAAAACTTTGGCATGAATATATCGCCACTTTAACGCAGATCAATCTGTCTCCAAAAGCCTACACGTCCTGGCATTTTGGGGACAGCAAAAACCTTGCAAATGAACTGCTTGCGCTGGTCTTGGCGGAAAAAAAACAAGCGACCGCGAGTGCCTTGTGGGTTCACGAACATGAAGGGGAAACAATTCCGAAACCAGGAGATTTCAGCGTCATCACAAACTGGGCAGGAGAAGCCAAATGCATTCTTTTAACGAGCGTTGTTGAAATCATCCCCTTCAATGAAGTTACGGAAGCCTTTGCAAGTTTGGAGGGAGAAGGGGATCTTTCTCTGAAATTCTGGCGTAAGGCCCATTGGGATTTTTTCAAAAATGAACTCGCACGATATGGACGTCAGCCAAGCTTAGACATGCCCATTGTTTGCGAACGTTTTGAATGCGTTTATCCATTGGGTCTGAACATGCCTTGAAGAATATTACCAATGCAACTCTTTTGTCTTTACAATAACACCTCAACTGGGAGACTTTTTATGACAACATTATTACGTATCGACGCCAGTACGCGCATCAAAGGATCACATTCCCGAAGGCTTGCGGACTATTATCAGACTGGCTCAAGACACATCCGCAAGGAAAGATCATTCTTCGCGATCTCGCCCTTAATCCCGTACCCCATTTAACCCATGAGATGATTGAGGCCTTTCAAGCAGAGGGAAAATCTTCTTCTCCAAGCACGGCGCTATCTCATGTCTTGATTCAGGAATTAAGAGCAGCCGATCATTTGTTAATCGGCAGTCCAATGTATAATTTTACGCTCCCTTCTACACTAAAGGCCTATTTTGATCATGTCGTACGTTCGGGTCTGACCTTTGATCTTGAGGGAGATCAATATACCGGATGTCTTGAAGGGAAAATCGCGACCCTCATCACGGCACGAGGGGGTGT
>JAADHI010000135.1 GCA_013151935.1 Candidatus Manganitrophaceae bacterium
CTGGCTGAAAAAACATGCGCCTCGCTGGCATCAAGTGGGTCGAGTCTGTTTTCATCTGGCAGAGAACAAGAATGATCCGGATTACCCATTCGCCTTCATGGCCACCTACGCTCCCCGCCTGGGGCGGAGCGGACAGCTACAGTTTCAACCCTTGAGCAAGGCGCTTCAGGAATACGCAGGGGCACGAAACAAAAAGCTGCTGGTTCATCTGCTTATCCCGGTTCAGTGCGCAGCAGAAAAGAGTACTTTGGTCAACGACCTGCTTGATTCGGGAGATCTCTTTCATCCTCTGGCCTGGACGGCAAAGGAGGCCTACTCCTTTCTCCAGGAGGTGCCGATCTTTGAAGAGAGCGGCTTATTCGTTCGCCTCCCGGATTGGTGGCGAGCTCGCAAGCGTGTACGCATTGCCGTGTCGATTGGCGAAAAACGCAAAAATAACTTTGGTCTGGATACCATGCTTGACTTCAATTTGAACTTCGCCTTGGGAGATGAACGGCTATCGGAAACGGAGTTTAAAGACTTGCTCAAGTCCCAGGACGGCATGATCTATCTCAAAGGTCAATGGGTCGAAGTGGATCAAGAAAAACTTTCTCAAGCTCTGGCCCATTGGAAGCAGGTTGAAGAACAGACAAAACACGGGGCATTGAGCTTTGCCGAAGGAATGCGTCTTCTTGCCGGTGCGGAAATAGACCTGGGAAGTACAAATGACAGGAAAGATGAAATCCATGATTGGTCTGCTATTACTGCCGGAAACTGGCTGAAGGAGCAGTTGGCCGAGATACGCGCCACAAACTTAGTTAATATGCGTGAAGCAGATAAGGCCCTGAAAGGGAAACTACGCCCCTATCAGCAAGAGGGTTTACATTGGCTCAGGATGCTCGTGAAACTTCAGTTGGGTGCCTGTCTCGCAGACGACATGGGTCTGGGCAAAACCATCCAGGTCATTGCGCTCTTGCTGCATTTGAAACGCGAGAAAAAGAACCCGCACAAACCGACCTTGCTCGTTATGCCAGCCTCCCTGCTGGCAAATTGGAAAAGTGAATTGGCGAACTTCGCCCCATCCCTCCGCATTGTTTTTATCCATCCCTCCGAATGCGACAGGCCGTCTCTTGAAGCTTTGGCATCCCATCCCGAAATAGCACTCGCTAAGATTGATGTGGCGCTGACCAGTTACGGCATGTTACAGCGCCAGGACTGGCTGGCCGACATCCCTTGGGGTTTACTCGTGCTTGATGAAGCTCAGGCGATTAAAAATCCCGGTACACGCCAATGCCGTGCGGTAAAAAAGTTGAAAAGTGAGGCCCGTATCGCATTGACCGGCACCCCGATTGAAAATCGACTGAGCGATTTATGGTCGCTCTTTGATTTTCTCTGTCCCGGTTTGCTCGGATCATCCACCGTTTTCAAAAATTTTATCAAGGGCCTTGAAGGGCATGAAGAAAGCCACTTTGCGCCGCTTAAAAACTTGATCTCCCCCTACATCCTGCGACGTCTGAAAACCGATAAAAAGATCATCTCCGATCTGCCGGATAAAACGGAAGTCAAAACCTACTGCGGCCTCAGCAAAATACAGGCGGTCGTTTACAGCCAAGCCGTTGCCGATCTGAGAAGGGCGCTTGAAACCAGTGAGGGTATCAAAAGGCGTGGACTGGTGCTTAGCTTTTTGATGCGCTTCAAGCAGATCTGTAATCATCCCAGCCAGTCATTGGGTGATGGTCGTTATGCCCCTCATGAGAGTGGAAAGTTTGAACGGCTTCAAAAACTGTGCGAAGAAATCAGCGCACGTCAGGAAAAGGTGTTGATCTTCACTCAGTTTCGCGAAATAATCGATCCCTTGGCCGACTTGCTCCATGCCGTCTTTGGCCGTACCGGGCTGATCCTTCATGGGGGGACAGCAGTCAAGAAACGAAAACCTCTGGTGGATGCCTTTCAGGCCGAGAACGGTCCTCCTTTTTTCATTCTGTCCCTTAAAGCGGGGGGGACCGGTTTGAATCTGACAGCGGCATCACATGTCATTCACTTCGACCGCTGGTGGAATCCGGCGGTTGAAAATCAGGCGACTGACCGTGCTTTTCGAATCGGACAAAAAAAGAATGTACTGGTGCATAAATTTATCTGTCGTGGCACGGTGGAAGAAAAGATTGATGCACTAATCGAAGAAAAGATCTCCCTGGGCAAAAACCTACTTAAAGGGGGCACCGAAACCCTCTTGACCGCTTTGGGTGATGAAGCGCTCTTGGATCTAGTTTCCTTGGATTTAAATCACATCACCATGCAGGAGCAGAAGGTCGGATGAGTTGGGATGACTACAAACCTTATGTGCCTGTGGCGGCACGGCAGACAAAAGCAAAAAAAGCGATGCAGAAGCTTCAGAAGAAAGGGGAGACCATTCTTCCGGTCGAGCTCAATGGGCGCATCATTGCCCGCAGCTTCTGGGGCAAGGCCTGGTGCGATCATCTGGAAACCTTCAGTGACTACGAAAACCGTCTTCCGAGGGGACGCCGCTATGTGCGTAATGGTTCGGTCTGCCATTTGGAGATTGAGACCGGAATGATCCGAGCGATTGTCAGCGGTTCTGAGCTTTATCACATCAATATTGGGATCAAAAAGCTCCCTGACAAAAAATGGGAGGCGATCAAGAAACAATGCTCCGGCAATGTCAGCTCCCTATTGGAATTGCTTCAAGGAAAACTGTCATCCTCGGTAATGTCCATCGTTACGGATAAAAAAGATGGACTCTTTCCTGGGGCGACAGAAATCAGGTTGAATTGTGACTGTCTCGATTGGTCAGTTCTGTGCAAACACTTAGCTGCCGTTCTTTATGGCGTTGGTGCGAGGCTGGATGCGTCTCCTGAACTACTTTTTTTGTTGCGCGGTCTGGATCATTCAGAACTGATTGAAACCGAAATAGATCTGAGTCTGACACAGGGTTCTGGAAAGTCAAAGCGACGCCTGGCTTCTAGCGATTTGTCCGGGATATTCGGCATCGAGATGGACAATGCAATGACAAAAAAGGAGATGAATCGCACTGGGAAAAAAAGAGGCGCGCTTGGCATCGGCGAGATCCTCAGGAAACCTTATCCGAAAACAGGCGCAGCCGTTGCGAAACTCCGCAGGAAACTTTCGATGACCGAGAGCGAACTTGCATCGCTTTTGGGGGTGAGTAGGCAAACGATACGGAACTGGGAAAAACACACAGGAAGACTCAAACTACGCCAACAAAGTAATGACGCACTACGCACCGCTGCACAACTAGACAAACAGCAGGCATGGCGAAAATTGGGAAAATGAGATGGATTTATGATAAAAAACAACGGAGACTATAAAATCAGTCCAAATAAAGAGATTCACAAAGCATTTACTAACGGGGAAATACCTTGCATCCGAGAAACAGGCGAAATTGATTTCCCATGAAACACAGTCTTTTACAATCGAAAACTATTCTATTGGGGCTTTTGTGTTTTATCACCCTCTCCGCCTGCTCCGGCAAACGAATCAAGACCACATCCCCTATCCCAAAACAGGATGCCTCCCTCCAAGAACTGCTTTCTCTCTATCAGCAACGCTCAGAAATGAACAGCAACATCAAGGCACTCGTACAGGTTGATGCAGACTTAGGCACACGCGGTCATCATAAAATACAATCCGTCTGGCAATCATCAAAAGATACGATTCACTTACGCGGTCTTAATCTTTTTGGTGGCGACCTCTTCAGACTCGACATTGATGCCACCTCCTTTTCACTCAAAACAGCCGCCGACCCGCAGGCCCTTGAAGCCGATCTGGAGTTTTTTCATGAAATCGCAGGCCGGCAAATCCCTTTTGGCTCCATTGATCTTTTAAGATGGGTGCAACGGGCGGGTCTACCCGACACAGCCTTTCCCAAAATCCCCGTACTCGAGAAATCAGAAACCCACTTCACCATTTACCTCTTTTCGATTTTTGAGGGACACGCCATTCTAATCGACAAAATCATCATTGAGCGCAGCGCCTTTCGTGTCAAACGGGTAACTGTTTGATCACACAGGCTTGCGACGAAGCATCATTGAACTGGACGACTATCGCCGTGTCGATGGACAGGATTTTCCTTTTTCGATCAAAGGCATCACAGGGAGTAAAACCATCACCCTCACCTTTAAAGAAGTCTCTTTTCCCTCAACTCAAACAAAGCACATACAATGAAAATCTTGGCGATTGAAACCACCGCAATTGAAGGCAGCATTGCCTTAATGGATGAATCTCACCTCATCGCAGAATATCGTCTCAACGTCCCCACACGACATGCAGAACGCATCATGGTTTCCATAGATCATC
>JAADHI010000050.1 GCA_013151935.1 Candidatus Manganitrophaceae bacterium
TAAAATAACTCGATGTCATCCGTTTCTTGTTTGTTCTCGGTATCTGAAGCCTGGAGTGCTTCTTCCACGGATGCCCCTGCTAACAGGGCGTCAAACATGCGTTTATCAGATTCGGTTGGGTATTTTGAGCGGATCTTCTCTTGAAGACTTTTCCACTCAGAAGGATTAAAGAGGCGTTCCGAATCTCCCACTAATTCAGACAAAGAAGATAAGCTATTGCAGACATGATTGAGGCGTTGGCTTAATTTGTCATAAAATTGGAAAGCGACGATGGCAGACTGCATTTGAGACGAAATGATTTGACTGTTTTTCAGAATAGTGTTTTTTTCTTTGGTGTCAGTCAAGGCTGCACCAGCTTTGTCGATAAACGATGCACTTTGCGCCATGGAGGTAAAAGAGTCGGTTAATGCACTGACAGAGTCAGTCCCCTCATTCATTGCGCGGTCAATTTGCGCGACAGATAAGCTTAGCATCATGACGGTTTCTTTGATTTGGCTCCAATCTAGATCAGGTCTGTTTGTCGTCGATTTTAGTGAATTTTCAGGCATTGTCATTCCTTAGCTTTCTTGGGGAGATTCCTATAATGACTCGGCGGGTCAAGCTTAGGTTTCTCCAATTTTTAGTGGGATACTGGGAATAAAGCTGATGTATTTTAGGATAGCACGAAACGACAAAATCGGACAGTAAAGGCGATCAAATGCTTGTGCCCAAGCTTGAATGATCCTTCATCCTTGGGCGAGGCGTTCCCTCCGCAATTTTTTCAGAATGAGCAGGGCTTCCACAATCATCCAAATTTCTAGAATGAGGATGGCGGTGCCAATCAATATTGTCATCCAGTTTGCGGAGGCGTTTGCTGTGTTGACTTCTGAGATCCAGGTGAGGATGTTGTAGATCATTGCCCCTGTCGTGATGGTCACGAGAAAAACCATGGGAATGGCGATGTGAAGCAGCGGTTTTTTATTGCGATAAAGGTAGACAAAAAGTACGAGCAGGGTCATGCCGCCAATGAGTTGATTTGTTGTGCCAAATAAGAGCCAGAGCGGCAGCCAGACTTTGGGACCTGCCATGACGAGTGGAATGGCAGGCCCCACGGCGATGAGGGTTGCAATGTAGCGATTTTTGAGTATCGGGATTTTAAGAGCATTTCCCAGTTCGGAAACCACAAGCCGTTGGATACGTGCCCCAGTATCCATTGAGGTTGCGGCAAAAGAAATGGCGAGAATGGCCACAAGGGCTTGTGCCCAGGGTCTTGGTAGGAGTAGTGCTTCTAAAAAATGTCCTGCTCCTGCCACGAAATTTGAGATGGCGTTGATTCCTGAGGCGTTCCAGACCTCATATTCAGAACCCCAGTTGGGCAAGCCGGCTGCGACGGCTAAGGTCGCGATTAAGGCTAAGACCCCTTCGCCCAACATACCGCCATAGCCAATAAATCGCGCATCTCCCATTTTATTGAGTTGTTTGGAGGTGGTGGCACTTGCGACGAGACCGTGAAAACCAGAGATGGCACCACAGGCGATGGTCACAAAAATAATTGGAAACAGAGGAGGGGCGCCTTCAGGGTGTAGATTGAGCACGGGTGCGTTCATTTCTGGGTTAAGTATAAAGAGACCTAGAAATAAGGCGATGAGTCCGACAATGAGTTGATGTGAGTTAATATAGTCACGTGGTTGTAAGAGCAACCACACCGGCATGAGGCTTGCGATCGCGGCATAAATTAAAAGAAAAACCGCCCAAACAATGACGGGGTTTCCGCCCTCACCAATGAGTGGTGTTAGGGAGATGGGAAACATAACCCCGACTGCGACCATGGCGTAGAGGGATAACAGGGCTAAGATGGAGGGGATAAAAATCCCGCCTTTCTTTTTCCTAAAGATGAAGCCGATTAAGATGGCCACGATGATTTCGAAATTGACAGGGATGACAGAGGCGGGGTAGCGGTCAAATAGAATCCCGATGGCAAAAGCAAAGACGGCCAGTACGACCCAGACCAGAAAATAGACGACGATTTGGAATAGGATATGTACGCGGGGATTGATGATTGTGCTTGTAAGCCCCCCAATGGTTTGACCGTCCTTCCGTGCGGAGAGGACGAGCGCACCAAAATCGTGTACGGCCCCAATGAAGATGGTGCCGAAGACGATCCAAAACAAGGCCGGTCCCCATCCCCAGATGACCGCGACCGTGGGGCCAATGATGGGGGCGGCACCCGCGATGGAGGTATAATGGTGCCCCCAAAGAATATGACGGTCCGTCGGGATATAGTCGTAATCGTCTCTCAGTTTCGGATTATGCGCGGGGGTTAATTCATGCTCGGAGAGGCCAAATACTTTTTCGCTGATCCTGCGGGAGTAGCCGCGGTAGCCTAAAAAATAGAAGAGTAGTAGTACGGTGATTGCGATAATGACAGGCATATTCGGTCAAGGGAATCTGTTCATGAAGGATGACATCTTTCCACAGAAGACCCATGCTGTCAATGCCGAAGCGGTTCTGTCTCTTGAGGGATTCTTTCTTGATGAGCAACATTTTGACATTGCCAGAAGCCTATAATATAGTTATGTTTTTTCAGTCGGAGTTGCTGTGGTATGCCTGAGCATCATACGGATTTGACCGAAGACGAAATTGATTATGATCAAGAAGAAGTTCAGTCCGCGAAGGAAGTGGTTCAATTCCTAACCAAAACAGCCAAGACCCTCAAAATTTACCTCCCGAACAACCCCATTCATCAAAAATTTATAAATAGCTTATTCGAAAAGCTGAGTACTCATATCGAATCCTTTGGACCCCTTCGTCTGAGAATCAAGCAGTTTGAAATTTTGTGCTCGGGTCAGCAGATTTACGAAAACTTAAATCGTTTGGAAAGTATTGCTTTTCGGCTGTTTATTGATGGTTTGCGTGAGTTGTCTTTTTATCCCGGTCTCGAAAAAAAAGAACTGATTACCTTTCTAAAAATTATCGGTCAGGAAGCGGATGACGAAGCGGAAGGAGAGGCGGGAGCCGACGACGACATTGTCACGCGGCTTTGGGAAAAACATTTGACTCATATTCAGTATATTGTTGTGGATGACCTCAAAGGGGACATGGATGCTGTTGAAACGTGTCGAGAGATGCGTCCAGAGCCCCCAAAACCACAGCAGTTGCAGGCACTGCATCAGCAGGAAGTGGTTTCCCCCGCCCATCTGGTCCCGAAGGGGGTCGATATCCCTGCCCTGCATATCTTCAAGCTAAGCGAAGAAGAAGTGAGTGCCATTAAACGTGAGTTACGCTGGGAAGAAGAGATTGACATTGTCAATGAGTTGGAAGGCATGCTCTTTGACATTCTCCGTATTGAAACAGATGTCGCCCGTTTTTCAGAAGTACTCGGTATTATTGACAATATTCTTGAAGAACTCATGTTCAAAGCCGATTTTATTCACGCGCGAAAAATTCTTGAATTTTATTGGGAGATGCTGGATCCAGAGAAAGCACTTTCTGCTGAATTGGTGGATTTACTGAAAAAAGCACTGATACAGGGGGGAAATCCTGAACGAATTGCTTCGATGGATGATGTCCTCAATCGTGTGTCTTCTGAAGCCCTGGATCAATTTCTTCCACTGATGGTACTTTTTCAAAAAGAGGTGATTCCTTCGGTGATCGAGCTTTTGGCTGAGGTCAAAGCCATGAAGCCTCGACGTGTGCTTTGCGATATTTTAGTCGAGCTAGCCCAGATGGATGTGAACGCGATTATTGCGTGTTTGCATGACCGGCGTTGGTTTGTCGTCCGTAATTTGATTTATGTCCTGGGTAAAACAGGGGATGCGTGTGTGATCGAGCATTTACCGCAGTTTGTGCATCATGAAGAGCTTAAGGTGAGCTTAAGGTACGAAAGGAAGTCCTGCATGTTTTGGATGCGATGAAAAATCCAAAGGCTGATGTGCTTTTGATTGATTTTATTGATGATTCTGAGCTTTCAAATCGTGTCTACGCGATTAAAAGCCTGGTGAAACGAAAGGTTTTAGATACGCTTCCCTTGCTTGTGGCCCTTGTTTCGACAAAGGAATTTGAGATGAAAGCGCTTTATGAAAAAAAAGAGATTTTTTCTGCACTTGCCAAGTTGGGGGGAGATTCCCTTGTGCCAGAGTTTGAAAAACATCTGAAAACGCGTTGGAGTTTATTCAAAAAGATTCATGTGGATGAACTTGGGCTTTGCGCGGCAATGGCCTTGCAGCGTCTGGGATCTCCAGCGGCGATTATTGCACTTCAGGGGGGTGGCCAATCGCGAAACAAGGTGATTCGAGAGGCCTGCGAAAAAGCACTTGGGGTATTAGGAGCGGCCTAGCCCGTCGCTCTTTAGGAGTTTTAAGATCATGTTTGCATACGATGAAGCGCGTGCTGACTCAGGAAAGAAACTGGTCAAGCAGTTGTCTATTCTGATTAAAACGGCTCAGATTCACGGCATGGGCAATCTTGCCTTTGATCAGCCCATCGGAAAATTTCATCATACTTTGGAAACGCTGTTTATGGACGATTCTGAAGTGGTCTTGATGCTTGAAGGAGATGCTTTGTTTTTGGGGGAAACGAAGCTCAAGATCGACATCGATGGGTTTTCGAGTTTGATGTTTGTTATCAATGAGATGAAAAAACGTGAGCTTGGCAGCATCGCTTTTTTCAAGGGAATCAGTAAACGAGAAGTGATCACTTTTTGTGTTATTTTTGCGAAACTGGACCTTACTTCGGAAGATCCTTTTGAACGATTTTTACAGGAAAAAGACAAAGCCCATCTTTCAAATCCAGAAATTGAACCTTACGAAGAGATCAAAGAAAAAGACTCTTTAGACGATATATTTAAAGACAAAAAAGAGTTGGCTAAAAAAACCTATGTCTCAACGGTCAGCGCTGTTTCAGAGGTGATGGACAGCTTGAAACTCAAGCAGGCCGTTAGTTTAAAACGCTCCAAGCGTGTGGTGCAGTCCATGGTGGATCTCATGTTGCAGGAAGATTCTACGCTGCTGGGTTTGACGAATCTCAGAAGCCACGATGAATACACCTACAACCACTCGGTTAATGTCTGTATTTTGTCTTTAGCAATTGGACAGCGTCTGGGCTATCGCAAACGAAATTTAAGCGAACTGGGCATGGCCGCGCTGTTTCACGACCTCGGAAAATATGATATTCCCCTGGAAATTTTAAATAAACCCACCGATTTTACACCGGAAGAATGGGACATCATGCGTAGCCATCCAATTTTGTCGGTCAAGGAATTGGTGCGTTTGAAGGGAATTCACGAGATGGCGGTGAAAGTGGCCATCGGGGCGTTTGAACATCATCTGAATTATGATCTTTCGGGTTATCCCAAACTTGCGACCAAACGGAAACTGTCCCTGGTGGGACGTATTGTGTGTATTGTGGATTGTTATGATGCCTTGACTTCTTCTCGGGTTTACAGCCGTATCCCTTTTGCGCCCGATAAGGCCTTACGTTTTATGTTGAGTCGCTCGGGAAAAGCTTTTGATCCTGTGCTCATGAAGTTATTTGTAAATTCCATTGGGGTATTTCCGATTGGATCGCTTGTTTTACTCAATACCAAGGAAATCGGTGTCGTCGCTGCGTCGAACCCTAATCCAGAGAAAGGCGATCGGCCTAAAATTCGAATCATTATGGATGCCTCAGGCAATGAGACGGAAGAGCGATTTGTTGATCTCTCCGAGGAAGACAGCCGAGGGCGTTTTGTTTTTGAAATTACAAATGTGCTGGATGCGACGCAGTACAAGATAGATGTCGGAAGATATTTTCTTTAATCTTTAAACCCCGCTGATCCACCTGTAATACTGAGTTCTTAAGCATTTTTCTCCTCATCTGTTAATGGGCAAGTTCTGTCCAGTTGCACCGTTCCTTAATCACGGGAGCCATGTTTTGATTGCTTAAGCCATGGGCAATCAATGCGACGACCCGATCGTCATGGTCATAGCCTAAATGCGCTTCTATGGGGTTGGCAATGTCGAAACCAAAGACATCGACAACATTAGCCACATTGAGAATGACATTGCTAACGGTTGTACACATCCGGGAATCAAGGTATTTATCTTTAAAGCCTTCAGGAATTGAATAGCTCAACATGTCATTGGGATCGCTGAAAGCCACAATGTGGGTTTGGTTTGCAAATCGTTGCGAATAGTGACTGCCTTGTGATGCACAGTATTTTTCGTGTTCATTGACGACTTCCGGTAGCGAACGACCCAATTGTAATAAGGGGAGTTGGTTGGAAAGCATAAAAATAGTCACCACTCTATCCTGAATCACCTGATGCAGTTTTTCAAGGTCTGGATAT
>JAADHI010000117.1 GCA_013151935.1 Candidatus Manganitrophaceae bacterium
GCAGATACATGTCGCACAAGCCCGAAATGTAAATAGACTCTTGTCTCTTGAAACCTTGTTACTCCGTCTTAGAAAGAAACGCATCGCAAAATCTTCCTGAAGGAACTTCCTTGAAATCAGGATATTCTACTGTTTTATTTTAAGCACTTGGTGGAATTTATATCTTTTTAAGGGATATTTTATTTTGTGAAATTATTGTCCTTTAATTTGAGCAAAGCTGAAAATAGACAAGATTCAAATCCTCGGATACACTCGAAGTATAGACATAAAACAGTATTTCATATTATCTGTATCCTCGGAGGAAAAAATGGATTTCAGTATCTTTGCCGTGTCGTCTTTTGTCTCACTCGTCGGTTTTGCCGTATTGATTTTGATGGCAGGCAAAAAAGAACCGATTAAGAAACCTGTGAAGATAGATCGGCGGATTTCTTAAATTATTTTCATTATTTTGATTTAGATCCTTACTGCGGAGGAGGTCTTGAATATTTCAGGCTTGTGTGAATTGACCTCATGTCGGCGTACCTATTGTGTCGATTTATCGGATTATTTAAGTCGATCCTTGCGTTAAGTCATCCTTTGTTTTTCTTCTCTTTTTGATGTTGTTCTCCGTAAAGACAAACTTGAATTTGCCTGGCTGTTTTCCTCGAAGTTCTTTTTCTTTTCTGTTCTTTTCCCAAATAAACGCATGAAACCTTTGAGTCCAATTTTTCTGAAGAGAATTTTGAGTCTTATCTGGCAACCTTGACCCTTTTTTAAGCCCCGTGATACACTCTGCCGCTTTACCGTATCTGAAATATTTTGTGTGGTTTCTTAAATTCTGATGAATGCGATTCGCGGCATATCCCTTTCCAAGTCTTTTCAGCACTATCAAGTGCTGAAGGAAATTTCCATAGAGGTTGCACCCGGTGAATGTTACGCACTTTTTGGGCCGAATGGTGCCGGAAAGACAACCCTCTTACGTATTTTTGCCACCTTGCACCGTCCCACTTCTGGACATTTTGAAATTATGGGGATCGACGGCAAACGAGATCGGCCAAAACTTCGGGCCTTGATTTTTATGATCGGGCATGGTTCTTATCTTTACGATGATTTAAGTGTGAAAGAAAATATCCAGTTTGCCATCGGGGTGAGGGGCGGAAGTGTGACCGATGCCGAGATAAAAAAAGCCCTGGATCAAGTTGGCATTGGCCGCTTCTCCCGTTTGCACAGTCGCTATTTGTCGGCAGGGATGAAAAAGCGGCTTTCGATTGCGAAGGCCTTGTTGATTAAACCCAAGGTGCTTTTTTTAGATGAAGGCTATGCCTCTTTGGATGAGCGCGGGGTGGCGATGATGAATGAGACCATTCGTGAATTTACGAAAGCAGGCGCGGCGGTGCTCATGACAACACATGATCGTGGGCCGACTGCAGAAGTGGCAGATCGTGTCGGGGTCTTGAGTCGTTCCACCTTGAAGGAGTTGACTGTGAAAGAGATGGTGGAGGCTGATGCACTTTTTTAGGGTTGTGAAGTGGATTGCCTGGAAGGATTTGTTGAGTGAGTACCGTAATCGGGAAAATATCTCTTCAATGTTTTTCTTTGCGCTGAATGTGATTTTGATTTTTAGTTTTAGTTTTTCGCTTGATCCCGAGACCTTAAAGGAAATAATGCCCGGTATCATCTGGGTGGCTTTTGGTTTCACGGCGATTATTGGTTTGGGAAAATCTTTCTTAATCGAAGTCAATAACGACTGCATGGAGTACTTTCAGTGTCTCCCCGTGCCGAAAGGGGCGATCTATTTAGGGAAGTTTTTAGGGAACCTTCTATTCATGTTGACAGTTGAGATCGTGCTGTTCCCCTTGTTCGTGTTGTTTTTTAATCTGACACTTCTTGATCAATTCCTTCCGCTTCTGTTAATATCAACGGTTGCGACGATTGGTCTTTCCGCACTCGGTACGCTTTTTTCGGCGTTGACGGTGCAGATTCGCGCACGTGAGGTCATGTTCCCTATTTTGCTCTTGCCTTTGTCTGTCCCTATTTTTATTGGTGCGGTGGAGGCAACACGCGGAGCATTAAGCGGAGATCCCTTGTCGAGCTATCAGCATTGGATTGAATTGCTGGGGGTTTTCGATGTAATATTCGTCGTGGTTTCGTTTTGGATCTTTGAATTTATATTGGATTATTAAACGCATCTTTAAAATCAGGAATTAAAAAAGAGTATTTTTAAATGGTCGCAACACGTTTTATTGGCTGGCTCCGCAGATTTGAAAAATGGTTTGGTTTTGTCGCGGCAATTCTCATTGCTGCGGGTCTCTACACAGGGCTCGTGACTTCTTCTCCTGATTATTATCAGGGTGAAGTGGTCCGCATCATGTATGTTCATGTGCCTTTTGTGCAGACTGCAATGTTGTCCTACTTCACGCTTTTTATTTGTAGTATTTGGTACCTCTGGAAACGTGAGTCGGTCGTAGATAATGCCTGTCATGCTGCAGCAGGGCTTTCTTTATTTTTTACGGCGGGTGGTTTACTCACTGGCTCCATCTGGGGTAAGCCCACTTGGAATGCCTGGTGGGTTTGGGATCCTCGCCTCACGTCTTTTGCTATTTTGTTTCTAACGCTTGTCGGTTATTTGATGTTGCGCACCTTTTTAGAGGATAAGGAAAAAGGGGCTACATTTTGTGCCATCTTGGCCATTATTGGTTTTATCGATCTCCCTATTATTCATTTCTCTGTTGAATGGTGGCGTTCGCTTCACCAGCCCTCGTCGATATCCACTCGAGGAATCAGTATCGCTCCAGATATGATGGTGCCTTTTACTTTGATGGGCGTGGGGGTTTCAATTCTTTTTGCTTACATGCTGATGGTTCGTACACAAATGCTCTATTTACAGCATTTGCTGGAAGCAAAGCAGGGTCGTCTCTTGAGTGAGGGACAGTTTGAGTAGCATATGGCCCCTCCAGAAGGAGGTGCTGTGAAGGGTTTGTATCTGCGTTGGAGTATTTTAATTGTTGTTTTTTCCGTGATCGGTTTTCTTGCGATCTCTCGTTACGATAGAGAGGTGCGTACGATTTCACCGAAGGTTTTGCTGAGTGAGTCTCCAAATACAGAGAAACGTTTAATGGGGATGATTGATGCAGGTAGTTTAAAAGGGGGATCAGATGGGATGCCCTTTCGTTTTAGTCTTTCGAGTGAGGGTGCAAAGGCCCCAGTTGTTTTTTCAGGAGATGATAGAGAGTCATTACGTGACCTAAAAACAATTGTGGTGATTGGACGTTGGCAAGCAGACAAGGGTGTGTTTGAAGCGGGTGAAATTGCGCTTACTCCGAACTACGGTTTTATTACCTCGGCCTATGTTTTTTCACTTATCCCATTGATTTTATTGATTTTTAGTATGGAAAGAAGAGTGGCTTTGCTCTATGTTATGATCAAGGACGAAAAGGTCTACCAAGCGGAGGTCTGAGGATGTCAGGTAAAAAGATAGGGATTATTGGAAGTGTTTTGGTGGTCATCGCCGGGCTTTCCTATCTCGCATTGGGGAATTTTGGTGAAAACTTGGTTTATTTTATGACGCCTTCAGAAGTCGTGACGCTTGAGCAGGATCTTTACGGAAAAAAGATGCGCGTGGCGGGCATGGTGGTTGAAGCCAGCATGAAGGTGGTGCCGGAAACGCTCAAAATTAGCTTTGATCTGACCGATGGTGCGGAAACCATCCCTGTGGCATTTGAGGGGATCCCGCCGGATCTATTTAAAGAAGGAAAAGGGGCCGTCGTCGAGGGCTATTGGGATAAAGACCAGATTTTTCATTCTCATATGATCATGGCAAAACACGAAGAAGACTATATGCCAATTGAAATGAAAAA